>DAIUEP010000041.1:21277-25273 GCA_036845065.1 Xanthobacteraceae bacterium | reverse complement strand
GCGGCGCGCGAATGTGGGCATGAGCAGCCGATCGTGGTGACCAGCGATCCGGATCAGGTCGCACGCGCCGACCGTGTGGTGCTGCCGGGCGTGGGTGCGTTTGCGGACTGCCGGCGCGGTCTCGATGCGGTGGCCGGCATGGTGGATGCGCTCGATACGCGCGTGCGCCAGCAGGGCCGGCCGTTCCTCGGCATCTGCGTCGGCATGCAGCTGATGGCCGAGCGTGGGCGCGAATACGAGGTGACCGAGGGGCTTGGCTGGATCGCGGGCGAGGTCGACCGCATCACGCCCTCCGATCCCAGTCTCAAAATTCCGCACATGGGCTGGAACACGCTCAATGCCATCAGGCCGCATCCCTTGCTCGACGGCATTGCGGTCGGGCCTGCCGGCCTGCATGCCTATTTCGTACACTCGTTCGAGCTCAAGCCGGCGGCGCGCTCCGATCTCATCGCGCAGGCGGACTATGGCGGCCCGGTCACCGCAATCGTCGGTCGCGACACGATGGTGGGGACACAGTTCCATCCGGAGAAGAGCCAGCGGCTGGGATTGCGGCTGATTGCGAATTTCCTGACGTGGGCGCCGTGATCCTGTTTCCCGCCATCGACCTCAAGGAAGGGCTGGCTGTGCGCCTCGAGCAGGGCGACATGGCGCGCGCGACCATTTTCAACCGCGATCCTGCGGCACAGGCGCATGCGTTCGAGGCGCAAGGTTTCAAGTATCTCCATATCGTCGACCTCGACGGCGCTTTTGCGGGCAAGCCGGTCAATGCCGCGGCGGTCGAGCGCATCCTGGAGGCGATCGCGATCCCGGTGCAGCTCGGCGGCGGCATCCGCGACATGGCGACGATCGAAGGCTGGCTCGGCAAGGGCGTCAACCGCGTCATCATCGGCACCGCGGCGGTGCGCGATCCCGACCTGGTGAAGACTGCGGCGCGCGTGTTTCCGGGCCGCGTGGCGGTCGGGCTCGACGCACGCGACGGCAAGGTCGCGGTCGAAGGCTGGGCGGAAAATTCCGAGCTCATGGCGCTCGACATCGCCCGGCGGTTCGAGGACGCCGGTGTTGCGGCGATCGTCTACACCGACATCGCGCGCGATGGCTTGCTCAAGGGGCTGAACCTCGAGGCCACCATCGCGCTTGCCGACGCCGTCGCCATTCCGGTGATTGCCTCGGGGGGGCTCGCTTCGCTCGACGACGTGCGGGCGCTGATCGCGCCGCGCGCGAGGAAGCTTGCTGGCGCGATTGCGGGCCGCGCGCTCTACGATGGCCGGCTCGATGCAGCCGCGGCGCTTGCGCTCATCGCGACGGTTTGAGGGCGCGAGTCGCCCCCTCGCCCGGCCGGCTTGTTGCCTCAATCCCGCGTTGCCAGGATCGCGGCCAAAGCCGGGTCGTTCTGCGCGCCAAGCTCGTCAATGCGCGAGCGGCACCAGTGATAGGCGCCTTCGAACACCTCGACGTGGCGGTCGAAATCCATCAACGAGGCGCCCGGCAGCTCCGGCACCGGCAGCACCAGGTCAAGCGGGCCAACTGGTAGCAGGTCGGGATCCTGGTTCAGCACCAGGCAGCGTTGCAGCACCCCGATCGGACCGGGGACCTGCGGTAGCCGGTCGCGGCCGGCTCGGGTCAGCAGCGAGCGGGCCAGCTGCCAGCGCCCCGGGATGCTCATGTAGTCGACCTTGAAGCGCTGCGCTGGCCGACGCACGCCGAAATGCGTGACCAGGTTAGGGCCGCTCTTGAGCGTGTTCATCGGGCGCAGCGGAACGTTGTCGACCACGCCGCCGTCAACCAGCAGGCGCCCATCGTCGGAAATCACCGGCGGCAATATGGCCGGCAGCGATCCCGACGCACGCACCGCCTTCCAGAGCGGCCCGTTTCGCATCAGGTAGGGGCCTTGCCACGAGCCGTCGAGCAGGGTTGTCACGGCGAAATAGGGGCGCCAGGCGTCCTCCACCGCGATGCCCATGAACGCCCGCCGCAGCGCCTGGTCGAACACGACGTGATCGAGCAGCGCATAACGGGGCAGGGTGAAATGCTTGAAACCCTTGCTGAGCACGAAGATGTCGTGGGCGGCGAGGTCCACCTCCTCGGGGCTCTTGAGCAGCGCAAACCCGGCCAGCACCGCCGCGCCGACGCTGGCGCCGCCCAGAATGTCGAAATTGACGCCGTGCTCCAGGAACGCCTTGTAGATGCCGATATGCGCGGGGCCGAAGCCGCCGCCGCCGGCCGCCACGAAGCCCAGCGCCCGACCGGTCACGAAGCGATGCAGGCTCTTGATGTCGCGGTCGTCCTCGAGCGCTACGTGATGGTGCATGGCCACGTCGCGGTCGCGTAACCAAGCGGCCGTGCCGTCGACCCAGCCGGTGCGCCGCTCGTGCACGCGAACGAGTCGGCGGCGCGCGGGCGGATGGGTCGCGAACGCAAACTCTTCGATCGGATTGGGGTCTGCGGGACCGGCGCCCGCGACCACGACGATCACCTGGTCCGCCTGCCGGATCGCCTTGCGGGTCCAGTCGGTCAAGGTGTCGTCGCACAGAAAGACGACCAGCTCGTTATCGTTCTCGATCGCGTTGAGCCAGCTCGACACTGCGGGTTCATCGGGGCCTTGGCCGGGAAACCGGCCCTGCACGCCCGCATGGTCGAGCATCAGGCCCTTGCCGGTGCGCGCAATGACGCGGCCAAGACGCTCGTAGAATGCAGGCGCTATCGGCTCCCTGCCGCCGGCGATCACCGCGACGGTCCGTGCGACGCCCACTTGCGGGATGTTGTCGACGCGTGCGCTGTTGCCGGCCAATCGGCGCGCCAGCGCGCTCAGCAGCGTCTGATAGATCGCAGGCACCTCGAGGGCGACGTTGTTGAACGACGGGCGATCGAGCTCGAGCACGACGGAGTCACGCGCCGCGAGGATCGTGGCCGTGCGGTTGGCGCCCGAAAAGAAGCCAATCTCGCCAATCGGCTCCCCGGCCCCGATCTCATTGATTGCGCGATCCTGGCCGTCGACCCAGACCTCGAATCGCCCGGACACGACGATGAAGACCGAATCGGCCGGGGTGTTCTGACGAACCAGGACGTCCCCACGCTGCAGGGTGAGCACTTTGGCCTGCGACCAGATGGCGGTCAGCTGCTCGTCCGATAGCTCGCGGAATATGGCTGTCGAGCGGACCAGCTCCGCCATGTTGAATGTTGCTGGCTCGCTTGGCATTGTGCCTTACCTCGGTATCCGCATATAGGCAGACCGCCCAATCCCGGGCAACGGCAAGGCACGATGTTCAAAGTTCGCGTGATCCCCTGCCTTGACGTCAAGGACGGGCGGGTCGTCAAAGGTGTCAATTTCGTCAATCTGCGGGACGCCGGCGACCCGGTCGAGGCCGCGATCGCCTATGACGCGGCCGGTGCCGATGAGCTGACCTTTCTCGATATAACGGCCAGCCACGAGGATCGCGCCATCATCCTGGATGTGGTCCAGCGCACCGCGGAGGCCTGTTTCATGCCGCTTACGGTTGGCGGCGGGGTGCGCACCGTCGACGACATCCGCGCGCTCCTGCGCGCCGGTGCCGACAAGGTTTCGATCAATACCGCGGCGGTGGCCCGGCGCGCGTTCGTGCAGGAGGCGGCCGAAAAGTTCGGCGACCAGTGCATCGTGGTGGCGATCGACGCCAAGAAGGTGTCGAAGCCGGGCGAGGGCGAGCGCTGGGAGATATTCACGCACGGCGGGCGCAAGCCGACCGGGCTCGAGGCCGTGGCCTATGCGCGCGAGGTGGTCGCGCTCGGAGCGGGTGAGATCCTGCTCACCTCGATGGATCGTGACGGCACCCGGCAGGGCTTCGACATTCCGCTCACGCGCGCGATTGCCGACGCGGTGCCGGTGCCGGTGATCGCCTCGGGCGGCGTGGGTACGCTCGACCACCTGGTCGAAGGCATCCGCGACGGGCATGCCACCGCCGTGCTCGCCGCTTCGATCTTTCATTTCGGCCAATTCACCATCCGGCAGGCCAAGGAGCA
>DAIUEP010000041.1:16056-21177 GCA_036845065.1 Xanthobacteraceae bacterium | reverse complement strand
GCCCATGCGAGCGCACGTTCCAGCCGGTCGTTACCCCAGAACAGCTCGCCGTCGGTGGTGACGAAACTCGGTGCCCCGAAGATACCGTGCTGCTGTGCAGCCTGCGTCTCGTCGCGCAGCCGGGCCTTGATCGGCTCGGACCGCGCTGCCGTCAGCACCCGGTCGGGGTCGACCTTGAACGGGGCGAGCAGTCCCGTGATGGTAGTGATGTCGTCAATCCGGCCGCCTTCGCCGAACTCGGCCCGGAACACGGCGCGGCAGAACGCCTCGCCCCAGCTCTCCGACAGGCCGACGAGCGCCACGCGCGCGGCCAGCAGGCTTCGCTGCGGGAATGGCTCCGGCGGACGGAACGGCAGATCGAGGTCCGCGCACAGCCGCTCCAGGTCCCGCCACATGTAGCGGCCCTTGGCCGGATAGAGATTGAACGGTGAGGTGTCCCAGCCCTGGGCCCCGAAGATCGGCCCCAGCAGAAACGGCCGGAACCGGACCTTGACGCCGGCCGTTGCCGCCAGAGGGGCGATGCGCATCGCGGCCGGATAGGAATAGGTCGAAGCGAAGTCGAACCAGAAGTCGAGAGCAGGCATGGGGCGATCCGATCCTACTTGCTGGGCACACGGCAAGCCCCTCGCGGTGCCCGATCCCCGCCGCTCTATTTTCGTCGGCCAGCTGAGATGCTATGGCAGATGCGGAGACCTCCGATGCCGTTCACCCTCAACGATCTCGAACAGCGCGTGAAAGACCGTGCCGGCGCCAGCGCGGAGCTGTCCTATACGCGCAAGCTGCTCGACCGCGGCGTGGCGCATTGCGCCAAGAAGCTCGGCGAAGAGGCGATCGAGACCGTGATCGCGGCGGTTGGGGAGGATCGCGAACGGCTGATCGCGGAAGCGGCCGATCTCGTCTACCATCTTGTCGTAGTGTTGCAGGCGCGTGGCATCGCGCTCGCCGATGTCGAAGCCGAGCTGGCCGGGCGCACGGTCCAGTCTGGCCTCGACGAGAAAGCCTCGCGCAAGCGCGTCTGACGCCGGACGCTAGTGCCGCCGATTTGAAGTTCCTATAACAGTCGCGGTAAACTCTGTTAGGAACTTCAAATCGAAAAGCGGCACTAGAATCATAGCGTTGCTAGTGCCCCTTTGTTTCCGAAGTTCGCGTCAGAGGTTGCTGCGACGTATCACGAACTTCGGAAACGGGGCACTAGATGGAACAACGCACCGACGAAGGTCTCTCTCCCTACCGCGTCTTCTCGCGCGCCGAGTGGGCGCGGCTGCGCGCCGACACGCCGATGACGCTCATGCCGGCGGAAGTGGCCGAAGTGCGCTCGCTCAACGACCGTCTCGACATGCGGGAGGTCGAGGACATCTACCTGCCGCTGTCGCGATTGCTGTCGCTCTACGTCGCGGCGACCCAGCGGCTCTACCGGGCGCAGCAGAATTTCCTCGGCACCGAGGACAGCAAGGTGCCCTACATCATCGGGGTGGCAGGCTCGGTCGCGGTCGGCAAGTCGACCACCGCGCGCGTGCTCCAGGCGCTCTTGGCGCGCTGGCCGAACACGCCGCGCGTAGACCTCCTCACCACCGACGGCTTCCTCTATCCGAACGCGGTGCTTGAGCGTGAAGGCCTGATGGAGCGCAAGGGCTTTCCGGAGAGCTACGATCTGCCGGCGCTCTTGCGCTTCCTCACCGAGGTCAAGGCTGGTCGCCATCCGGCGCGCGCGCCGGTCTACTCGCATCTCGTCTATGACGTGAAGCCGAACGAGTGGGTCGTCGTCGATCAGCCGGACATCCTGATCGTCGAAGGGCTCAATGTCCTGCAGGCCGGGCGGCCGCCCAAGGAGGGCAGGGCGATTCCCTATGTGTCGGACTTTTTCGACTTCTCGATCTATCTGGACGCCCGCGAGGATGTGCTGCTGCGCTGGTATGTGGACCGCTTTCTCACGCTGCGCGGCACCGCCTTCAGCGATCCGAAATCCTATTTTCACCGCTATTCGAAGCTCTCCGACGAGGAAGCGGCCAAGACCGCGACCTCGATCTGGTCGCGCATCAACCTCGTCAATCTGCATGAGAACATCCTGCCGACGCGCCAGCGCGCCGACCTCATCCTGACCAAAGGCGAGAGCCACACGGTTGAGGAGGTGGCGTTGCGGCGGTTGTGATCAGCGCCCGGGCGAGTGGGTAAAGAGCGCGACGTTGGCGCGCCCGGCGAGCTTGGGAGCGAGCTCCTCGGTCAGGCCGAATTCCATGCAGCGCGCCTGGCAATGGCGCACGCAGGCGGGAACGCGGTCGCGCACGCGGCGTGCCTTGCACAGGTCGCAATGCTTGGTGAAGAACGGCGCGTAGTCGATCCGCACCCGCTTGCCCATATCGTATTCGTATTCCTTCACCTCGATGCCGCAGATGCCGGCGGGATGGCCGTGCTCCTGCTGGCAGGCGACCTCGCAGCTGTGGCAGCCGGTGCAATAGTCGTAATCGATCAGGAAGGCGTAGCGCGACATGCGGCCCTCAGCCGGTGATCTTGCGCAGCGTGCACAACGTGGTCCGATACTGGCCGCCGCCGAACCCGGACTTGCTGCTTTGCGGGCCCGGAATGATGGCGTTGATCTGATAGTCCCAGACGCCGAAGAGATCCGGCGCCTTGCCGTCGCGCTCCGGCAGCCACCAGCCGTGCATCGTGTGGACGTGCTGCGGCTTGACCTTGCGGGTGATTGCGGCCTTGCGTTTGACGCGGCCCATGTCGTTCTCGAGATAGACCCATTCGCCGTCGCCGACGCCATAGGCTTTCGCGGTGTCGGGATGAATCTCCACGATCGGGTCGGGCATCCGCTCGCGCAGCCAGGGGATCATCCGGTGCTCGCTGTGGAAGTAGAGCTGCGAGCGGGCGCCGGTGATCATCACCAGCGGATATTTCTCGAACAGCTCAGGCGTCGACACCGCGCTCTGCGGCGGTTCGGTGTAGAATGGCAGGGGATCGAGGCCCCAGTCTTTGTAGGTCTCGCAATACACCTCGATCCGGCCGGTGGGCGTGCCGAATCCGGGCTGGCCGTCGGGGCGGAGGAGCCCGCGCTCATGCCGCCGGTAGGGCTTGGACGATCCCTCCGGCGGCATCCGCCAGCCGCCCTCCGCGCAGAGCTCTGCGACCGTCGCGCCCGCGGGGCGCAGGCGCTCGTTGAACAGGTCTTCCAGCGTGTTCCACTTGTTCATGCCGTCGGGATTGAAACGCTTGGCCAGCTCGAAGTTGATCTCCCAGTCGGACTTGCACTCGCCGACCTGCACGCGCTTCTTGATCACCGCCAGCGGCGCCCACCAGGCGCGAATGCTGTCCTTCTCGGCGAAGGTTGCGGCAGGCAGCACCACATCCGCGAGCGCCATGGTGGTCGGATTGTGGAACAGGTCGACGACCGCGATGAAATCGAGCTTCTGCAGCGCCTCGAGATGAAACTTGGCGCGCGCGGCCTGGCCGCCGATGACGTTCGACGTCTGGATCCAGGCGGCCTTGATCGGGTACGGCTTGCCGCTCGCGATCTGCTCGATCACCAGGTCGGGCTGCGCCCAGGCCCGGAAGTTCTTCACCATCGGATAGATATCGGCGCCGATGCGCTTCTCGTTCAGGCGCTTGATCAGGTCGGCGCCATAGAGCTTGACCAGCTCCTCGGTCGAGAACGGATAGGACGTCACGCCCTCGACCGGACGCGCGATCACCTGGCCGCCCGGAATGTCGATGTTGCCGGTGATCGCCGACAGCGACGTGATGGCCTGGGCGACCGCGGTCGCGTCGGCGCACATGTCGACCGCCACGCCCCAATGGATCGCCGCCGGCTTCGCCTTCGCAAACAGACGCGCGGCCGCCGCGATGTCGCCGGCCGCCACCTCGGTGATACGGGCGACCTCGTCGAGCGGATACTGCCGGGCGCGCTCCTTCAGTTCATCGAAACCATGCACCCAGGTCTCGACGAAGGCCTTGTCGTAAAGATCCTCGTCGATGATGACGCGCAGCATGCCGAGCGCCAGCGCGCCGTCGGTGCCGGGCCGGACCTGCAGATGATGCACCGCGCGGCCGGTGATCCAGGTGTTGCGCGGATCCACCGCGATGATCTTCGAGCCGCGCTTCATGCAGTCGACGATCCAGTGCCCGAAGAATCCGTCCGGGCAGCCGTTGGTCGGGTTCTGGCCCCAGGTGATGATCACCTTGGGCGGGGTCCATTGCGGGTCGTCGTAGCGCCGTTCCAGGAACTGCGAGCAATCGGCGACGCAGAAATCGCCCAGCACCGCCTTCATGGCCGCGAGCCGCGGCGTGTAGCAGGAATGGCCCGAGAGCCCGAGCTGCACCCAATTGGGGCTCCCGAAGCTATAGGCGAGGAGCGTCAACGGCCCGCCGATATCGCGGCCGGTGCCCTGCGCGAAGATCACCGACTCGGCGCCGTGCTGGTCCCGGATGGCGCGCAGGCGCCGCTCGCAGAGATCGAAGGCTTCGTCCCAGCCGATCGGCTCGAACCGGCCTTCGCCGCGCTCGCCGACGCGCCGCAGCGGCCGCGTGATGCGGTCGGGATGGTACATGTATTGCGTGAGCGCCAGCACCCGCGGACAGGAGCGGCCGTGGTTCCAAGGATTATTCTTGTCGCCCTCGACGCGCACGAGCCTGCCGTCCGCGACAAACAGCTTCTGCCCGCAGCCGCCGTGGCAGCCCGGCCCGGCCGACCACGCGGTGGTGGGAAAAATCTCGGTGTTCACGCCTGCCGCCACGATGAGCTGCTCCTTGTGCAGTGGCCGTCGCTCATGGGGCCTCGGCCTTTGCGATCCGGCACAGCAGCGCGCGCAGCTGGTAGGTCCCCATCGCGGGATCGTAGGGCGGGCCGATGTCGGTCAGCACATTGGCGTTGCTCTCCCAGACGCCGTGCTCGCGGTCCTTGCGCTCGGGGAACCACCAGCCGAACTCGATATTGATCACCCGCGGGTCGATGCCGTCGGTGAGCTTGGCGCGCTGCCTGATCTTGCCGCGCCGGGTCTCGATCCACACCCAGTCGCCGCTGTGGATGCCGTGACGGCGCGCGGTGTCCGGGTGCATTTCAACCACCGGATCGCGATGGCCGTTCCGCAGCTTGGAGAGCTGCCGGTGCTCGGAGGTGAAGAA
>DAIUEP010000041.1:1257-15956 GCA_036845065.1 Xanthobacteraceae bacterium | reverse complement strand
GATCGCGATGGCCGTTCCGCAGCTTGGAGAGCTGCCGGTGCTCGGAGGTGAAGAAATTGAGAATGCGGGCGCCCGAGGTGAGCACGTAGGGGAATTCGCGCGCCACCTCCGGCGTGCTCAGCGGGCTCTCGGGCGGCTCGGCATAGCTGGGCAGCGGCGGATAGCCGAGCTCCTCGAGCGCCAGCGAATAGAGCTCGATCTTGCCGGATTTGGTCTTGAAGCCCGTCTGCTCGTATTTGCGATAGGACATCGGGCGCCAAAGCGCGCCGCGCTCGCGCAGCGCATCGAAGGTGATGCCGGTTGCGGCGAGCTGCCGGTCATAGACGTCCTTGGGGTCCTCGGTGCCGACCTTCAGATTCATCCGGCGCGCGATCTCGGCGAATACGACCTCGTCCTGCTTGCATTCGCCGACCTGAACGATCTTCTGCTGCACCAGCGCGGCGTTCTCCGCGAAGTAGGGAAACAGCGGCATGGCGTCGACCTCGAGCCAGCTCGCCGCCGGCAGCACGAGGTCGGCAAGGTCCGTGCTCGGGGTCATGAACAGATCCATGATCATCAGGAATTCGAGCTTCTTGAGCGATTCGGCGATGACCTTGGAGCTGGCGTAGGTGAGCAGGGGATTGTTGCCGAACACCAGGAAGGCGCGGATGGGGTAGGGCTCGCCTGTGCGCATCGCCTTGAACACCGCCGGAATGTGCGCCGACGGCTGCACGTTGGCTTGGCCGAGCAGGCGGAACTCCTGCGATCCGAGCCGCTTGGACCTTGCGGCCGGCGACAGGTTCTCCTCGAGCGAGGGAACCGGCGCGGCTGCGGGCGTGCCGAACACCCAGCCGCCCGGAATGTCGATGTTGCCGGTCAGCGCCGGCAGGATGGAGATCGCCCGCGCGGTCTGGATCGAGCTCGGCGTGTGCTCGATCGCGCAACCCCATTCGAGCGTCGCCGGCTTGGTGGTGGCGAACAGCCGCGCGGCGGCGCGGATGGTGTCGGCCGGCACCCAGGTGATGGGCTCGGCCCATTCCGGCGTGAACGGCCGCACATGCGCGGCGAGCCGATCAAAGCCGAACGTCCATTTCCCGATAAACGGTTTGTCGTAAAGCTCATCCGCGATGATCACCTGGATCATGGCGAGCGCCAGCGCATCGTCGGTTCCCGGCCGCACCTGCAGCCAAACCGCAGCCTGCTCGGCGATCTGGGTGCGGCGCGGATCGACCACGATGTAGCGGGTCTTGCCGGCGTTCATGAGCCGGCGGGTGTGGAACGGGAGCTCGCCGTCGGGGCCGGAATTGAGCGGGTTGTGTCCCCACACCAAGACGCCGGCCGGCCTGACCTGCCCGTAGTAGTCGCAGACCGGCAGCTCCCCGAAGGTCAGCCGCGAAACGTTGACGCGCGGGAAGAAGCACTGGGCGTGGCCGGGCTCACACCAGTTGGGGGTGCCGAGCGCGTTGGCGAAGCGCGGCACGAAGTTGCAGTGATGCCGGCCGGTGCCGGTGCCGATCGCGATGCTTTCCGGGCCGTTCTCCTCGATGATGCGCGTGAGCCTCACCGCGATGATGTCGTAGGCCTCATCCCAGCTGATGCGCGCCCACTGACCGTCGCCGCGCGCGCCGATCCGTTTCATCGGATGCGTCAGGCGGTCGGGGTGATAGACGAGCTCGGGACCGGCGCGGGCCTTCGGGCAGAGCAGGCCCTTGTTGAGCGGCGAGGCGCGATCGCCCGTCACCTCGCGGATCGCTCCGTCCACGACGTGCACCAGAACGCCGCAGCCGCCGTGGCACATGCGGCATGCGCTTTTGTACACCTGCGTCGTTTGGACGTTCATCGAGCGCTCCCGCGTAAAGACCAAGCTCCGCTGTTCGGGATCGTGCGCAGGAGTTGTGAGCTTCGCGTCAATATCGGACAGGGGGCCGCAATATCTGTCCTTGCCTTTTGTCAATTCGACCGGCGCTGCCTCTGGGCGTCGATGGCGTCGGACCGGGCGCCATCGCGTGGCGGCTGCTCCCCGCGCGGCTCGCCAGCCGGCCGCCGCTGCTCCAGCGCGCCGAGCACGATCCCGACCGTGACTGCGTACACGACCGTCCACAGCATGAAGAACGGCAGATCGACGAGCTGCCGGATGAGCGCTGCTTTGAAGGTCCAGAACAGCTCGTCGGCAAAGCTGCGGATCAGCCAGCCGACCGCGGGCGTCGTGAGCGCGTTGAGCGCAATGGCGGCAACGCTCAGGAGCAGGAACAGGGCGAGCACGCGCAGCCGGTTGTGGCGTGTGAGGCGCCACGCGGCGGCCATGCCTCTGATGCCATTTCGGAGGAGGCCGCCGGTCGTCAGGTAGAACGCTGCGACCACTGCCGCCATGATGATGACCTGCACGACTTCGCCCGTTCTGCCGATGGCGTTGAGGAGGTCGTCGGACGGCTCAAATCTCGTGTAGATCGAGGCGAGCAACTGCAACTGCAGGGCCCGCAATCCGCCATCCAGGAGATTGACCACCGAGAAGATCACAGCAGCCAGAAGAATTCCGAGGCTGAGCTCAAGCCTGGCTGTTACGGTCCGCGCGATACGCGCTCCCGGACGGCTGCGATCAGCGTTGCTCCCCGCCATATCACCGAGCACGAAGGCCCACGCCATGGCGCCCCAGAGGGCCTGGGCGACGGCCGTTAGCCAGGTTGGCGGATTGAAATGCTGCGACAACAGCCAGCCCGGCAAGCGTGGCGGATAGGAGAGGGCCAGAAAGTCGAGTGCGATCTGGCTCACCGCCATCAGCAGGCACGGCAACCAGACTAGTAGAACCAGCTTGCCGGCATTGCGCGCGCAGTAGCGCGCAACCGCCGCCACCGTCTTGAAGACGCGGAGCAGGCCCACTTTCTGTGAGCTACGCAATGGTCTGTCCGCCGCCCTGCCCATGGTCCCTGCACGCATGCCCCCGGGGCCGCGTGTCGCCGATGATTACGCCGCCAGCGAGGCAGTCTCGAGCCCGGCTAGTGCCGCTGATTTGAAGTTCCTACACCAGATGCAGCAAACTCGATTAGGAACTTCAAATCGAAAAGCGGCACTCGAATCATAGACTTGCTAGTGCCCCTTTGCTTCCGAAGTTCGTGTCACGGGGGTGCTGCGACGACACATGAACTTCGGAAGCGGGCACTAGCGCCGCCTTGAGCCGCTCGCGGTCGAGCGGCTTGGTCAGGAAGCCATCCATGCCCGCAACTCGGCAGGCCTCGCGCTCTTCTTCCAGCGCATTGGCGGTGAGTGCGATGATCGGTGTGCGCGCAAAGCCGTGTTCGGCTTCGGCAGCACGGATGCGGCGCGTGGCATCGAAGCCGTCGCTGCCGGGCATGTGCACGTCCATCAGGACCAGGCCGAAGGGCTCGCCCGCCGACTGCGCGGCGCGCCAGGCCTCGACCGCACCAGCTCCGTCGGTCGCGATGGTCGGCCGATGCCCGAGCCGGGTGAGCAGCGCGCGCGCCAACAGCGCGTTGATCTCGTTGTCCTCGGCGACCAGAATCGCGAGGCCGACCGGCGTCGGACCGCCTGCATGTCCGACCGGGTCCGCGGTATCGCTGGCGCGATCGAAGCCCTGATCCGTCGCGGTGAGACGCGCAGCGAGCGAGGCGGAGCGCACCGGCTTAACCAGATAGCCGGTGAAGCCGGCCGCCTTGAGGGCCGGCAAGTCGTGGCGCGCGGCCGGCGTGACCAGCACGATGCGCCGCGGAATGGGTGCGGCCGCGAGCGTCTCGCAGGCCGCATGTCCAAGCGCATGGTCGACCACCAGCGCGCCCCATGACCGTTGCGCCAGCAGCGAGCGGGCCGGTTCGGCATCGGATGTGATGCGGGTTCCTGCGCCCCAATCGGTGAGCCGGCGCGCCAGCAGCGCGGCCTCGATCGCGGCGGGCGCGACGATGAGAATATCGATGCCGCCGAGGTCGGGCTGGACGACGTCCGGCAGCTCGGCGGCGGGCGGCAGCGCTACGGTGACGCGGAACGTCGATCCGGCGCCGGGTGCGCTCTCGACGCCGATGTGGCCTCCCATGCGTTCGATGATGCGCCGCGAGATGGCGAGCCCGAGACCGGTGCCGAGGAATGTGCGAGCGGTGCTGCGGTCGACTTGCTCGAACTCGTGAAAGATCCGCTCCTGCTCTTCGGGCGCAATGCCGATGCCGGTGTCGTGCACCGCGATGACGATCGCGTTCGGCTCCCTGCCGCGCTCGACCACGATCGAGAGGCCGCCATTGTCGGTGAACTTGATGGCGTTGCCGGCGAGATTGAGCAGCACCTGCCGCAGACGCGTGGCGTCGCCCGTGACCTGACGCGGCACGCTGTCGGCCACATAGGACGCAACCGCCAGGTCCTTCGTCTGCGCGCGTGGGGCGATCAGCTCGACCGTCTCCTCGACCAGGGCATGCAGGTCGAATGGCCGCGCCTCAAGGTCGAGCCGGCCGGCTTCGATCTTGGAGAAATCGAGAATCTGCTCGATCAGCGCCAACAGCGTTTCGCCGGAGGTCTTCACCGCGCGCGCGTAGGTCAATTGCTCGGGGGTGAGGGCGGTGTCGAGCAAGAGATCGGACATGCCCAGGATGCCGTTGAGCGGCGTCCTGATCTCGTGCGAGACCACCGCCAGGAAGCGCGACTTGGCGCGGCTCGCCGCTTCTGCCTGGTCGCGCGCGACCGCGAGCGCGCGTTCCGCCTGCGCGCGATCAGTGACGTCGCGGCCGACGCTCTGCACTTCGGCGCCCTCTCCGGTGCGGACCGTCACCTCGCGCCAGGCGATCCAACGCGCACCTTCGGAGGTCGCGATCTTCTGATCGTGGATGCGCGTGCCGTCGGGAGCGAGCGCCGTCGCGCCCTGCTCGATCACCGCCGGAAGAAAGCTCGCGCCGATCAGCGCATCGCGGGCTTGCCCTGTCAGCGCGCAGAAGGCGTCGTTCACGTAGGTGATGCGGCCTTGGCCGTCGCGCCGCACGATCACGTCGCCTTGCGCTTCCAGAAAGCAACGCGCGCGTTCCTCGGATTCCTTGAGCTCCCAGTTGCGGTCGGCGAGCTCCTCGACATGCCCGCGCTGCGCATGGAGCTTGCGATGGAGCGCCCGATTGCGTGCAATGAGAAGCCCGACAAGGCCGATTGCGCCGCCCGCGAGCGCGGCGAGCCCAAGAACAAGCGATTGCGGATCGAGCGGCATGATCAGTCGACGCCGCGACAAAGCGCGGCACGCGTGATGGCGATGACGGGGCCGATCGTGCGGCGGAAGGGTTGCGATTCCCTTCCGGGCCGCGAGCAGGCAACCGTTAGGGTTGATGAAGGGATAACACGTGCCCGCATTGATACCATGCAGGCTCGCGCGTCATGCGCTGGTGAGAATATAGGGCGGTCAGCGGCGCTCGGCTTCCCAATAGCCGCTGCACTGGCCGGTCGACGACTTGCCCTTCCAGGTGCCCCGGCCGCTATTGACGGAAAGGCGGCCAGTTCCGACGGCGCCCTGCTCGCCGCGCTGGACCGTGGCGGAAACGCGTCCGTTCCGATCCACGCGGCCGGAGAGCTCGACGCCTGCTCCGCCCTCGTAGTTGATGCGTCCGCTCTCGATCTGGACACCGTAGCGGTAGGCGCGGTCGCACTCGCCGGCTTCGGTGACGATCAGGATGCTCCACAAACCGTCGAAGCTCGCCTGCGCCTTCGCGGCGGCCGGCACCCCGAACAAGGCTGTTGCGACGACCAGGAGAGGGTACGCAAATACCCGTAAGAGACTCTGAGCCATTGGGATCCCCTTGCTGGCCGGCGCCTGAGATAGTCAAGCCGGCGGCAAATGCGAGTCGGCTAATTTCGATTAGGCGATGGGCGTGATCTTTTTGCCGCATTGATCGCGGCGCGGCGCCTACGCCGCCCGTCGCACCTCGTCGGTAAGGGCGCGGTAGGACAGCGCCTCGGCGAGATGCAGGCGACCCACTTTCTCGGCGCCGTCGAGATCGGCGAGCGTCCGCGCGACCCGCAGCACGCGGTGGTATCCGCGCGCAGAAAGCCGCATGGCGTCGGCGGCGTCACGCAGCAGCGCAAGCCCGCTTGCATCCGGCCGCGCCACCTCTTCCAGCGCCGGGCCGGAGGCCGTCGCGTTGGTGCGGATATGCGGCAACCCGATCGCGGCGTAGCGCTCGCTCTGGATGTCGCGGGCGCGCGCTACCCGGGCTGCGACCTCGGCGCTGCCTTCGGCGGGCGGCGGCAGGATCAGGTCGGCGGCGGTCACGGCCGGCACCTCGATGGTGAGATCGATGCGGTCGAGGAGCGGGCCTGAGAGCCGCGCCTGATAGTCGGCGGCGCAGCGCAGGTTGGGTCCGCGCTTGCAGGTGAAGCCCGGCTCGCTCGCGCGCCCGCAGCGGCATGGGTTCATGGCGGCGACCAGCATGAAGCGCGCCGGATAGGTCACGCGATGGTTGGCGCGCGCGATCGCGACCTCGCCGTTCTCCAGCGGCTGGCGCAGCGCGTCGAGCACCTGTGGCTGGAATTCCGGGAACTCGTCGAGAAAGAGGACGCCATGATGCGCGAGCGAGACCTCGCCCGGCCGTGCGCGGAATCCTCCGCCGACCAACGCCGGCATGCTGGCCGAATGATGCGGGCTGCGGAACGGGCGCTGGTTGGTGAGCGCGCCGCCTTCAAGCTTGCCCGCGACCGAGGCGATCATCGAAACTTCGAGCAGCTCCGCAGGCGCGAGCGGTGGCAGGATGGTCGGTAGCCGCGCCGCCAGCATCGACTTGCCGGCGCCGGGCGGGCCGACCATGAGGAGATTGTGCCCGCCGGCGGCCGCGACCTCGAGCGCGCGCTTGGCGCTTTCCTGGCCCTTGATGTCCTTGAGGTCGACGAGCGCGCCACTGGCCTCGCGGATCTTCGGCTGCGGGCGTGCGAGCACCTGTGTGCCGCGAAAGTGATTGGCGAGTTGGATCAGCGATTGCGCCGCGATGATCTCCATCTCGGGGCTTGCCCAGGCGGCTTCCGGCCCGCAGGCTGCCGGGCAGATCAAGCCCTCGCCGCGCGCGTTGGCTCCGATCGCGGCCGGCAGCACGCCCGCGACCGCCGCGATCGAGCCGTCGAGCCCGAGCTCGCCCAGGACGGTGATGCCGGAAAGTGCGTCAGGCGGGATCGCGGCGATCGCCGCCATCAGGCCGAGCGCGATCGGAAGATCATAATGGCTGCCTTCCTTGGGTTGGTCGGCGGGCGCGAGATTGACGGTGATGCGTCGCGCCGGCAGCGCGAGCCCGGACGCGATCAAAGCTGCGCGCACGCGCTCCTTCGCTTCGCTCACCGCCTTGTCCGGCAGCCCCACGATGTTGAAGGCCGGCAGCCCGGGCGCGACCTGCACCTGCACGTCGACTGCGCGCGCCTCAATGCCCTCGAAAGCAACCGTCGTAACGTGCTGGACCATGGCCCCCTGCCTGCACGCCAGAGTAGCGGAAGGCGGCCGTGTCGGCAAGAACATTTAGAGAACATCCGGAGGACGCGGCCGGACACGCCAACCTCGCGGGACGTCTAGCCCCGCTTCGCCTCGATCTTGTCCCAGATCATCGCCGCGATGTCCGGCCCCCCGAAATTCTTGATCGCCCGGATGCCGGTCGGCGAGGTGACGTTGATCTCGGTGAGAAAGCCGTCGATGACGTCGATGCCGACGAACAGGAGGCCGCGCTCGCGCAGCGCGGGGCCGATCGCGGCGCAGATCTCGCGCTCGCGCGCCGTGAGCTCGGTGTCCTTCGGAGTGCCGCCGCGCACCATGTTGGAGCGCAGGTCGTCCGGCGCCGGCACCCGGTTGACCGCGCCCGCGAACGCGCCGTCGACCAGGATGATGCGCTTGTCACCGTGCTTCACGGCGGGGAGAAACTTCTGCACCACCCATTGCTCGCGGAAGGTCGCCGCGAACAGATCGTAGAGCGAGCCGAAATTCAGGTCCTCGGCCGTGAGCCGGAACACCGCCTCGCCGCCGCGCCCATAGAGCGGCTTCATCACGATGTCGCCGTGCTCGACGCGGAACGCCTTGATCTCCGCAAGGTCGCGGGTAATCAGCGTCGGCGGCATCAGCTCCGGAAACGCCATCACGAACATCTTCTCGGGCGCGTTGCGCACATGCGCCGGGTCGTTGACCACCAGCGTCTTGGGGTGGATGCGCTCGAGCAGATGGGTCGTGGTGATGTATTGCAGGTCGAACGGCGGGTCCTGCCGCAGCAGCACGACATCGAAACGCGCGAGGTCGGTGCGCTCGGCCGTGCCCAGGGTGACGTGGTCACCCTCGCGGTCGCGCACTGTGAGTGGCTGGACCGCAGCGTGCACGCGGCCGTCGCGCATCGCCAGCCGGTCGGGCGTGTAGTAGGCGAGCGTATGGCCGCGCCGCTGCGCCTCCAGGAGGAGCGCAAAGGTGGAATCGCCCCGGATGTTGATCCGCTCGATCGGGTCCATCTGTACGGCGACATTCAGCGTCATCGGATCTCCGGGCAGCAGGTGATGGTTGGGCAACGCAAATGGTACGTTAACATCTTGCTTCCATCATGCTTCTTATATCCGATTGATATGGGCCATGTCGGCGGGGGAGTTCACGTGCGGCTGCCGCAGCTATCGATTGCGACCAAGCTCTACGTGATCTTCGCGCTGCTCGCCACCTTGACGGTGGGGCTGGCCGGGGTCGCCGTCTACAACGCCCACCGCCATGCGGCGCTCACCGACGATTTCCAGTCGGCCTATGCGGGGGCGCTCAACGTCCAGCGCGTCGACGCGCTGATCTACGCGGTGGTGATGGAGTCGCGCGGCATCTATATGTCGCCCGACATCAAGACCGCAAAGGTCTATGGCGAGGGGTTGTTGGCGTTCAACGACCGCATCACCCAGATGATGAAGGAGTGGCGCGATGGGGTGCGCGCCGAGGATGCCGCCCTGTTCGATCCCTTTGCCAAGCGCCTCCAGCAGTTCCAGGATTTCCGCCGCGAGCTGGTGCGCCGCGGGGTCGAGGTCGGTCCGGCGGCGGGCCGCGAGTGGGGCGACAACGACGCCAACCGCACGGTCCGCAAGGCGCTCAATGCCGACATCGAGACGCTCGGCGAGCACTATGCCAAGCGCGCGCATCGTATCTACACGGAGATCGACCGGGGCATTGACCGGGCCGCCTGGCTCATGAGCCTGCTGGCGGTTTACGCGGCGCTGCTCGCCGCCGTCGGCGCCGCCATCATCTGGCGCGCGATCGCGCGCCCGCTGGCCCGGATCACCAGCGTCACCGAAACGGTTGCGGCGGGCCAGTCCGACGTGCCGGTGCCCTATCGCAACCGCGGCGACGAGGTCGGGGCGCTCGCCCGCTCGATCGCGGTGTTCCAGGACGCCATGCGCCATAACAGGGAGCTCAACCGCACCGTCGTCGACGACGCGCAGGCGCGCGCTGTGCGCCAGGAATCGATGTCGGCCGAGATCGCCCGGTTCAGCGCCGACATCGAGACCACATTGGCCGAGCTTGCGACCATTTCCGGTCAGATGCGGTCGGCGTCCGGCGCGCTCACGACCGCCGCCGCCGACGCAGCGGAGCGCACCGCCGGCGCGGTTGCCGCTTCCAGCGACGCCTCGGTCAACGTTCGCGACATTGCATCGGCGGCCGAGGAGCTGGCGGCTTCGGTCAACGAGATTGATCGGCAGATCGCGCAGTCGCATGCGATTGCAGCCAAGGCGGCGAACGAGGCCGAATCGACCAACGCGGCCGTCAAGGAGCTCAATGAGGCCGCCGGCCGGATCGGCGACGTGGTGAGCCTGATCACCGACATCGCCGAGCAGACCAACCTGCTGGCACTCAATGCGACCATCGAGGCGGCCCGCGCGGGTGAAGCCGGCCGCGGCTTCGCGATCGTGGCGAGCGAGGTGAAGGCGCTCGCGGGCCAGACCGCCAAGGCGACCGAGGATATCGCGGCCCAGATCGCCGGCATGCAGAGGGCCACCACGCGCTCGATCACGGCGCTCGGTGCGATCGAACGCACCATCCGCGACATCAGTGCGATCTCGAATGCGATCGCGGCGGCGGTCACCGAGCAGGGCGCTGCCACGCAAGAGATCGCGCGCAGCGTCGAGGTCGCCGCCCGGCGTGCGAATGACACGGCCGACGAGGTCGAGCGGGTGGGCGATGCGACGGATGCGACGCGAACCAACGCGGCGGCGGTGAAATCCGTCGCCGGTGAGCTCGGCACCGTGGCGGCGCGTGTCCGCGGTCAGGTCGATCAGTTTTTCCAGAAGCTGCGCGCGGCCTGACAGCGCAATGCGGGACGACGGCGCAGCTCGCCCGACCTCCAGTGCTGACGTCGCGCTGATCGGGGGGTAAAGCAACTTTAACGATTTCCTCCCATTGTGTTCTCGCAATCGAGAATTGTACCCGGACACGAGGGGCTACAAGTGCGACAGTCGTCGATCGCGACAACGCTCTATGTGATCTTCTCATGGCTCGCCGTCGTGGCCGTGGGACTTTTGATGGCCGGCGCCTTGGCGTGGCCGACGTGGCTGATGAGCCTGCTGGCCGGGTCGGCGGTGCTGGCGGCGGTCGTCGGCATGGTCGAAGTCCGACAGGCGCGGGTCCGCATCGTCGATCTGACGGGGGCCGTTGTGGCCGGCGAGCCAGCGATGCCCGGCCAGGAGCTCGGCGATGAGATCGGAGCGCTGGCCCGAGGGGTCATGGGATTTGTCGATGCGTTGCGACGCTCCGATGAGCAGGCCCGCACGGCAGCCGACCGCGTACGCGCTCAGCGTCAGGACGCCACGGCCGCCGAGATCGCACGTTTCAGTGACGATTTCGAGAGGACGCTGTCGGAGCTCGCGGCCATTTCTGGTCAGATGCGTTCAGCCTCCGGCGCGCTGGCGACGGCCGCCGATCAAGCCTCGGATCGCACCGCCGGAGCGGCCGCGGCCTCCAGTGACGCCTCGGTCAATGTGCGCGACATCGCGTCAGCCGCCGACGAGCTTGCCGCTTCGGTCAGCGAGATCGATCGTCAGGTCGCGCAGTCGAATGCGATCTCCACCAAGGCAGTCAGTGAGGCGGAATCCACCAACGCGGCCGTCAAGGAGCTGAGCGAGGCAGCCGGCCGCATCGGTGATGTGGTGAGCCTGATTACCGACATCGCCGAGCAGACCAATCTCTTGGCGCTCAACGCCACCATCGAGGCGGCTCGTGCCGGCGATGCGGGGCGCGGCTTCGCGATCGTGGCAAGCGAGGTCAAGGCGCTGGCCGGCCAGACCGCCAAGGCGACCGAGGACATCGCGGCACAGATCAACGGCATGCAGAACGCCACCACGCGCGCGATCCAGGCCCTCGGCATGATCGAGCGGACCATCCGCGACATCGGCACCATATCGAGCACGATCGCGGCCGCGGTGACCGAGCAGGGCGCCGCCACCCAGGAGATCGCGCGCAGCGTCGAGACGGCTGCGCGACGCACGACCGATACGGCCGCCGAGGTCGAGCGTGTAGGCGAAGCCACTGCCGCCACGCGCGCGAATGCGGCGACGGTCAAGTCCGTCGCCGGCGATCTTGGCCAGGTGGCCGCGCGCATCCGTGGCCAGGTCGATCAGCTCTTCCAGAAGCTGCGCGCGGCGTAGCCATCAACTGCTCGCGTCGAACGCTGCCGGAATATGCCGTGGCACCCGCCCGGGCGCGACCAGCATGGCGTCGAAGCGGATGTCTTGGATGCTCGGGTCGGGATGGTCGGCAAGCCAGGCTTCGGCGGCCGCGATGATCCGGGCGCGCTGGCGCTCGGTCACCGACCAGGCGGCGTCGTCGAGCTGCTCGCGGGCCTTGACCTCGACAAACACCAGCAGGTGGCGCCGGCGCGCCACGATGTCGATCTCGCCGACCGGGCTGCGGAAGCGCCGCGCCAGGATGCGGAAGCCCTTGGCGATGAGCAGCGCCGCCGCTCGGCTTTCGGCCGAGAGGCCGAAGCGGAACGCGACTTGGCGCTCGGGGCGTGGCGTGCGCGGCGCGAGCGGGCGAGGTCGGGGCGGATCGCCATCAGGCGTCATGTGGCGCCTCATCGTCGTCGGTGAGCGCGAGCGCGCGCTGATAGACCTCGCGGCGCGGTCGGCCGGTGACCGATGCGATCTCGGCCACGGCTTCCTTGACGCTGAGCCGGCCGAGCGCCTGGCGCAGCAGGGCATCGAGATCGACCGCTTCGGCCGACAGCTCGGCTGGCGCAATCACGATCACCATCTCGCCGCGGATCTCGGCATCGCCGGCGTAGTGCGTGGCAAGCTCCGCCAGATCACCGCGCCGTACCTCTTCGTGCAGCTTGGTGAGCTCACGACACACCGCGGCCGCGCGGGGGCCCAACTCGTCTGCAAGATCAGCGAGGCAGGCCGCAATGCGCGGCCCGGTCTCGAACAGCACGAGCGTTGCCGGAATGAGCTTGATCTCGGCGATACGGGCGCGGCGCTGCGCCGATTTTGCAGGCAGGAAGCCTTCGAAAAAAAAACGATCGGTTGGCAGGCCACATACGGCGAGCGCGACGAGGGTCGCGGACGGGCCGGGCAGCGCCGTCACCGGTTGGCCGGCATCGCGAGCTGCCCGCACCAGCTTGAAGCCCGGATCGGAGATGAGCGGCGTGCCAGCATCGGACACGAGCGCGATCGCGGCCCCTTCGGCGAGCCGCGCCAACAGCTTGGGGCGCGCCGCGGCGGCGTTGTGCTCATGGTAGGGCGTGAGCGGCGTGGTGATGGAATAATGGTCCAGGAGCCTGCGGGTGATTCGCGTGTCTTCGCAGGCGATCAAGTCGGCGGCGGCGAGGACGTCGAGCGCGCGCAGGGTGATGTCGCGCAGGTTGCCGATGGGGGTCGCGACGATATGCAGGCCTCTGGCAAGGGCCGGGGCGTCGAACGGCTGGCCGTTGACGACGTACCGCCCTGTGCGCGGGGCCGCGGCCGGATCGCGGGTTCTCATCATACCTGTTAGTTTACCACCCAACAGGCTTGCGCACCCCAGCCTCTGGAAATCACTATTCTTTTTACCTAGCTAAGGATTTATCGACAAAAAGCCGGATTACCGTGCTGTATTACCGTCGGTGCCGCTGTCGCGGGGGAAGGCCAAATGGTGCAAGGCGCATGATTTTGCAGGGCACTGGGGCTTCAAATGGGCGAATGGCACGGCGGTTGACCGTGGTTTTCGCTGCCGCCTTGCTGGCCGGTTGTTCCGGCATGTCTCCGGGCGAGGGTTTCAGCGGCTCGGCCGCTTCACCGGCCCCGCCGGAGGGCGGCGGCAGCATCGGGACCGGCCAGGTCAAGGCCGGACTCATTCTGCCGATGTCGGCGAGTGGGAATGCGGGTGCGGCCGGGAGCGCGATGCGCAATGCCGCCGAGATGGCGCTTGCCGAATTCAACGTGACGGACCTGCAGCTTCTGCTCAAGGACGATGGCGGCAACGCGCCCGGCGCGCGCCAGGTTGCGCAACAGGCGCTCGATGAAGGTGCCGAGATCATTCTCGGCCCGATTTTCGCGCACTCGGTCTCGCCGGTCGGCCAGCTCACGCGCTCGCGCAATGTGCCGGTCATCGCGTTCTCGACCGACGTGAACGTCGCGACGCGCAATGTCTACCTCTTGAGCTTCCTGCCGGAATCGGACGTCGATCGCATCGTCAGCTACGCGATCTCGCAGGGCAAGAAATCGTTCGCGGCGGCGATCCCCGACAATGCCTATGGCTCGGTGGCGGAAGCCGCATTCAAGCAATCGGTCGCGCGCCGTGGTGGCCGCGTCGTGGCGCTCGAGCGCTATCCGGCCGACCGCAGCCAGATGCAGGCCGCGGTCCGCACCGTCGCACAGGCGGCAACCCGCGCCGACGCGATCTTCATTCCGGACGGGGCCGACTCGGCGCCAGCAGTGGTCCAGACGTTGACGGCCTCGGGGGTCGACCTCAAGCGGGTGCAGCTTCTCGGCAGCGGCCTGTGGGAGGATCCGCAGATCTTCACCAACGCGGCGCTCGACGGCGCCTGGTATGCCGGCCCCGACTCCACCGGCTTCCGCAATTTCTCGGCGCGCTTCCGCACCCGCTTCGGCCAGGATCCGGCGCGCACCGCCTCGCTTGCCTATGATGCGGTCGCGCTCATCTCGGCGCTCACCAAGACACAAGGCGACCAGCGTTTCTCCGAAGCCGTGCTGACCAACTCGTCCGGCTTCACCGGCATTGACGGGCTGTTCCGCTTCCGTGCCGACGGCACCAACCAGCGCGGCCTTGCGGTGATGCGCGTCTCACCCTCTGGCGGGCAGGTCATCAGCCCGGCCCCGAAGGCATTCAATGGCTCGGGGACGTGAGGCATGGGACGCTAAACCGGTGGCCGATCGTGCCGTAGAGGATGCTGCGGACTAGCGTGACCACGTCAAGAGAGCGCCAACGGCCACGCCAACTAGCACACAGATGGCGCGCCAAAACCCCGATCGAACGCGTGCGGACCGAGACAGGCGCGCCTGTCTGACAAACTCGGCGCTGTTGGCCTTGAGGCTGCGGATGATCCTGTCAGCCGTCTCGTCCGCGGATATGTCTGTCATGGAGCCGCCTCAAGTATCTCGGTAATAGAAAGAGTGGTGGGCAATTGTCGGTATGCCCAACTGGTCTTGCCCGCCCCGTTGGGGCCGCCGATCATGACGGCGTGTTTCCTTCGCTCGCCTGGCACGAGACTACGCTGCCAGATCAGCCACCACCGCGTCGAGCACCGGGAAGCCGGCCTGCGTCACCCGCA
>DAIUEP010000041.1:0-1157 GCA_036845065.1 Xanthobacteraceae bacterium | reverse complement strand
GCCAGATCAGCCACCACCGCGTCGAGCACCGGGAAGCCGGCCTGCGTCACCCGCAGCCGTCCGTCCGGCGTCAGCTCGACCGCGCCTTCCTCACGCAGGATGGCGATGCGGCGCTCATCAAGCGCCCGGCCGGCAAGGAGCGCATAGCGCTCGGGATCGATTCCTTCCGCCAGCCGGAGCCCCATCAGCAGGAACTCGTCGGCGACTTCGGTCTGCATGAGGACCTCGTCGGTGACGAGGCCATGGCCGAGCGCCTCGACCCGCATCAGCCAGGCTTCGGGCCTTCGTTCGGTCGCGGTGGCGCGGCGCTCGCCCGCGATGTCGAGGCGGCCGTGCGCGCCCGGACCGACACCGGCATATTCGTGGCCGCGCCAATACACGAGATTGTGCCGGCATTCGGCGCCCGGCCGCGCGTGATTGGAAATCTCATAGGCCGGTAACCCCGCGGCGCCGCAAATCTCTTGCGTCATGTCGTAGAGCGCGCGAGCGAGATCCTCGTCCGGGATCGCGAGCTTGCCGGCGGCGTGCAGCGCCGCGAACGGCGTGTCGGCCTCGACGGTGAGCTGATAGAGCGAGAGATGCTCGGCGGCTTCGGCGATGGCGCGCTTGAGCTCGGTTGCCCAGGCCTGCGGCGTCTGGCCAGGCCGCGCATAGATGAGATCGAATGAATAGCGCTCGAACGTCGCGCGTGCGATCGCGACCGCGGCGAGCGCCTCCTGCGCGGTATGCAGGCGGCCGAGCGCCTTGAGGTCGGCATCGTCGAGCGCCTGCACGCCCAGCGACACGCGGTTGACGCCGGCTGCGCGATAGCCGCGAAAGCGCGTCGCCTCGACGCTGGTCGGGTTGGCTTCGAGCGTGACCTCGACGTCGCCGGCGATGCTCCAGTGCTTGGCGATGGCGTCGAGGATCGCGCCCACGGTCGCGGGCTGCATCAGCGAGGGCGTGCCGCCGCCGAAGAAGATCGTGGACACCGTGCGGCCGGGAACACGCGCCGCGGTCGCGGCCAGCTCGGCCGCAAACGCACGCACATGACGCGCCTCGTCGATCGCGGCATGGCGCACATGGCTGTTGAAGTCGCAGTACGGACACTTCGACAGGCAGAACGGCCAGTGCACGTAGACGCCGAAGGCTGCCTTCATGCCGGTCGCCTCGCTTCG
>DAIUEP010000040.1:0-25436 GCA_036845065.1 Xanthobacteraceae bacterium | reverse complement strand
GTCGACTTCGCCTACGAGGTCAACCGCTCGCTCGCCGCCTGCGAGGGCTCGCTGCTGGTGGTCGACGCCTCCCAGGGGGTCGAGGCGCAGACGCTGGCCAACGTCTACCAGGCGCTCGACAACAACCACGAGGTCGTGCCGATCCTCAACAAGGTCGACCTGCCCGCCGCCGAGCCCGAGCAGGTGCGCAAGCAGATCGAGGACGTGATCGGGCTCGATGCCTCGGACGCGATCCTCATTTCGGCCAAGACCGGGCTGAACGTGCCCGAGGTGCTCGAGGCCATCGTCAAGCGGCTGCCGCCGCCCAAGGGCGACCGCACGGCGACGCTCAAGGCGCTGCTCGTCGACAGCTGGTACGACAGCTATCTCGGCGTGGTCGTGCTGGTGCGCATCGTCGACGGCGTGCTCGCGAAGGGCCAGCGCATCCGCATGATGGGCACCGGCGCCGCCTACGAGGTCGACCGCGTCGGCGTGTTCACGCCCAAGATGGCCGTCGGCGAGGAGCTCGGACCCGGCGAGATCGGCTTCCTCACCGCCTCGATCAAGGAAGTGGCCGACACAAGGGTCGGCGACACCATCACGGACGACAGAAAGCCGGTGGCGGTGCCGCTGCCCGGCTTCCGCCCGGCGATCCCGGTCGTGTTCTGCGGGCTGTTCCCGGTCGACGCCGCCGAATTCGAGCAGCTGCGCGCCGCCATGGGGAGGCTGCGCCTCAACGACGCGAGCTTCACCTTCGAGATGGAGACCTCGGCCGCCCTCGGCTTCGGTTTCCGCTGCGGCTTCCTCGGCCTCCTGCACCTGGAGATCATCCAGGAGCGGCTGGCGCGCGAGTTCAACCTCGAGCTGATCGCGACCGCGCCGTCGGTGATCTACAAGATCAAGCTCAAGAACGGGACCGAGATCGAGATCCACAATCCGGTCGACATGCCCGATCCGAACTATATCGAGGAGGTCGAGGAGCCGTGGATCCGCGCCACCGTCCTCACGCCTGACGAATACCTCGGCAGCGTGCTCAAGCTCTGCCAGGACCGCCGCGGCGTCCAGGTCGAGCTCACCTATGTGGGCAACCGCGCCATGGTCAAATACGACCTGCCGCTCAACGAGGTGGTGTTCGATTTCTACGACCGGCTCAAGTCGGTGTCGAAGGGCTATGCCTCGTTCGACTATCACCTCACCGACTACAAGCCGGCCGACCTCGTCAAGCTGCAGATGCTGGTCAACGGCGAGCCGGTCGACGCGCTCTCCATGCTGGTGCACAGGACGCGCGCCGAGCAGCGCGGCCGCGCCATGGCGGAGAAGCTCAAGGAGCTCATTCCGCCGCACATGTTCCAGGTGCCGATCCAGGCCGCCATCGGCGGCAAGGTGATCGCGCGCGAGACCGTGCGCGCCTTCCGCAAGGACGTGACCGCGAAGTGCTACGGCGGCGACGTCACGCGCAAGCGCAAGCTTCTGGAGAAGCAGAAGGAAGGCAAGAAGAAGATGCGCCAATACGGCAAGGTCGACATCCCGCAGGAGGCGTTCATCGCCGCGCTGAAGGTGGATGTGTGATACCAACGGCGATTGGATATCGACCCATCACCGTCATCCTGAGGCGCGCGTGCTCTTGCACGCGCCTCGAAGGATGATCGGCCCGGGCCGTCGCCCTTCGAGGCTCGCTACGCTCGCGCCTCAGGGTGACGGAAATGGGTCACTGCTTGTTGCCGCAGCCATGCGAGCCAATTCAGCGAAAATCGACGCGACGAAGCAAGTCGGCCTTCTTCATGTCGTCGTGCAAGGCGATTGGATCCCAATCGTATCCATTGGGCCACGTCAGGGCACCGTCATCAATGAATACGCGAGCGAAATAGGCGGGGTCTTTCGGCGGCTCCAGCATCGGTCCGGACTCGCTCAAGATGAACGAGAAATCGCGCTCGCCAATCATGTCATTGGAAAACGCGATCTCGAGATCGTAATCGCCTAGTCGCTTGATGCCGATCACGTCGATCATGATCACTGCGCCTTGATGTTCGCCGCCTTGATGATCGGCCACCAGCGCTCGATCTCGGCGGCCTGCAGTGTGCCGAGCGCCTCGGGCGTCAGCTGATCGGGCGGAAACAGCTCCTGACCGAGGTCGCCGAGCCGCTTGCGCACGTTTGCATCGGCGAGCGCGCCCCTCACCGCGCTGTTGAGCTTGAGGATCACGTCGCGCGGCGTGCCTTTCGGCGCCCACAGGCCGCGCCAGTTCGACATTTGAAGTCCGGGCAGGCCGGATTCTTCCATCGTCGGAATATCGGGCGCAGCCGCCAGGCGCGTCTTCGAGGTGACCGCGAAGGCCTTGACGTTGCCGGAGCGCACCTGCGGCAGCGAGTTGGCGGAAGTATCGAACATCAGGTCGATCTGGCCCGCGATCATGTCCTGCATCGCGGGTGCCAAGCCGCGATAGGGCACAAACTGAAACTGCGTGCCGGTCACCTTCTGAAAGAAGATGCCGACCACATGGCCGACGCCGCCCGGTCCGGTGGTGCCGGCCGAAGCCTTGTCCGGATTGGCGCGCAGCCACGCAATGAACTCGCTCAGCCGAGCCGCCGGAAAGTCCTTCCTGGTCGAGAGCACGATGGATTCGGTGGCGATCAGCGAGACCGGCTCGAAATCCTTCAGCACGTCGTAGTTCAACGCATAGATGGCGCCGTTGAGCACGTGCGTGGGCCAGTTGCCGGAGCTGATCGTATAGCCGTCGGGCGCCGAGCGCGCGACGCGGCCGACCCCGATGCTGCCGGCGGCGCCGCCGACATTCTCGACCACGATGGTCTGGCCAAGCTCGGTGCGCATGTGGTCGGCCAGGATGCGCGTGATGGTGTCGCCCGAGCCGCCGGCTGCGAACGCGACCACGATGGTGATCGGCCGCGACGGATAGGTCTGCGCCGCGATGCCGCCCACTCCGGCGAGCAGCGCCGCGACGGCGGCAACCAGGGATAGCTTTCTCATGTCGGGCACCTGTGGGCTGGAACAATGACGTCGGCCTGCCATACTAGCGAAGAAGTGCCAGAAGCGCATGCGCCAGTTCGAACGGCGCATGCGACGACCGGGAGGACAGCCATGCAATACCGAGCCTCGATCGCCGCCGCGATGATGGCCGCAGCCTTGTCATTGACAGCGGCCGCCGCCCAGGATGACCCGCGCTATCCGGACTGGTCCGGCCAGTGGCGCAAGGCACCCGACGGCGGCCCGCCGCGCTACGACCCGAGCAAGCCCGACGGCGCCGGACAGCAGGCGCCGCTGAAAGAGGAATTCAAGCGCATCCACGACGCCAGCATGGCCGACCAGGCGCTCGGTGGACCGGGGCTTTATGTCATGAGCGTGAAATGCATCCCGATGGGCATGCCGTTCCAGATGAGCATCGTGTTTCCGTTCGAGTTCGTGATCACGCCCAAGACGACCTACATCCTGTTCGAGATCATGACCTCGCAGCCGCGCCGCATCTACACCGACGGGCGCGACTGGCCGAAGGATCCCGATCCAACCTTCACCGGCTACTCGATCGGCAAATGGATCGATGAGGATAAGGATGGCCGTTTCGACGTGCTGGAGGTCGAGACCAGGCACCTGCGGGTGCCACGCCTCTTCGACCAGACCGGAATTTCGTTTCATGAGGACGGCCAGGCCGTCATCAAGGAGCGCATCTACGCCGACAAGGCCAATCCCAATATCATCTACGACGAGATGACCACGATCGACAACGCGTTGACGCGTCCGTGGTCGGTCAAGAAGACCTACCGGCGCGAGCCGAAGGTCGTCTGGCCGGAGAACAATTGCACGGAAGGCAACAACGACGTGGTCATCGGCAACGAGAGCTATCTCTTGAGCGCGGATGGCTACCTGATGCCGGTGAAGAAGGACCAGCCACCGCCGGACCTGCGCTATTTCAATCAGCCGCGCCGGTGACAGGGTTGAAGAGACAATTTCTGATGCAGAAGCGGGTGGCGGGTTGCTCCCGCCATCCGCATTGTTGGGGCGGCGCGATTTTCACTTCTGCGCTGGCGGGAAGTATTTCAGCTCAGGCGGCATCTGCCCCTTCCTGGTCGGCATCAAGGAGCCGTCGCTGCCCACCAGATAGAATTCCTTGCCGATGGTGACGTAGCCGGTTCCTTCCAGGCAGCTGGTCCGGCTCCAGTTTGGATATTTGTGCGTGCCGCGCCGGTAGGTCTTGTCGACGGTCCAAGGCCGCGTCAACGCGCGATCAAACACGGTGATCACGTTGTGCAGGATGTTCGGATTGGTCTTGTCGAGAAAGATGCGCTCCTTGAAAGTCGAATCGCCATCGAAGTGCAGCGGCAGGCCGGTCGCGTCATAGGTCCGCGGTCCCTTGAACGGGCCGCGGGTCTCGACCTCGAGCACGTCGTAGACGCCGTCGCCATCCTCGTCGATCCACTGGCCCATGGAAAAGCCCTGATAGGTCGGCTCCAGGTCCGTGGGCCACGGACGTCCATCGGTGAAGACGCGACGCAGGTCGCTAGCGGCGATATAGGTCGTTTCCGGCGTCACGATGAATTCGTGCGTTCCCGCCGACATCATGGTCGGCATTCCGGCCGGCAGGCAGGAGGCATGATCGAGGAACAGCCCCTGCCCGCCCAGGGCCTGCTCGGCCAGATTGTCCTGGTAGATCTTTTGGTACTCTTCCGTCAGCGGAGCTTCCTGCGCCTTTCCGTACGACTTGTTCGGATCGAACCGCAAATTCTGGCCCGGCAGGCGCGCCGTGATGGTGGTCCACTCGCCTTTCCAGTTTGGGAATTTCTTGTCCTGAGCCTCGGCGCCGCCCACCGTCAACAGCAGCGCGGCGGCGAATGCAAGCACCTTAGACGTATACGGCATGATCATCCTCCCAGCGTTGTCGGATCGCTTGCCTGACCGCTGTACACGCGATCTTGATGCAGCCGAGGCAGCGTATCGCGTTCGTCCGGCAAATGGAACGGCACTGCCATGATCGGCGGTATTGCGACCTTGTCCTAGGCTAACGAGCGGCGACATCCGCCATCGACAACAGACAGCCTTGCGATCCGGTCTACGGTATGACGCAGATCAAAGAACTTTTCTTTCTTCTTCTTTCAAATTAACATTTGAAGTCTCGTAATGACCAAACTCATCTTGCGACCAGGAAAATGTTGTTTGCGACGTTGGAGGAGAATCATGATTCGCGTACTTATAGCGGTTGCGCTCGCTCTGATTGTCGCTCGTCCCGCCGTGGCCGACGACAAGGACAAGCTTTATGGCGTCTGGAAGCTCACATCATTTGTCTACGAGGACGCGGAAACCAAGGAGAAGAAACCGCTCTTTGGCGAGCATCCAAACGGATACCTCATTCTCTTGCCGAGTGGACGCATGTTCTCGATCATCACGGCGGAGGGACGCAAGACGCCGCAGAACGACGCCGAACGGAGCGATGCATTTCGCTCATTGCTAGCCTATTCGGGACGGTTCCGCGTGGACGGCAACAAATTTGTCACCAAAGTCGACGTCGCCTGGAACCAAGCATGGGTCGGCACCGACCAGGAAAGGACCTACAGGATTGAGGGGGACGTGCTGTACATCATCAGCATGACACAGCCCAATGTGAACTTCGGCGGCAGAATGATGACCGGCATCCTCGGGTGGGAGCGAGAGCGATAGGAGGATATGCTGAGCCGGCGCCGCGCTCGCGGCGCCACGACTCGATCATCCCCCCATCACCGCCACGCCCTGGATCTCGATCAGCATGCCCGGCCGCGCAAAGTGCGAGACCGTGATCATCGCGCTCGCCGGATAATTGCCGTCCGGAAAGAAGCCCTTGCGCAGCTCCACGAACCTGTCGCCATGGCGCGGATCGTTGATGAACACCGTCATGGTGACGAGATTGGCCAGGCTGCCGCCGCAGCGCTGAAGCGTCTGGTCGATCAGGCCGAAGATCGTGCGCACCTGCGCCTCGAACTGACCGGAAATGTCGTTGCCGGCGTCGTCGCGCGTCGCGGTCTGCCCGGCGAGCCAGGCGATCCGGCCGCCCTGGGTGATGACGGCGGGTGAGAACGCGCGCGACGCCTGGAACTCGGTCTTCTCAAGATATTCGGGCATGGCTGATCTCCTTGCGGGTCATGACCCGCCGAGACCATCACGTCCGTGCAGCCCCGACAACACGCCACCATCGACGGAAGGAGCTGGGGGTCTCAAGGCAGTTCTGGTTGACTGGCCAAGAGACTGACCTATTCTTTCAGCATGGCGTTTGGGTGTGCGTCGACGTTGCCGGGGCGGCAGACAAGCAGGTGCCCATGATGATCGAAGCACGACAACCCCTGAAGAATCTCGGCTGCGCCGCCCTTCTGCTGTCTGCCATCGGCACACTGGGTACGGCGTCAGCGCAGGACAAAGGCAGCGTGAACCCGCGGCCGCTGCCGGCGCTTGCCAAGCCTGACGATCCCAAGACGCCGGCCAAGGAACTTTTCGGCCGCAAGACCAACGCCGCGCCCATGGAGGCGCGCACCATCGGCTTTTACGCCAAGGGCTGCCTCGCCGGCGCGATGGCGCTGCCAATCAACGGCAAGACCTGGCAGGTGATGCGGCTCTCCCGCAACCGCAACTGGGGACATCCCAAGCTGGTCGAGCTGCTCGAACGGCTGTCCGAGAAGGGCGCCAAGGTCGGCTGGCGCGGGCTCCTTGTGGGCGACATGTCACAGCCGCGTGGCGGACCGATGCTGACTGGCCATGCCAGCCATCAGGTCGGGCTCGACGCCGACATCTGGCTCACGCCGATGCCCGGTCGCGAATTGACGCGGCTCGAGCGCGAGGAAACGTCGGCGACCATGATCGTCGCCCCCGACCGCAAGGATGTCGATCCCAACATCTGGACGCCCGCGCACACGGCCTTGATCAAGGCGGCCGCAGAGGAGCCCGAGGTCGAGCGCATCTTCGTCAACGCGGCGATCAAGAAGGCGCTCTGCCGCGAAGCCGGCAACGATCGCGCATGGCTGAACAAGGTGCGGCAATATTGGCAGCACGACTATCATTTCCATGTCCGCATGCGCTGTCCCTCCGACAGCCCCGACTGCAAGCCACAGCCGCCGGTCCCCGCCGGCGACGGCTGCGGCAAGGATCTCGACTGGTGGTTCACCGACGCGGTGCTGCATCCGAAGCCCGCGCCGCCGCCGACCACGCCGCCGCTACCGAAGCCTCAAATCACCCTGAACGACCTGCCGCCGGCCTGCCGGCAGGTTTTGCTTGCACCGTAAGAAACTCGGTCGTTAAGAGAATTGTCGGCTCAGCGACTCAAGAAGATCGCGGCCTGGATGGCGCCGATCACGATCGCGATGATTACCGCGCAGACCACCACCGCGGCCGCATAAGGCAACGCCTTGTCGCGCGGCGCCTGCATCAAAGGCGGCAGGCCGAGCCACAGCAGGTAGAGGCCGTAGAGGCCGAGTATCGACAGGAAGCTCAGGCCCGGGATGAGCAGGAAAATGCCCGCGAGCCACCCCGGAGTATAGGAATAGACGGTCAGCTTGAGCGCATTGGGAAAGTTCTTCTGCGCGCCGAATGTGGGGGCGAGCGCATCCACGATCAGCGCGACGACGAACACCACCACGAACGTCATGACGTAGCCGACGACCGCGCTCATCAGCCCGGAGAAGAACGGGACGTAGCGGCCGATCAGGGTCATACCGATGAAGCCCGCCAAGGCCGGAATGAGGGCGAGGATCGCCACATAACGGGTAAACAAAACCGATGTTTCACCCGGCTCACGCGCGATCACCGGCCATTCGGTTTGCGGCGTCAGCAATATGGCCTTCACCCGCTCGACCAGCTGTTCCATCGGCACCCTCCAGGTTCCAAATCACTTTCGCGCAAGAGCCTAGTGCGATCAACGGCCTGCCGGCTCGGTTTCCCCATGAGATTCAAAAAGGTAAACGCGTTGGTGCCGGCTTTGCCTTGCGCCGCTCGCCTTGCTAGGGTGGTGTTGTGACCCGCGGCGCGCCGTCACGTGCGCCGCCGGCCCGGAACGGCGCTTCCGGATCGGTCGCTCCCGAAACAACACGATCCTGTCGGATCACGGCGCGGTATCCGCGTCCGGAGGTGCAGACGTTAACCAAGCGCCGCGCTTGCCGATCCTAAAGGTAAACAAAGCACGTGCTCGACCTCACTCCTGACGAATGGATGGCCATCCGGCTGTCGCTGCGCATCGCGCTGGTGGCAACCGTGGTGGCGCTGCCATTTGGCGTGGCGGTGGCGTGGCTGCTGGCCCGCAAGGAGTTCTGGGGCAAGGCGCTGCTTGACGGTGTGATCCACCTGCCGCTGGTGCTGCCGCCGGTGGTCACCGGCTATCTGCTGCTGATCTCGTTCGGCCGGCGCGGACCGATCGGCGCCTTTCTGTCGGAGCACTTCGGCATCGTATTCTCGTTCCGCTGGACTGGCGCAGCGCTCGCCTGCGGAATCATGGGCTTTCCGCTGCTGGTGCGCCCGATCAGGCTCGCGATCGAAGCGGTCGATCGCCGGCTCGAACAGGCCGCCGCGACGCTCGGCGCCAATCGGCTGCGCGTGTTCGCGACCGTCACGCTGCCGCTGGCGCTGCCAGGGCTGATCGCCGGCTGCGTGCTGTGCTTTGCGAAGGCGCTCGGCGAGTTCGGCGCGACCATCACCTTCGTCGCCAACATCCCGGGCGAAACGCAGACCATCTCGGCAGCGATCTATACGTTCACCCAGAATCCCGGCGGCGACGCCGCCGCCTTGCGCCTGGTGCTGGTCGCGATCGCGATCTCGCTGGTCGCGCTCGTGCTCTCGGAATGGCTGGCGCGACGAGCCGGCATGCGCTTCCACGGGGAATGACCATGCTCGCGGTCGACGTCGAGAAACGACTGGGGCAGTTCTCGATCGCGGTGCGATTCGAAACCGAGGCGGGCGTCACCGCGCTGTTCGGACCGTCCGGCGCGGGCAAGACCTCGCTCGTCAACATGATTGCCGGGCTGGTCGAGCCGGACCGCGGACGCATCATGATCGCCGGCGCAGTCGTGTTCGATTCACAAGGGCGCATCAATGTGCCGACGCATCAGCGCCGGATCGGCTACGTATTCCAGGAGGGCCGGCTGTTCCCGCATCTCTCGGTCGCCGCGAACCTCGACTATGGCCGGCGCATGAGTGGGCTGACGGCCGATCCCGCGGAAACAAAACGGATCGTCGATCTGCTCGACATCGGCCATCTCGTCGACCGCCGGCCCGGCAAGCTCTCAGGCGGCGAGCGCCAGCGCGTCGCGGTCGGCCGCGCGCTCCTGATGCGCCCTCGCCTCCTCCTCCTCGACGAGCCGCTGGCCGCGCTTGACGCCGCGCGCAAGCGCGAAATCCTGCCCTATCTGGAACGCCTGCGCGACGAAGTGCCGATGGTCTACGTCAGCCATCACGCTGGTGAGCTGCGCCGCGTCGCCACCTCGGTGGTGCGGATCGAAGCAGGACGCGTGAGCGCGATCGGCGGCAAGGAACTGCTCGAAGAGGCGGATGCCGACGCGCTGTGAAATGCGCCGGGCGACTTGCTTGGGACTGGACAGAAGTCGCCCGGCGCCGACGCGGTGTGGGGGGACACCGCGTCATTTGCGATTCGTTTGATCAGCTCGGGCCACATTCTCCGCTCATTCCCGCGTCAGCGGGATACAGGGCGACGCGCTCTGATCGCTTGTGTCCCTGGCTCCCCGCTTTCGCGGGGACGAACGGAGTGTGGGTCGGTCGACCTGCATGATCCGCGCGATGCTTCTGAGCTCGCGCTCAAGCATTTCGGGATCAACGCCATCGGCGCTCATCACGGCTTTGACAATGGAGTCCGACAGGACCTCTGCGATGGTCGGCTCGTGGTCATGCCAGCCGATCGACTTTCCGCTACGACATCCGAGCATGTTCAACGCCTCCTGCTATTCCGCGGCGACCCGGAAGGGGATCACCTCCAACTTGGATTGAACCATCATGGCGGCGGGCACCGCCTTGGGCTCGTTGATCCGGACTCTGAACCAGAGTGCGTAAAGGGCGGGCACCACCAAGAGCGTCAGCGCCGTGGCGATGAACAGGCCGCCCATGATGGTGATGGCCATCGGGCCCCAGAAGGCGCTGCCCGCAAGCGGGATCATGCCAAGAATGGCGGCGAGCGCGGTCAACGCCACCGGTCGGGCGCGCCGCACGGTCGCATCGACGATCGCCCGGTATCGGCCATGGCCATCCGCTATGTCGCGCTCGATCTGGTCGACCAGGATCACCGTATTGCGCATGATCATGCCGGCGAGCGCAATCAGGCCGAGCAGCGCCACGAAGCCGAACGGCCGGCCGGAGATCAGGAGCGCTCCGGTGGCGCCGATCAGCCCGAGCGGCGCGGTCACGAACACCAGCGCGAGCCGCGAGAAGCTTTGCAACTGGATCATCAGCAGCGACAGCATCACGATCGCCATGATCGGAAACACCGCCGCGAGCGCGACATTGGCTTTCGCGCTCTCCTCGATCGAGCCGCCGGTCTCGATCCGGTAGCCGTAAGGGAGCGCGTCCTTGATCGCCTTGAGCTTGGGCAGCACCTCGTTGGTCACATCGGGCGCCTGCACGTTGTCGACGATGTCGCCGCGCACGGTGAGCACGGTGTCGCGGTTGCGCCGCCACAGGATCGGCTCTTCATACTCGTAGTCGAGCCGCGCGATCTGCGACAGCGGCACCGCGACGCCGTTCTGGGTCGCGATCGTGAGCGCCCCCAGGCGGCCGAGCTCGAGGCGCTCGTCGGGGGCGGCGCGCGCAACCACGTCGATCTGCTCGATGCCCTCGCGATACTGGGTCACCGTGAAGCCCGTCAGCAGCGTCTGCAGGGTCTGGGCAATGTCCTGCGGCGTGAGATTGAGCGCGCGGGCGCGATCCTGATCGACCACCAGACGGATCGACTTGACCTGTTCGCTCCAGTTGAGATGCGGATCGATGATCTTGGGATTGGCAGCCATGACGGTGCGCACCTGATCGGCAATGCCGCGAACGGCCATCGGGTCGGGTCCGACCACGCGAAACTGGACCGGGAAGCCAACCGGCGGACCGAAGACGAAACGATCCACCCGCGCGCGCGCCTCCGGCACGGCGCCGTCCGCGATCGCCCGCTCGAGCCGCGCCTTGACGCGCTCGCGCGCCGGCAGATCCCTGGTCACGACCACGATCTGGGCGAAGCTCGGATTGGGCAGCACCGGATTGAGCCCGAGCCAGAAGCGCGGCGAGCCCTGTCCGACATAGGTCGTGTAGGTGACGATGTCGGCGTCGTCGGCCAGCAGTCGCTCAGCCTTCTTCGCCGCCGCGTCGGTGACGCCGATCGCGGTGCCTTCCGGCAGCCGCATCTCGAAGAACAGCTCGGTACGGGTCGAGGTCGGGAAGAACTGCTGCTGGACAAAGCCGAAGCCAGCGATCGACGCGACGAACATCAGGACGGTGGCGGCCACGACCGTGCGCCGCCAGCGCAGCGCAAACTCGATCGCGCGGCGCAACGCACGGTAGGCGCGTGTGTCATAAATGGCGTCGGGGTCGGAATGGTCACCCGCCTTGCGCAGGTTCGGCAACAGCTTGAAGCCGAGATAGGGCGTGAACACGACGGCCACGAGCCACGACGCGATCAGAGCCAGGCCGACAACCCAGAAGATGCCGCCGGCATATTCACCCGAGCTCGACTTGGCGAAGCCCACCGGCAGGAAGCCCGCGGCCGTCACCAGCGTGCCGGTCAGCATCGGAAAGGCGGTCGATGACCAGGCGAAGGTCGCGGCGCGCGCGCGGTCGTAGCCCTGCTCCATCTTCACCACCATCATCTCGATGGCGATGATCGCGTCGTCGACCAGGAGACCGAGCGCGATGATGAGCGCGCCGAGCGTAATGCGGTGCAGATCGAGGTTCCACGCATACATGACCGCGAACACGATCGCGAGCACCAGCGGCACCGACAGGGCGACCACGATGCCGGTGCGCCAGCCGAGCGACAGGAAGCTCACGACGAGCACGATCACGAGCGCCTCCAGGAAGGTCTTGAAGAACTCGGAGACCGAGGCCTCGACAATCTGCGACTGATTGGCGATCTGGGTGATGTCGATGCCGACCGGCAGCTCGGCGGCGACCGCAGCCATCGCTGCTTTAAGATTCTCGCCCAGCGCGATGATGTTGGCGCCATCCTGCATCGACACCCCGAGCCCGAGCGCGGGCTTGCCGCCTTCGCGCACGATGAAGGCAGGCGGATCCTGATAGCCACGCTTGACGGTCGCGATGTCGCCCAGCCGGAACGCGCGGCCATTCACCTGCACCGGCACGGCCGCGATCGCATCGACGCCGGTGAACGCCCCGGTCACCCGGAGATTCACGCGATCAGCCGAGGTATCGACCGAGCCGCCGGAGACGACCGCGTTCTGCTTGGCGACGCTCTCGAAGATCTGCTGCGGCGTGATGCCGAGCGTCGCGAGCTTGACGTGGCTGAACTCGATGAAGATCTTCTGCGGCTGCTCGCCCAGAATGTCGACCTTGTTGACGTCGGGGACGCGCAGGAGCCGCTGCCGGATGTCCTCGGCGCGGGTCTTGATGTCCGCGAGGCTCAGACCATCGGCGGTGAGCATGTAGATCGACGAATAGACATCGCCGTATTCGTCGTTAAAGTTGGGCCCGGTGATCCCGGCGGGCAGATCGCCCTTGATATCGCCGATCTTCTTGCGCGCCTGGTACCAGAGATCCTTGACCTTGGCGGGAGGCGTCGTGTCGCGCAGCGTAACCTGGATGAAGGCAATGCCGGGCTGCGCGTAGCTCTCGATGCGGTCGAGATAAGGAAGCTCCTGCAGCTTCTTCTCGATCTTGTCAGCGACCTGGGTCTGCATCTCGGCGGCGGTGGCGCCCGACCAGGAGACGTTCACCACCATGGTCTTGATGGTGAAGGAGGGGTCTTCGGCGCGACCGAGAGCGAAATACGAATAGGCTCCGGCCGCGCCCAGAATGATGATCATGAACAGGACCAGCGCGCGGTGCGTGATTGCCCATTCGGAAAGGTTGAAGCGCTTCATCACACGACTCCGTTTGACCGTGACTTTCCGTGCGGTCCGACAATCAGCGTGCGTCGATCGCGCGCACCTTCTGTCCGGCAATGAGCTTCTGCACGCCAAGCGTCACCACCTTGTCGCCGTCCTGCACGCCGCCGGTGACGAGCGCAGTGTCTTCCGTGAAGGACGCGAGCGTCACGGGCTGCAGCGACAGCGCGCCGTCGGTGGCGACCACGTAGACCGAGGGGCCACGGCCACGGTTGATGATGGCGGAGAGCGGCAGCTTCACCACGTCGTCCTCGCTCGCATGCGAGAGCGTCACGATCGCGGTCATGCCGAGCGCGGCCACGTCGTCGGGATCCGCGATCGAGAAGCGCGCCGCGTAGGTGCGGGTCGCGGCGTCGGCCTGCGGGGACAGCTCGCGCAGCTGGGCGGGGAACCGGCGCTTCGGGTCAGACCACAGCCGGATCGTAGCAACCGACTTGCGCGCCTCGCCGAGCCAAGTTTCGGGCAGCGCCACCAGCGCCTCCTTCTCGCCCCGATGGGCGAGCCGCACCACGCGCTGCCCGATGGCCACGACCTGGCCAGGCTCGGCCAAGGTCGCGGTAATCACGCCATCGGCGTCGGCCTTGAGCTCCGCATAGGCAAGCTGATTGCGGGCAAGATCGAGCGCGCGCTGCGCCCGCTCGAGCCGGCCTTCGGCCTCGTCCTTGGCGGTCTTCTTGCGGTCATAGTCGGCAACCGCCGCATAGCCGCGTTCCCGCAGCGTGCGATAGCGCAGCTCGTCGGCCGCCGTCTGCGCGACACTCGACGTCGCGGCCGAAAGCTCGGCGCGCGCGCTCTCGACCTGCAGCTTGAGATCGTCCGCATCGATGCGCGCGATCACGTCGCCCGCCCGCACCCGATCGCCGACATTGACCGTTCGCGTGACGATCTTGCCGGCAACCCGAAAGCCGAGATCGCTTTCGTAGCGGGCGCGCACGACACCCACGAACTCGCGATTGACGTCACCGGGCTCGAACGCAACCCGCTGCACCTGCACCGGGCGCTCAGCCGTTGCGGCGGCCGATAGCGCCTGGTCCTGACAGGCAGCCAGCAGCGGGAGCAGGGAAAGGGCAAGCAGCGGGCTCAGGCGGGACATCGAAGGGTTCATGGAAGTCGTCCTTCTGCTGATCACTTATCGTTGATGACTGACGAAAGTCGTATTTCGTCACATTCCAGGCATGCGAAAACGGGTGGGCGGCTGGGCATGGGCTTACCGGGGTGTGATGGCGCGGAGCAGGAAACGCACGGAGTCGCGAGCCTGGGCCTCGAGGTCCTGCCCCTCTTCCACGCACGTTCCGATCAGCATCGGGTTGGTGAACGGCACCAGCGAGCGCATGATCAGCTCGGCCGTCTGACGCGGATCATCGGTCTCGAATTCGCCGGCCTCGATGCCGTCGCGGATGATCAGTTCGGTCACCCCGCGCAGGGCTTCTTTGTGGGCGCGGATCGTCTCCCAGCTGTGTTCGATCGCCGCCATCACCAGCTCGTTCACCCGCTGCTCGGTGACCAAGTTAGCCTTATGATAGGCAAGAATCTCAAGAACCAGTTGTTCCATCCGCTGCGCGGCCGGCGCCTTCGATCGTGCCACCGCCCATGCCTTTTCCTCCACCGCCTTCAGGCAGCGCTGGCAGATCACCTCGACGATGGCGGTCTTGGAGGGAAAAAAGCGGTAGACATTAGCCGGCGACATCCGCAACTCGGAGGCAATGTCCGCTACGGTCGTCTTGGCAAAGCCCAGCCGGCGAAACAGTGCTTCCGCGGTCTCGGTGATCCGCGCCCGGGTGTCATCGGGTCTGGCCTTGACGGGTGTGGCGGCGGGCGGGTTCATGACTTAGGCTGCCGGTCTCTCTGATGAGTGACGATTTCAATAATTCGTCAGTCTAGCAAAGTCAAGCCTCCCGCTATTGGGTAATATAATACCCCACCACAATCCTCCAACCCGACAGCGGCCATGTTCCCGCCCGAGCGCATCGTCTGCCTGACCGAGGAGACCGTGGAGACGCTCTATCTCCTCGGCGAGGACCACCGCATCGTCGGTGTCTCCGGCTATGCGGTGCGTCCGGCGCGGGTGCGCAAGGAGAAGCCGCGCGTCTCCGCGTTCATCTCCGCCGACGTCGAGAAGATCCTCGCGCTCGAGCCCGATCTCGTTCTGACCTTCTCCGACCTGCAGGCCGACATCGTCGCCGCGCTGATCAGGCGCAACGTCGCGGTGCACGCCTTCAACCAGCGCGACATCGCCGGCATCCTCGCCATGATCCGTATGCTGGGAGCGCTCACGGCCGCGCAGTCAGCCGCGGATACGCTCGCACGCTCGCTCGAAACGCGCATTGCCGACGTGCGCGCCCACGCTGCAGATGGACGGCGACCGCGCGTCTATTTCGAGGAGTGGGACGATCCGATGATCTCCGGCATCCGCTGGGTCGCGGAGCTGATCGAGATCGCGGGCGGCCACGAGGTGTTTCCCGAGCGCTCGCAGCGCAAGAACGCACAGGACCGCATCGTCTCGGCGGCGGACGTGATCGCAGCCGCCCCCGACATTATCGTGGGCTCCTGGTGCGGCAAGAAATTCGTGCCCGCGAAGGTTTCAGCGCGCACGGGCTTCGCCGACGTGCCGGCGGTCCGCACCGGCTGGCTGCGCGAGATCAAGTCGACGCTGATCCTGCAGCCCGGCCCGGCGGCACTGACCGACGGGCTCGACGCGCTGGTCGCCATCATCGCAGCGTGGCGGAAGGAGAATGATTAGAGGGTTGTTCGATCGGTTGTAGGGTGGGCAAAGGCGATGGCACGGTCTTTCCACGCAGCAAGTCTATCGTGCGCCGTGCCCACCAACGACCTCGATGTGAGCCGCACGGTCCCCGGTGGGCACGGCGCACGAGCGGCTTCACAAGATGGAGACGAAGCGCCAGCGCCTTTGCCCACCCTACAAGCAACACGCTACTTCGCGGCGTCGGGAACCTCGTTGAAATAGAAATACCCGATCTTGTTGTTGACCGAGCTCGCGTACCACATGCGGCCCTTCGTATCGACGAAGAACTCGCGCATCGAGATCTCCGAATGCGGGTACGGATACTCGATGACCTCGCCGGTCTTGGGATCGAGACGGCCGAGCGTGTCCTGCTCGTGCGAGGAGTACCAGACCATGCGATCGCGATCGATGCCGATCGCGTAGGGGCTGGCCTCGGGGCCGGGCAGCGGGAACTCATTGAACGTCTCGGTCTTGGGATCGAAGCGGCCGATCTTGTTGCCGCGCCGCTCGCTGAACCAGACGATGCCGTCGTCGTCGACCTGGATGCGCTGCGGCTTGCCCTTGGTGGGCGGATAGAACTTCGACATCACGCCATCCTTGATGCGCGCGATCGGGCCGTCGTCGCGGAAGGAGGTAAACCACTGCTCGCCGTTCTTGCCGACGACGTTGCCGTAGGTCGAGCCAAGGTCGTAGTGCTGGAACTTCTCGGTCTTGGGGTCGAACATGGAGATGGCGGGGCCGCCGCTCGCCCAAACGAGCCCCCTCTGATCCACCCGAATGGTGTGCGCGCTGGTGCGCGTGCCATTGAACGGCTGGTTCTGATATTCGGTGATCTGCTTGGTGGCCGGATCGAGACGCCCGATGCGGCCGAGTGCCCACTCCGTGAACCAGATGCTGCCATCGACGCCGGGCACCGCCGAGTGGATGCCGGCCTTCTTGGCAAAGCCGAGCGGGAACGAGGTCTGCTCGCCGGTGTTGGGGTCGAGCCGCACCACCGCATTGCCGCGGCCATAGTAGGGGATCCACATCATCCCCTCCTTGTCCTCGACCGCACTCCACGGCCCCATGCCGTTGAGCGCCGCGAAGTCATACTCCACATAGGCGATGTTCATCGCGCGCGGACTGAACGGGCGCACCAGCGACTTGTACGCCGGATGGTCCTCGGGCGATGCCGGCTTCGGCGAGTTGGGCCCGAACGCAAACGTGAAATAGGAGACAAGATCCTCGGTCATCTCATCGCTGAAGCGGCGGCCCTCCATCATCACGTCGCGCATATAGGTGACGCGCGCGCGCCAACCATTCTCGTCCCAGGTCTCGGTCGCCATCCGCTTCTGGAATGAATGGCAGGACTGGAAGCAGGTCGTGAACAGGGCGTCCTGGTGGCTGAGGTCATGGTCCTTGGTCTTGGGCAGAAGCTTGCGGCCCTGGTAGGTGCTCAGGTCACTCCAGCGCACCTTGGTCTTTTCCAAGGCGAAGTCGAACGACGCCTTTTGATCGTCGCTCAGACGCACGTCGGCGCGCGGCTCGCTCTTGTAGCCGATGGCGGTGATCTGCAGCTTGTAGGTCGCCGCCGGCAGGTTGCCGATGTGGTAGCGGCCCTTCTCGTTCGACAGCACGCTCACCGTCATCTTGGTCTGCGCATTCTCGGCGACCACGAAGGCGCCCATGAACGGCTTGCCGTCAGGGCCTAAGACGCTGCCGCTGATGGTCGCCGCGGATGCCGCCGAGGCCAGCAGGGTCAGCGTGAGTGAAATGAGCGTCGTGCTCGCCAAATTGTTCGCAAAGCGCATGTCGCCTCCCGTCGGCCCATAAATTCAGGACCACTTGCCGGCGAACTATAGCCAAGACCACGAGCGGGGAAAACGGCCTAATTGCTTCCGCTTGGTTACCGGCCGGTCGCGAGCCGGGCCACCACCCCGGTCAGGTAGTCGAGCGCGGCGACGAGGCTCGGGCCGCCACACAGCGTATAGCGGGTCGGCAGGATGACCCGCCGGTCCGGCGGATAGAGCCCACGCAACGCCGGATGGGTGAGATAGAGGGCGCCCTGGCTATCGGGTGTCTCGATCGCGCTCGCCATCACGAGATAATCCGGGCGCAGCGTCATGAGCTGTTCGAGCGGCACGAAACCGCCATAGCCCGAGGGCGCGCCTACGGGCGGCGTGAGCCCGGCTTCCGTCATCAGGGCGGCGGCAAGGCTTGTGGGCCCGACGGTGTAGCCGCCCTGGGCCACCAGCAGCGCGGTTGAAGGGGTCGATTGCCGTGCGTTCGCAAGCCGGCGACGCGCGGCCGCGACGTCAGACGCGAGCGTTTCTCCCCGTTCGGGATGGCCGAGCAGCGCGGCCACCTCGTGAATCTGTGCAAGCGCACCATCGAAATCATTCACGAGGCCGATCGGCGCCAAGCGGAGGCCTAGCGCCCGCAGCATCAGCAGTGTCGGCGAGCGATCCCAGCTGTACCCCATCAGCACGAGATCGGGCGAGAACGGCACCACCGATTCGGCCGTCCAGCCCGTGCGGGGATACGCGCGGGCCTTCTCGACGACCGTCGACAGCACCTCGTTGGTCGCATGCGGCGAGAGCGCTGCGATCTGGCCCGGATCGGCGAGCGCGACCACGAGCTGATCGGCGCAGACGTTGAACGACACCACGCGACGGGGCGGATCGGCGGCGTGGGCGGGCGTGAGGAAATTGCCGAACGTAAGACCCAGGCCCAAGACCCACCAGAGGAGCCAGACCCACGCCCGAGCCTCATGTTGCGACTGGCACCGCCACAGCGTTACCTCCCCCACCCGGGGAGGGAGGAATTCGCGGCGCCGCCTCCACTTCACGGAAGGGGCGTGCATGCGGCTATTGCTTGCGCTGGACACATTGCTGCTCATGACTCGTTCTCGCACACTGCCCCGCATCACCGTTCCACCGCAAGCCGGAAGCCTGTAGGAAGGCGGCCGGAGCCGTTGAATGCAAGCGAAGAACCTGCATCTGATTGTCGGGCTTATCGCCATCATTGTGGCGCTCGCTATCCTGTCGCTGATGGTCGGGCCGGCCGCGCTATCGCCGCGCGCCGCCTTGGTGGGCCTGTTCGACGGCGAAGGCGTCGCCGGCATCATCGTGCGCAGCATCAGGCTGCCGCGCACCTTGCTGGCGCTCCTGATCGGCGCGACCTTCGGTCTCGCGGGCGCCGCCTTGCAGGGCCTGCTGCGCAACCCGCTGGCCGAGCCGGCACTGTTCGGCGCGCCGCAGGCCGCCTCCGTCGGCGCGTCATTCGTGATCGCCTACGGCCTTGCGGGCGCGACCTCGTTTGCGGTGCCGCTTGCCGGCATCGCGGGCGCGCTGCTCTCGATCGGCGGGCTGGTTGCCATTTCCGGCCGGCGCGCGAGCCTGACCGTCACGCTGCTCGCGGGACTTGCGCTCGCAAGCTTCGCGGGCGCCGCGACCGCGCTCATTCTCAATCTTGCGCCTACGCCCTATGCGGCGCTCGAGATCGCGTTCTGGCTGCTTGGCTCGCTCGAGGATCGCAGCATCGATCACCTGATCATCGCCACACCGTTCTTCCTGGCGAGCTGGCTCCTGCTGGCGCTCAACGCGCGCGCCTTTCGCGCCCTTACACTGGGCGAGGACGCCGCCGCCTCGCTCGGCGTCGACATCGACCGCACCCGCATCGCGGTGGTGATCGGGGTAGCGTTAGGGGTCGGCGCCGCCGTCGCGGTCGCGGGCTCGATCGGCTTCGTCGGCTTGGTGGCGCCGCATCTCGTGCGCCGTCGCGTCGGCTCCGACCCAGCGCGCGTCTGCCTGCCGGCCGCGCTGATGGGCGCGGCTCTTCTGCTGGCGGCCGACGTGGCGGTACGGCTCATTCCGGTCAATCCGAACGCCACCACGATCGAGCTCAAGCTCGGCGTGGTCACCGCGCTCATTGGCGTGCCGTTCTTTCTGGCCATGATCTTCCGCGAGCGCCAGCTGCTCGCCGGGGCCCCGTCATGAGCATGCTCAAGGCCGAGGACGTCGTGGTCCGCCTCGGCGGCAATCTCGTGGTCGACGGTGCCACCTTTGATCTCAAGGCCGGCGAGCTTGCCGTCCTGATCGGCCCCAACGGCGCCGGCAAGACCACGCTGGTGCGCGCGCTCGCTGGGCTCATTCCGGCGGAAGGCCGCATCGCCATCGAGAACCGTTCGCTCGCCTCGTTCGCGCCGCGCGAACGCGCGCGCCGCATCGCCTATCTGCCGCAGGGCCACGCCTTTCACTGGCCGATGACGGTCGCCGCCGTGGTGGCGCTCGGCCGCCATCCGCATGGCGACGTGTTCTCGGGCCTAACCGAGGCCGACCGCGCCGCGGTCGGGCGCGCCCTCCTCGCCACCGGCACGGCACCGTTCGCCGCGCGCTCGGTCACGACGCTGTCGGGCGGCGAGCGCGCCCGCGTGGCGCTGGCGCGCGCGCTCGCGAGCGAGGCGCCGATCCTGATCGCCGACGAGCCCACGGTGTCGCTCGATCCGCGCCATCAGCTCGTGGTGATGGAGCTGCTCGCCCGCATTGCGCACGACGGCGCGGCCGTGCTCGCGATCGTGCACGATCTCGCGCTCGCCGCGCGCTTTGCCGACCGCGTCCTGCTGATGGACCGCGGGCGCCTCGACGCGCAAGGCCCCGCGCGCGAGGTGCTGACGCCGGAGCGCATCGCGGCCGTGTTCGGGGTCGAGGCCGAGATCATCGACAGCGGCGTCGGGCCGATCCCGATCCTGCATCGGCCGGTCGAGAGCCCGCCCCGGCCAGCACAGTAGCTCCCACCTCACCGTCATGGGACTGACGGCCACGCGCGGAGCGTGTGCTTTCCAACGGCACCATGATCCGCAATAATACTGCTATCTCCGGCACCGATCATATGCATCGGCGCACCGGCACATTCACTAGGGGAGGATTAACCATGACCGTCAACAGGCGTGACGTGCTGCTCAAGGGCGGTGCAACCGCAGCCGCCCTGGCGACAACTGCCGCGGCACAGCCGGCCGCCGCGCAAGAGACGCAATGGCATCACACCGCCGACGTCGTGGTGATCGGCTCGGGCGCCGCGGGTCTGCCGGCCGCGATCGTAGCCAAGGAAGCAGGCTCCTCGGTGATCGTGGTCGAGGCGCAGCCGCATGTCGGCGGCCATGCCCGCTGCAGCGGCGGCAACCTGCCGCTCGGCGGCGGCAACAGCATCCAGAAGAAATACGGCATCGAGGATTCGCCCGACCTCGTCTTCAAGGATCTGACCGACTGGTCGGTGGTGCAGCCCAACGGCTTCCCGGACTATCGCTACAACGACCACGAGATCATCCGCGCCTTCGCGGACAACAGCGCGCCGACAGTCGAATTTCTTCTCGCCCATGGCGTGGTGTTCGTCGACAAGCCGCCGGACCGCCGCGGCGGCTCCTCGGTCGGCAACTCGGTGTTGCGCACGCTGCATTGCGCGCCGATGGATTGGCCGCTGATCCAGACCGGCGCTCCGGCGAGCCCGGCCAATCGCACCACCATGTCGACCGGCAACGGCTTGATGCAGCCGCTCGACGCCGCCGCGCGGCGGATCGGTGTCGAATACCTGCTCGAGCACAAGATGACCAAGATCCACCGCGAGAACGGGACCTCGGGCCGCGTGATCGGCATCACCGCCGACAACAAGGGCACGGTGGTCAATATCCGCGCCCGCAAGGCCGTGATCATCGCGACCGGCGGCTCGACCGGCAACGTCAACTTCCGCCGCATGTTCGACCCGCGCCTGACCGAGGAATATTGCGGGCTCGCCGGCATGCCCTATTCCGACCAGGACGCCTCCGGCGAGATCGCCGGCATGGCGGTCGGCGCGGCACTCTGGGGGCTGTACAACCAGACCGCCGAGACCGGCTCCTCGCTCACCAAGCCCGGGCAGATCGGCACTCAGTATGGCTATGTGAACCTGCGCTGGATGCCGGGCAGCCCGGTGTTCTCGAAGGCGCGCGCCACCGGCCTCCGCGTCAGCGACTGGCAGAACGTCATCACGGTGAACATGCTGGGCAAGCGCTTCTATGACGAGACCGGGCGCCAGTTCACCGCCAACGCCTACAAGGGCATCGATCCCTACAGCCATGGCAGCTATCTCAACGCCAAGAACGTGCGCTTCGATCCCAACAACTGGATCAACGCCGCCATGGCCGGGATCGGCGATGGCAAGAACGGCGGCGGCGCGGTCTGGGCGATCTTCGATTCTGCGGCGGTCGAGCGCGAGAAGTGGGACCCCAAGCCGCCGAACGTCGACATCGAGGGCGGGTTCTTCTTCTCGGCCGACACCATTCCCGAGCTCGCCAAGAAGATCGCGATGAAATACCAGCGGGTGCCGATGCCGCCACAAAACCTTGCCCGCACGGTCGGCGACTACAACTCCTATGTCGACGTCGGCCGCGATTTCGACTTCGGCAAGCCGCGGCCGCTCTACACCATCGCCAAGCCGCCGTTCTATGCGGCCTGGGCGGTGCCGGTCCTGCACGACACCCGCGCGGGGCTGCGGATCAATGGACGCTGCCAGGTCGTGGACATGAATGGCGAAACGATCCCGGGTCTCTACTGCGGTGGCGAATCGGCGGGCGGTTTCGGCATGCACGGGCTGCCACGCTGCACCTGCCAGGGCTACATCGCGGGCAAGAACGCGGCGGCCGAGACGGCGCGCGCGTGATGTCTATGGCGTCGGGGTGAGGCCGCGCCTCACCCCAGCCGCGCCCGCAGGCGGCGCCATTCCTGTTGCAGAGCCTGTTGCAAACGTCTCATGCGCGTGGGCGGCTTTTCGTCCGGCTCCACGTCCGCAAGCCGCAGGCCGACACTGACCACGCGCCCATCGGCCACCTTGTGGACGACGAGTGCGATCTCGGTGAATGGCAGCGTGTCGCCCGGGCGTGGCATCCGCCGCCCATGCGCGGCGAAATGATCGGCCAGCGTGGTGTCCTTCTGCTCCGGCGCAATAGTCAGTCCATAGATGTCGGCCAATTCGCCGAGCGTATGGTCGCCGCTGACGAAGAAATCACCCAGCAGCCGCAGGTCGGGCCGCGACGGCGGCGGCATGTCGACGAAGAAGCGGTCGAGCGCCTGCGCCTTCTCGGGCGGTGCCAGCAGATAGATATGGTCGCCCGACCGGACTGGATCGGCCTCGGCCGGGCTCAGGATTTTCTGGTCACGCACCACGAGCGTCGGCCGCGCCCAGGACGGCAGGAGCCCGCGGCGCAAGAAAGGGCTGTTGGGCGCAACCGGATAGCCCACGATCTCCTGCTCGAGCTGGCCCGGCAGATCGAGCTCGACGCGGCGCGGCATGTGATCGTGGCGCGGGAACGCGATGTGCAGGAGCCGCGCCGCCGGCGCGATGCTCCAGCCCTGGATCAGGAGCGAGGCGAGCACCACCACGAAAGCGATATCGAAATAGATCTCGGCCTTCGGAAGCTTCACCAGGAGCGGGATCGACGCCAGGAAAATGCCGACAGCACCGCGCAAGCCGACCCAGGAGATGAACGTCTTCTCCCGCCAGGGGAAGCGAAACGGTGTCAGGCAGAGGAACACCGCGACCGGCCGTGCGACCAACATCAGGGCCACCGCCACCGCGAGCGCGGGGACGACCGTGTCGATGAGGCGCGCCGGCGACACCAGAAGCCCGAGCAGCACGAACATCGCGATCTGGGCGAGCCAAGTGACGGCATCGAGAAAGACGATCACGGTGTTGTGCGCCCGTGTCGCGCGATTGCCGACCACGAGGCCCGCGAGATAGACCGCGAGGAAGCCCGAGCCGTGCAAAGCGCCCGTGAAGGCGAAAACCACCAGCGCGCTGGTGGTGACGAACGGTGCGTGCAGGCCCTGCGGCAGTCCGAGATGATTGAGCACGAACACGATGGCGCGGCCGCCGAGCAAGCCGAGCAGCGCGCCGATGATGGTCTCGCGGGCGAGCTCGATGGCGACCTGCTGCCAGGTCTGCTCGCCGATCAGCAGGAACTGGACCAGCACGATCGTCAGAAACACCGCGAACGGGTCATTGCTGCCCGACTCGACCTCGAGCGTCGCGGCGACGCGCGGGCGCAGGCGCAATCCACGCGCGTGCAGCAGGAAGAACACCGCGGCAGCGTCGGTCGACGCCACGACGGCGCCGACCAGCATCGCCTCGATCCAGCTCAGGCCGAGCATGAGCTTGGCGACCGGCGCGGTGAGCGCGGCGGTCAGCACCACGCCGATGGTCGCGAGCGCGACCGCGGGGCCGAGCACATTGCGGAAGGTCGCGAACCGCGTCCGCAGGCCGCCGTCGAACAGAATGAGCGCAAGCGCCACCGACCCGACGATAAAGGTCGCGCGCACGTCGTCGAAGCGGATGCCGCCGGGCCCTGACTCGCCCGCCAGCATGCCGACCAGCAGGAACACGAACAGGAGCGGTGCGCCGAAGCGCATGGCGACCAAGCTCGACAGGATGCCGGTGAGCACCAAGAGCGCGCCAAGCAGAATCACAATGCTGACGGCGTCGAGAGCGGCCATGGGTCGCGGCGGTCCTTATGGGTTCGCGCGCACAGTGACACGGCAAATGCGGCCTACGCAAACCGCAGAGCGTCGCGGCCCGCCATGCTCGCATACTCTTGCTGGTGAGGATTCTGTTCGTGAGCACAGTGTGCGAACGCGCACGGCGGGACTCCCTCTCCCCAACGGGGAGAGGGCGGGGGTGAGGGGGATCAGACCTCTTGATCGTAACCCCCTCACCCCACCCCTCTCCCCGACGGGGAGAGGGAGCCGGCCTCAATCGCGGCTCTGTCGGGCCTTAAATCAGTTCGATCGGAATCTGTACCAATCCCGATACGCCAATGCGCCGCTATGCCTCCGGCCCGGCGTATTTACCAGCCGTATGCGGGAACATCGCCTTCACGATCTTGAACTTGGAGATGTCGATGGTGCCGTCCATGTGCGGAAACACCGCGGCATCGCGCAGGAGCTTCTCGACGCCGAAATCGAGCATCATGCCGTTGCCGCCATGCAGCTCGACCGCGTGGTGGGCAACCTTGAGGATCTGCTCGGAGGCGAACATCTTGGCCATGTTGCAGAGCGCGTCGGCCTCTGGCGTCTTGGCGTCGACCGCCTCCGCGGCGCGGGCGGTGAGCGCGCGGGTCGCCTCGATCGCGGTCGCCATCTCGGCAAGCCGCAACGCCACCGCCTGATGCTTGATCAGGATCCGGCCGCCCTGCACGTAGTTCTGCACATAGTCGGCGGTCACCTCGAAGGCGCGCACGCCGACGCCGAGGTTCTTGGCCGCCTGGATGATCTTGCCGGGCTGGAAATAGACGCCAGCGCGGCCGAGCGCATCGTTCTCGGCGAGCAGATGATCCTCCGGCACCCGCATGTCCTCGAACACCATCTCGCCGTTGTTCATGAAGCGGCAGCCGAGCGTCTCGTTGCAGCGCGCGATGGTGAGGCCGGGCGTGTCGCGCGGCACCAGGAACGACGAGGTGCCCTGCAGCATGCCGGCCTTGGGATTGGTGTTGGCGTAGACGACGAACAGTCCCGCGTCGTAGCCGTTCGAGATGAACTGCTTGCGGCCGTTGATCACCCATCCGCGCCCATCCTTCACGGCGCGGGTCTGCATCGCGGCCTCCGGCACGTTGTAGGGCAGCCAGCGATCGGAGGCGCCGC
>DAIUEP010000039.1:0-25589 GCA_036845065.1 Xanthobacteraceae bacterium | reverse complement strand
GCGCTCGGGAACAGGCGCTGCTTGCCGGTGCGCTTGCCCTCGTAGTTGTCGACGAATTCGAAGTTGCCGTCGCGCAGCTCGAGCACCGCAACGTCGGCGGGCGCGCCGACGTTGAGGGTGCCGCGGTCATTGAACGCCTCGAACATGCGCGCCGCATTGACGGTCGCGCAAGCGATCACCTTGTCGAGCGGCATGCCGAGGTGCAGGAACTTTGACATCACGTTCGCGAAGTCGATGACGCCGGTGGTGCGCGATTCGGTGTTCCAGTCGGTGGAGATCGTGTCGGGCAGGAAGCCCTGTCTGATCACCTGCTCGGCGGTGTCCCAGCGGATGTGGCCGTTGCGTCCGTTGGCGATGTCGAACCAGACGCCGCGGCGGCGCGCTGCGAGCACCTCCGGGAACAGGCGACCCTTGTCGTCGACGATGGCGTTGGGCGGCGGCGCCAGCATGTGGGTGACGATGTCGCCGCGTTTGAGCAGGGGCAGGATGGCGCGCATCGGCGAGAACGACTGGCCCATGTGGATCATCACCGGCAGATTGAACGGCGCCGCCGCTTCCTGCGCGCGCCGTAGCGCTTCGAGATCGTTTTCGCCGACCACATCGGCCGACAGGCGTGCCTTGATACCGACCACGATGTCGCGATGCCGCGCAATGGCTCCGCGCGCCAAGCCCACGTCGGCGCGGCTCATGTCCATCAGCTCGCCGCCCGCGATGATGCCGGTGCGCGCAATGTTGATCAGGAGGCGGCCGAGGTTGGGCGCACCCCGCGCAACCGCCGCCATCTCGTCGATACGATCGGCGCCCGCCGAGCCGGCATCGACCCACGCGGTCACGCCATCGGTCAGCGCGAGCGCGGGGCCGTCCTTGCTGCGGGCGGCGTGGACGTGGATGTCGACCAGGCCCGGCACCACGAGCTTGCCGCGCGCGTCGATCGTCTCGGTTGCGTCCGCCGTGATGTTGGCCTCGACCGCCGCGATGCGGCCGCCCGCGATCGCCACGTCGCGGGTGGCATCGAGCCCGAGCGAAGGATCGATGACACGCCCGCCCTTGATGATCATGTCGTAGGTTGCGGCGAACGCATTCGGAGCGCGGACGAGGATCGCCGCGCCGGCGGCGCTGGCGCAGAATTGGCGGCGGGTGATCATGGCAGCCTCCCTGAAAATGAAAAACTCTAAAGCTATTTTTTTGGATCACGATCAGCTCAGCGGTGATCGGCGTAGATAGTGAGCGCCTCGATTTGGCGAGTCAACGATTGCGCCGTCCTTGATCGACAGGGGCTGGCGACTACCGACGCCAGCGGTTCGGGCGATAACAAGCAGTTTTCCGCCTGCGATATACGCTTATATAATGCCGTGAAATCGAAAGGCTTCTGCATGCAAGTTTCCGCTCTTGCCTACGTTCGCGCCCGCGCCAAGGACCTTGGCGACTGGGCGAGCTTTGGCCCAGGCCTCCTTGGCCTGCAGCGCGTCGACAAGAGCCGCTCGAGCATCGCGTTCCGCATGGACGATCGTAAGCAGCGGATCATCGTCAATGCCGACGGCGGCGAGGGCATCGACGTGTTCGGCTGGGAGGTGGCCGACGCCGCCGCGCTCGATGCGCTCGCAGCGAGGCTCGAAGCGGCGAACGTGACGGTGGCGCGCGGCACGCGCGCGCTCGCCGACGAGCGGATGGTCAAGGACCTGATTGTCGTCAGCGACCCGCTTGGCAACCGGCTGGAGATTGTCCACGGCGCCGAGATCGCCTCCGAGCCATTCGCGCCGGGCCGGCCGATCTCGGGCTTCCGCACCGGGCCGTTGGGGCTCGGTCACGTGGTGTTCAGTGTCGAGAGCGTCGATGCGATCGATCGGGTGCTGCCATTCTACCGCGATCTGCTCGGCTTCCGGCTCACCGACTACTACTCGCATCCGTTCGAGGCGCGCTTCCTGCATGTCAATCCGCGCCACCACAGCCTCGCCTTCATCAAGACCGGCCAGACCGCCGTCCATCACCTCATGATGGAGGTGTTCTCGTTCGACGACATGGGGCAGGGCTACGACATCGCGCTCGGCAACGACCAGGTGGCGACGAGCCTCGGCCGCCACACCTCGGATTTCATCACGTCGTTCTACACCTTCACGCCGTCGGGCTTCATGGTGGAATACGGCTGGGGCGCGCGCTCGATCGATCCCGACACCTGGCGGGCGTTCGAGCGCAGGGAGGGTCCGAGCATGTGGGGCCATGACCGCAAATGGCTGGCGCCGGAACAGCAGGCGGCCGCGCGCAAGCTGCGTGTCGCCAATGCGGAGCAGGGCATGCGCCGTCCGGTGCAGGTGATGGACGGCAACTATCGGGTCATGCCCGGCGTCTGCCCGTGGTGGGACAGCGTGACGCGGAAGGCCTGAAGGGCTACTCCTCCGGCCGTTCACTCGGCGCTTTTGCGCAGCCCCTCGGCAGAGTGCACCAGGTCCTCGACACTGATGTGGCCCAGAGTGGCCGCGAAGGACCGTTCCGCCTCGGCGAGCGCGGGCAGGACAACCTGAGCCAGCAACGCCGAGCCGTTGGTCGGCACGTCGTCCGCGTCCTCGATGGTCCCGGCCGCCCGCAGAATGTCATCGGCCGTTATGCGACGCGGCTCGCGCGCGAGCTGATAACCGCCGCGCGGCCCCCGTACGCCCTTGAGGATTCCATGCCGGACCAGGGCCTGCAGCACCGGCTCAAGATGGCGCGGCGGCAGACGGTGGCGGTGTGCGAGCGACTTGGCAGCCACCGGCCGACCCCGCGCGTTGAGCGCGATGTCGATGACGGCCGCGATCGCCAAGACGCCTTTGCGAGGCATTAGCTGCATGTGCGCAAATCCACGACGGCAATCTGGGAGCAACCAGTGCTCACGGGGCGCCGTCCCAACAGACAAGCGCTAGCCGTCGCTCCCGTTCCCCCCGGATGATGTCCCCGTGCTCCCAAAACCCCCGAGACCCCGGCTTGTAGCATCAAGTCTTGCAGATTCGCAAATGTTAGCTTGCATTGTACTTGCAATGACGAGTTGCGCTATGCGCATACCACGCTCGACCGTAAACGGTTCCGATCCAAGATTCACAAGCGCCACCTGTACTTCGCCGCGATAGTCGGCATCGATGGTGCCGGGGCTGTTGAGAACCGTGACACCGTGCCGCACGGCGAGCCCCGAGCGCGGCCGCACTTGGCCTTCGGTGCCGGGGGGGAGCGCCATGCAAAGACCCGTGGGAATCAGGGCGCGAGCGCCGGGCGCCATGACAATCGGTGCATCGACCGGGACCGCGGCCAGGAGATCGAGACCGGCCGCGAGCTCGCTCTGATAGGCGGGCAGCGGCAGGTCGGCCGCGTGCGCGAGCCTCATCACTTGGACGTCGACCTTGTTCACACTTTATCTCCTGCCAGCGCGCTTGCGATTCGTAGAAGCAGCGCCTGCGCCACATCGGTCTTGGATTGCGGCGGCCACGACTCAACGCCGCCGGCGGTGATGAGGTGCACGCTGTTCGTTTCTCCGCCCATGATGCCGGTCTGCGGTGACACGTCGTTGGCGACGATCCAGTCGCAGCCTTTGCGGACGAGCTTGGCCTTGGCGTTGGGGATCACGTTCTCGGTTTCGGCCGCAAAGCCGATGACGAGCGTGGGACGTTGCGCCTTGCGATGCGCGATCGTGGCGAGAATGTCCGGGTTCTCGATCAGCGTCAGTGGTGGCGTTTTGCCCTTCTGCTTTTTGATCTTCTCGCGTCCGGGTGTGGCGACGCGCCAGTCCGCGACCGCGGCGGCGAACACCGCGCAATCGGCCGGCAGCGCGGCCTCGACGGCTTCGAACATCTCGCGCGCCGTCTCGACCTTCACAATCCGCACGCCTTGCGGATCCGGAACATTGACCGGGCCTGACACCAAGGTCACCTCGGCGCCGGCCGCGGCCGCGGCGGCCGCGATGGCGTGGCCCTGCCGGCCGGACGAACGGTTGGCGATATAGCGCACCGGGTCAATCGGCTCATGCGTCGGTCCCGATGTGACGATCATGCGCTTGCCCAGGAGCGGCCGCTCGCCGGCTTGATCCATTAGCGCTTGGCCCATAAGCGTCTTGTCCAGCAGCGCTTCGACCGCCGCCGCGATGTCGAGCGGCTCCGCCATGCGGCCGACGCCGGCTTCGCCCTGCTCGGCCATTTCGCCCGCATTCGGCCCCACCGTCACAACGCCGTCCTCGATCAGACGCGCGAGGTTGCGCTGCGTGGCGCCACGCGCCCACATCGCCGGGTTCATCGCCGGTGCGAGCAGGATCGGCCGATTGGTCGCGAGCAGCACGGCGCTCGCCAGGTCGTCGGCATGGCCGCCCGCCATCTTGGCCATCAGGTCGGCGGTTGCGGGCGCCACCACGATCGCGTCGGCGTCGCGCGCGAGCCGGATATGGCCGACGTCGAATTCGCTCCCTGTGTCGAACAGGTCGGTGAACACGCGCTCGCCCGAGAGCGCGCTGGCCGAGAGGGCGGTGACGAATTCCTGCGCGGCCGCAGTCAGGATGCAGCGAACCGTCATGCGGCGCTCGCGCAGCCGCCTGATGAGATCGAGCGATTTGTAGGCCGCGATGCCGCCGCCGATGATCAGAAGGATCTGCCGGGTCGCGATCGCTCCCGTCGGCGTCACGAACGTGGCAGGCGCCGGGAGGTTTCGCCGCGCGGCCGGCCGCGTGACCTCTGTCGGACCTGCCGCGGCGCGCAGGATGGTTCGGACCTCGTCCTCCATCGAGCGGCCGTGGCTCGCGGCCCGCAGCCGCAGTTGCTTCTTGAGGCTCTCGTCGAGTTGCCGGATGGTGATGCTGGCCATGGGTGGCTCCTGCCGGGAGGCACACCTTGGCATATGATTGCACTGCAATCAATGCAATCACGCGCGCGTCTGGGTTGCGCCAACAGAGGACGCCTGCGGGGCGACACCCGGCGTTACAAACCGCGTGATTGTGCCATGATCGAGCGTGCGCACGGAGTAGTCCCATGATCAGTTCAAAGCTTCTCGCCGTCACGCTGCTGGCGCTGACCTGTGCCGCTTCGGCGCAGCCGGCGCCTCCCGACAACAAGCCTGATGCCACGCTGCGCTCGACACCCGAGACGGTGGTGTGGGGTTATTTCGCCGCCGACATCGCGCCCGCGCTGCGCGTCAAGTCGGGCCAGACCGTGCGGGTCGACACCGTGTCGCACGGCGGCGTCAATACCGGTGTCGATCCGGTGACGTTCTTCGGCCGCCACGGCGTTCCGGCCGCGGAGGTGCTCAAGGACGCAATCGACATCTACGAGAAGGTCAATCGGCCGCGCGGCTCGAGCGCGCATATCCTCACCGGCCCGATCTACATCGAGGAGGCCGAGCCCGGCGACATGCTCGAGGTGCGCATCCTCGCGCTCGACTATCGGGTGCCCTATGGCGTCAACAACTCCAACCGCGGCACCGGCGTGTTGCCCGAGCTGCTCACGGCGCCGACCCCTAAGGTGATCCGGTTCGACACCACGCGCAACGTTGCGCTGTTCTCGCCGGAGATCGAAGTGCCGCTGCAGCCGTTCATGGGCATCATGGCGGTCGCGCCGTCGCGCGAATCCTGGATGATCTCCTCGCGCCCGCCCTGGCGCTGGGGCGGCAACATGGACTTCAACAAGCTCACGGTCGGGGCGACGCTCTATCTGCCGGTGTTCCACAACGGCGCGCAGTTTTTCGCGGGCGATTCGCACGCCGTGCAGGGCGACGGCGAGATCAACGGCACCGCGATCGAAGCCTCGCTCGCCGGCACGTTCCAGTTCATCGTGCACAAGGGCTTAGGCCGCGCGATGGTGTGGCCGCGCGCGGAGGACGCCAACTATTACTACACGATGGGGATGGACCTCGATCTCGACGTGGCGATGAAGAACGCCGCGCAGGAGACCGTGAATTTCCTGCGCGAGAAGAAGGGCCTCTCGACCGCCGATGCTTATGCGCTTGCCAGCATCGGGATCGATTTCCGGATCGCCGAGGTCGTCGATGCGGTGCAGGTGGTGTACGGCGCGATCCCGAAGAAGATATTCAAGAGCAATCCGGAGTATTGGTTGCGCAAATGAGTCTCGTCATGGCCGGGCTTGTCCCGGCCATCCACGTCTTGTTTGCTGATGGAAAGGCGTGGATGCCCGGCACAAGAGTCTACACTCGGGCCGGCCGGAGGCCGGACCCGGGTGCCGGGCATGACGCCGAGTATGAGGAACGCTCATGCACTGGCTGCTGGCTCTTGCACTGTACTTCCTCGCGACCACGCCAGCGCCCGCCGACACCATCCGGGTCATCATTCCGTATGCGCCGGGTGGCGCACTCGATCCGATCGCGCGCATCATCGTCAACGGCTGGAACAAGTTGCGCCCGGCCGACAGCATCATCGTCGAGAATATCGGCGGCGCCGGCGGCCTCGTGGGCATGAGCACGGTCGCCAAGGCTGCGCCGGACGGGCGCACGCTCTTGTTCAGCCCCTCCGGCAATATCGTGATCAGCCCGGCGCTGCAGGCAAACCTGCCCTACGACACGCCGACCGCGTTCACGCCGTTGGTGCTGGCGGGGTCAGTCAAATCGGCGCTGATCGTGCGCGCCAGCCTTCAGGCACGCTCACTCGCCGAATTGATCGCGCTCGGCAAGCGCGGCGAGAAGCTCACCTTCGGTTCGCCCGGCCCCGGAACGAGCCCGCATATTTCCGGCGAGCTTCTCAACCATGCCGCCGGCATCGGCATGACCCATGTGCCGTTCCGCGGGCTTGGGCCGGCGCTCAACAATCTCATCGGCGGACACATCGACGCCATCACCACCTCGGTGATCGGCGTCCTGCCCTATGTCGAGGGCAAGACCGCGCGGGCGCTCGCGACCTTCGATACCGAGCGCTCCGATCGTCTCCCGGACGTGCCAACGACCGTCGAGCTCGGCTTTGCGGACTTGGTGATGCCGCAATGGTACGGATTTCTCGCGCCGGCCGGTCTTTCGCCTGACCTCAGGCGCACGATCGAGACCCAGGTCCTTTCGGTCCTGAGTTCGCCCGAGGTGGTGGTGCAGCTTTCATCCTCGGGCGTCGCTGGACCGAAGGGCGCGGACGACTTTCGTGTGCTACTCGATGCAGAGTTCAAGCGCTGGCGCGCGCTGATCCCGAAGCTCGGGATCAAGGTGGAGTGAAGCGACGAGCGATGGCCACAGAAGGTAGAACAAGAGCCCGTTGGCCGTTGATCGCCATCGCGGTGACCGCGCTTGCGATCGCGCTCGCGGTCTTCATCGTGGTGAATACCATGCCACCGCGCGTCGTCGTCATGGCGACCGGCGGGGAGGGCGGGGCCTACCACGAGTTCGGCAAGCGATACCGTGAGATTCTCGGCCGCGCGGGGGTGGAGCTGAGGCTGCAGCAGACGAGCGGCGCCGTGCAGAACGTGGCGCTGTTACGCGATCCCAGCTCTGGCGTAAGCGTCGGGCTGGTGCAAGGCGGTAGCGTCGGCGACGGCGTGGCGGCGGAGCTGGAGTCGCTCGGAACGGTTTTCTATGAGCCGCTCTGGCTGTTCTCGCGCAGCGAATTGCGGGGCACGGGCCTGGATGGCTTGCGCGGTCGAAAAGTCTCGATCGGACCGGAGGGCAGCGGCACGCGCTCGCTCGCGCTCGAACTGCTCAGACGATATGGATTCGACCGGCAGGCGGGCGAGCTGCTTGGGCTCTCGACGCAGGCGGCTGCCGAGAAGCTGCTGGCGGGCGAGATCGACGCCGCAATCATGCTGGTCTCGTGGGACTCTCCCGTGGTCAGACAACTGCTTGCCGACGAACGCGTCGAAGTCGCGAGCTTCCCGCACACCGACGCTTACGTTGCGCTCTACCCTTACCTCAACAAGGTGGTCGTGCCCGCGGGCGTGGGCGACCTTGCCAAGAATCGCCCCGCCTCGGACGTCACGCTGTTCGCGCCCAAGGCCAGCTTGATCGTGCGTAGCGACCTTCACTCGGCGATCCGGTACCTTCTGCTCACGGCCGCGGTAGAAGTCCATTCAGGACCGGGAATTTTTCAGCGCGCCGGCCAGTTTCCCGCCGCCGAATCGATCGACATTCCGCTCAGTGGTGACGCGCTGCAGTTCTATAAATCCGGACGGCCTTTCCTCCAGAACTATCTTCCGTTTTGGATGGCGTCACTGGTCGGGCGGCTGATTATTGTGGTCATTCCGATTATCGGCGTGTTGTATCCGTTGCTGAGAGCTCTGCCGGCCGCTTACGGCTGGCTGATGCGATCAAAGATTACGCGATTGTACGGCGAGCTGAGATTTCTGGAGGACCAGATCGGGGCGGGAGCGGCGGGCGTACATGACGGGGAGATCGTGGCCGAGCTTGACCGGCTCGAACAGCAGGCGAACCATCTTCACGTGCCGGCGGGCTATGCGAGCATGCTCTACATGTTGCGAAACCATATTGACCTCGTGCGTGCGCGGCTTGGCGCGCGCAATCTTGGCGCGCGCAGTCAGAGTGCCGGCGCAGCCTACGAGGCAAGATCGACGTAAACGCCGTTGCCTTTGACCACCAGCGTGTAACGCAAAATCAGCGTTGTCACGTCGGCATGGCCTGTCATTCCGCCCGCAGCCCGAGCTTGCGCACCAGTGCACCCCATTTGGTCTCTTCCGCGTCGATGTCGGCGGCCTGCTGCTCCGGCGTGCCGGCGAGTGGGTCGCCGCCCTCGTCCGCGATGCGGGCGCGCACGTCCGCGCTCTTGAGCGCGATGTTGAGCTCGGCATTGAGGCGCTCGATGATCGGGCGCGGCGTGCCGGCCGGTGCCACCATGCCGTAGTGAATCACCGCCACATAGCCGGGCACGCCCGATTCCGCGACCGTCGGCACGTCTGGAAGGATGGCGAGACGCGTGTCGCCGGTGACCGCGACGGCGCGCAGCAGGCCGCTCTTGATCTGCGCGATGGCGGGCGGCACCGTCGTGATCGCCATTGCGACGTGCCCGGCGATCAGGTCGGACTGCGCGGGGCCGCTGCCGCGGTAAGGAATATGGGTGAGCTTGATGTCCGCCATCGCGTTGAACAGCTCGGTCGAGATGTGGGAGCCCGAGCCCACGCCCGCGGTCGCATAGGTGATCCTGCCCGGATCCTTGCGGGCGAGCGCCAGCAGGTCCTTGACGCTGTGCACCGGCAGCGAGGGATGCACGACCAGGATCTGCTGGAACGAGGCGATGAGACCGATCGGCGCGAAATCCTTGCGCGGATCGTAGCCCGCATTGGCATAGAGGCTGGGCGCGACCCCGAACACGCCGGAATGGCCAACCATCAGGGTGTAGCCATCGGGCGGGGCCTTCGCGACCGCACGCGCGCCGAGCGTGCCGGCGGCGCCGCCGCGATTGTCGATCACGAATTGCTGGCCGAGCGCGCGGCCCATGTGCTGGGCCAGCATGCGCGCCATCATGTCGTTGCCGCCGCCGGCCGGGAACGGCACCACGATCATGATCGGCCGCGCCGGATAGGTCTGCGCCGCCGCCAGGCTCACCGCGCATGCAAGGCCGGCGACGAGCAACGCCGCCATCGTGCCAGCTGTTTGCCTTTGCATCCGTCCCTCCCTGGCGCGATTGCGCTCCGTTCGATGGTTCGTCTCGAGGGCCGCAATGTCAAGCGGCGGGCCCGTCGTGCTGGTGCCAGGAGGGCCATTCACCTTACCGAACTTTAACGGCGGGGACGCCCGCCGGTGCCCCGGCGTGATGAACCTCCTGGTCGCCACAAGCGACAACGACACGGGGGGCAGCAGAATCGGCCCGGCTCTTGGTCCGGCGCCCGATCCGCATGCCGAAGCGCGGCCGGAGGATCCATATGCAGTTTTCGGAACACGATTTGCGCGCGGCCGTGACGGCCGGCGCGCTTGACGCCAATGGCTTGAGCCGTCTCCTCGATTTTCTCGCATCCCGCCAGTCGTCGGTGCCGGCGGTCGCGGCGACCACGGCACCGCAGTTCGACCTTGCGCATCTGCTCTGGTACGCGGGCGCCCTCATCGTCATGAGCGCCATGGGGCTGTTCTCGACGCTCGCCTTCTCCTCCATGGGCGGCCCGGCGCTGACCGCGACCGCGGTCGTCTATGCCATCCTGTTTACGATCGCGGGTCACCACCTGTGGCATGTGCGCAATCTGCGCATTCCCGGCGGGCTCCTGATTGCGATCGCGGTCTCGATGGCGCCGCTCGCCGTTTTCGGCATCCAGGAATCGTATGGCCTGTGGGGCCAGTTCGGCCGGCCCGGAACCGTGCATGACTTCTACGTCTGGATCAAAGGCAGCTGGGTGTTCATGGAGATCGCCGCGATCGTGGCGGCCGTGATCGCGCTGCGGTTCTATCCATTCCCCTTCATCGTGATGATCATCGCGTTCGCGCTCTGGTTCATGTCGATGGACCTGACGCCGTGGGTGTTCGGCCGTTCCGAATTCACTTGGGAAGAGCGGCGCGCGGTGTCGATGTGGTTCGGGCTCGGCGTGCTGGTCGTCGCCTGGCTCACCGATCGTCGGCCGCGCGGCGGCGACTTCGCGTTCTGGCTGCACCTGTTCGGCATGATCACATTCTGGGGCGGCTTGAGCTTCAAGAGCAGCGACAGCGAGATCGCCAAGGCGCTCTATTGCCTGCTCAACGTCGGCCTGGTGTTCATGTCGGTCGTGCTGATGCGGCGGGTCTACGCGGTGTTCGGCACGCTCGGCGTCGCCGGCTATCTCGGCTATCTCTCGCACTCGGTGTTCAAGGACTCGATGCTGTTTCCGTTCGCGCTGTCGGCGATCGGCGTCGCGGTCATCGCGATCGGGCTCATCTATCACAAGAAGCAGGGCGCGATCGCGGCCTGGCTGGAGCAGCATTTGCCGGAGGTGGTGGCGGCTCTGCGGCCCGCGCATGCGAGGTGATGGCGCTTAGGCCAACGGCTCGCGCCGCTTCCCCACCCCGAGCAGCGTGATGGCGAACATGAAGATGATGCCGGCGAGCGCCGGGATGATGGTGAGCCCGGTGATGCGCATGCGATGAATGTCATGCGGCGTCAGGCTGACATGGCCGAAGCTGATCCAGGCCACGATATCGGCCGCCATGGTGGCCTGCGGATCGCCGGTGGTGATCGCGGGTAGTGGCGCGAGCCGCGCCTCCACGCTGCGCAGCTCGGCGTCGAGCGCGTCACGCCGCTGCGCCACGCCCAGCGCCTGCCGCAGCTTGAGCACCTCGGCGCAGGCCGCACCCGAGGCCGCCATCGTGACGTTGCTGCAGCCCGCGGTCTGCTTCCACACCGCGGCGGCGGCTGGCTGCGCGCGCTGGATCTCGGCCTCGACTGAGGCGATCGAGCGCGTCTCGGCGATGCCTGCGCGCTCGGCGCGCAGCCGCTCGATGTCGGCCGTGAGCGCGGTCGCTTCGGCGGCGAGCTTGCTGCGGCCGGCGACGCCATCGCCGATATTGGTGGCCGCAAAGCCGATGGCAGCGAGCAACGTCATGCCAAGCGCGATGAACCAGATTGCCCAGGCGGCCGCGGCCGACATCGCGCTGCGGTCGCGCCAGAGCTGGGCCGCCGCGCTCGGCAGCACGATGGCGAGGAGATCGATGGTGAGCCCGACGGCGGCCAGGAGCAGCGCGGCCTCGGCCGTCTGGCCGAAGGACGCCGCAAAACGCGTATTGACGGTGAGCCCCACCACCGTGAGCCCGACCGCCACCAGCCCCAGGACCAGTGCCAAGAAAATGCGCCCGGCGCCGCGGCGGACCGGGCGAGCCTCGAAGACCGCACCTGGGTGGTAGCGCGGCGGCGCGGCCGCGCGGCGGAAGGGCGCCGATCGGGTGACCGTTGCCAGCGGCATTACCGCCGGTTTTGCCACCGATCTTGCCGTTGGTGTCGCCAGCGGTGCCGCTGCCGGGAGTGCTGCTCCGGTGGACGCGACCTTTGGCTTGGCATCAAGGGCGGGCGCGGGCCCGTCCTCATCGTGATGCCACCAAACCTCGATCTCTTCGCAGGCTTCTAAGGGAACGATTTTGCTCACGACACCTGGTCCGTTACGCCGCATGCGGTCCAGAATCAGGCGTCATCATGAGAACAAATCAAGTACAATTGCAAGCGAAAATTGCGGTTAAGGAAGTATTACGACGTCCTCAGCGCAGGATGAGCAGCATTGCGAGCAGTGCCGCGATCGCCCACAGCGCCGCCGCGGTCCAGCGGTTGCGGCGTGCTTCGGCGCGGCCGATGGCCGCGACCGTCTCGGGCGCCAGCACCAGGCCGTCGCGGGTGATGGCGTCGAGCTGTTCCACCAATTCGGCGCCGCGCGAGAGCAGTCGCGGCACCTCGCCCAGGAAGCGGCCCACTTCGAGCGCGCCCTCGGCGGCGCCTTCGAGCCGGCCGGCGGGCCCGAGATTGCGCTCGATCCATTCGCGCACCACGGGCTCGGCGGTGGTCCACATGTCGAGCTTGGGATCGAGCGAGCGCGCCACGCCCTCGACCACCACCATGGTCTTCTGCAGCAGGAGAAGCTCCGGCCGCGTGCGCATGTCGAACAGGCCGGTGACCTCGAACAGCAGCATCAACAGCTTGGCCATCGAGATGTCTTCGGCGGTGCGATTGTGGATCGGCTCGCCGATCGCGCGGATCGCCTGGGCGAAGCTTTCGACCGAGTGGTGGCGCGGCACGTAGCCGGCTTCGAAATGCACTTCGGCCGTGCGGTGATAGTTGCGGGTGATGAAGCCCAGCAGGATCTCGGCCAGGAAGCGCCGCTCCTTCGGCCCGAGCCGTCCCATGATGCCGAAGTCGACCGCGACCAGGTTGCCGGCCTCGTCGACGAACAGGTTGCCGGGGTGCATGTCGGCATGGAAGAAGCCGTCGCGCAGCGCGTGGCGCAGGAAGGTCTGGATCACCGCGCGGGCGAACTGCGGCAGGTCGAGGCCCTTGGCGGCGAGCATGGCGCGGTCGGTGAGCGGCGTGCCCTCGATCCAGTCGAGCGTCAGCACGTCGCGCGCGGTGCGCTCCCAGTCGACCGCCGGCACCCGGAAGTCCGGATCGTTCCTGGTGTTCTCGGCCATCTCCGAAAGCGCGGCCGCTTCCAGCCGCAGGTCCATCTCGAGCACGACCGAGCGGCGCAGCGTCTCGACCACCTCGACGAGGCGCAGCCGCTGCGCCTCGCTCGACAGCGCTTCGGCGCTGCGCGCCGCGAACGCCAGCGCTGCGAGATCGACCTTGAACCGCCGCTCAACGAGTGGCCGCAGCACCTTGACGGCGACCGCGCGCTCGCCATCGGCCGCCGCGATGGTGGCGCGGTGCACCTGCGCGATCGAGGCGGCGGCGACCGGCGGGCCGAACGAGGTGAAGACACTGGCGAGCGGCTTGTCGAGCGCGGCTGCGACCGCTTGCTCCGCCTCGGCCTGCGGGAACGGCGCCATCCGGTCCTGCAGCGTCTCGAGGTCGCGCGCGAGCGCGACGCCGACCACGTCCGGCCGGGTCGCCAGGAACTGGCCGAGCTTCACATAAGTAGGCCCGAGCGTGGTGAGCGCGGTCGCGAGCCGCGCCCGCGCCGCGCCGGTCGAGGGCTTCTCAATGAGGCGCGCGAGCCGCAGCGCGACGCGTGCCGGCATCGGCAGCGACTTGGCATCGATCAGGCCAAGCACGCCCTCGCGCGCGAACACGAAGCCGGCGCGGGTGAGGCGAGCGAGATGGGTGAAGGCGGCGATCACGCAGCGCTCGTTATTGCGCCCTCTCCCCCTGCGGGAGAGGGCTCAAGATAGGTGCAACGAATCTGAGCGGGGTGAGGGGGTCGCTTCGTGACGTGCTTGTTGTTTCCTTGCGAAGAGACCCCCTCACCCCACCGCGGTTGTTGAGACTCAAGCGCTGCCCTCTCCCGCAAGGGGAGAGGGCCCAGCAATTGGCGCCTGCAAGTGACCACGTTCAGCGCCCTCACAGCCGCCAGCCCGAATGCAACGCCACGATGCCGCCGGCCATGCGCTCAAAGCCGACACGGCCGAAGCCAGCCCCGCGCATCATGTCGGCGAACGCATCGGGACGCGGGAAGCGGCGGATCGATTCGACCAGATAGCGGTAGGCCTCGGCGTCACCCGTCACCGCGCGCCCCAGCGTCGGGATCACGTTGAACGAATAGAGGTCGTAGAGCGCGTCGAGGCCGGGCACGTCGACGGCGGAGAATTCAAGGCACAGAAAGCGCCCGCCGATCCGGAGCACGCGAAACGCTTCCTTCAGCGCCGCATCGATGCGCGGCACGTTGCGGATGCCGAACGCGATGGTCACGGCGTCGAACGAGCGGTCGGGGAACGGCAGCGCCTCGGCGTTGCAGTCCACGAACGTCACCACGTCGTCATAGCCCTGATCGATCGCCCGCGTGCGCCCGACCGCGAGCATGTCAGCATTGATGTCGAGCACGGTGACGCGGGTGCCGGCGCCGCCCGCCCGCGCCACCCGCAACGCGACGTCGCCGGTGCCGCCCGCGACATCGAGGAGCTTGAACGGCCGGTTGCCTTTGGGCGGGTTGACGGTGTTGGCCAGCACCTCCTTCCAGGCGCGATGGAGGCCGCCCGACATCAAGTCGTTCATCAGGTCGTAGCGCGCCGCGACGCTGTGGAACACGTCGTCGACCAGCGCCTGCTTGCCCGCAAGCGGCACCTGCCGATAGCCGAAATGGGTCTCTTCGCCGGTCATTGTCGAAAAAATCCTTGCCAAGCTGGACCATAGCGCGCGGCCGGAAGAGGCGCTATGTCTCGTCCGGAGAGCGGTTAATCATGCCCGAACTGCCCGAAGTCGAGACCGTCCGGCGCGGCTTGGCGCCCGTCATGGAGGGTGCGCGCTTTGCGCAGGTCGATGCGCGGCGCGGCGATCTGCGCTGGCCGCTGCCGAAGGATTTCGTGGCGCGGCTTGAAGGCCAGACCGTGACCGGGCTCGGCCGCCGCGCCAAATATCTGCTCGCCGATCTGTCGTCGGGCGACGTCCTCCTGATGCATCTCGGCATGTCAGGCTCGTTCCGCGTCACGCATGAGCGCGGCGAGAGCGCGCCCGGCGCCTATTATCATGAGCGCTCCAAGGCCACGACGCACGATCATGTCGTGTTTCACATGTCGAACGGCGCGCAGATCGCGTTCAACGATCCGCGCCGGTTCGGCTCGATGAAGCTCGTGCCGCGGGCGAAGCTCGATGACGAGCCGCTGTTGCGTGCGCTCGGGCCCGAGCCGCTCGGCAACGCGTTCGACGCCGCCATGCTGGCGCGCGCTTGTGCGGGCAAGAAGACCTCGCTCAAGGCCGCGCTCTCCGACCAGCGTGTGGTGGCGGGGCTGGGCAACATCTATGTGTGTGAGGCCCTGCATCGCGCGCGCCTGTCACCGAAGCGCCGCGCGTCCACCATCGCGACGCGCACGGGCGCGCCCAACGAGCGCGCGGAGCGGCTGGTCGACGCCATCAAGGCGGTGCTGCAGGACGCCATCAAGGCCGGCGGCTCGTCGCTGCGCGACCACAAGCAGACCAACGGCGAGCTTGGCCTGTTCCAGCACAACTTTCGTGTCTACGACCGCGAAGGCGAGCGCTGCCCGACGCCGGGCTGCAGCGGCACCATCAAGCGCGTCGTGCAGACCGGGCGCTCGACGTTCTTCTGCCCGGTGTGCCAGTCGTGAGGGCCCGCGTTGTCCGAGCGCCACGTTATTGCGTGATCGCCAGGCCTTCGAGCGCGAGGCCATAGGGGAGCAGATCCCGCATCTGCCGCCGCAGCTGTTCGGTGAGCAGGATGCGGGCATAGCGCCGGTTGAGCTCCGGCTGGCGCAGAATGGTGCGCGCAAGCTCCCAGGCGCGCGGCAGCAATTGCTGCTTCGGCATGACTTCGTTGACGAGGCCCATCGCCTTGGCCTCGTGCGCGCCGATGACCTGGCCGGTCAACAGGAAATAGCGTGCGCGATTGAGCCCCATGGCCATCGGGAATACCACATGGACCCCGTCGCCGGGCACGAGCCCGCCGATGAAGTGCGCGGAATCCTGGAAGCTCGCCGTCTCCGCCGCCAGTACGACGTCACACATGATTGGAAGTTCGGCATGGCGCGCCGCCGGGCCGTTGACGGCGCTGATCATCGGCACGTCGATGGCGAGCATGTTGGTCAACAAGCCATTCGATTCCCACCCCAGCTCTCCCCATTGGGCGGCGTCCATATGATGGTAAGCCTTGTTCTCCGCCGGATCGGGAACCGGCCCTGAGAATTCATCGCCCGCCCCGGTCAGGATCACGACCTTGTTCTCGCGATCGCGGCCGATGTTGAGGAATGCTTCCTCAAGCTCGGCGTGCGGCTGCCGGCTCCAGCGCAGCGGGCCATCATTGGTGTGCAGTGTCAGTTCCAATATTCCATCCTCGCGGCGCATGCGGATCATCTCGTACTTTTCCGCATAGTCTGCGAATTTGGTCCGCACCCGCTGAATGTCCATGAAGACGCTCCCTGAGACCGTGAAAGCTCCGATTTTGCCCGATGCCGGCCGGAGACGACGTTACGACTTGGCCGCCGGAGCGCGGCCGTGCGCGATCCGCAAGGCGTCGATCAATTCGCTGTCGTTGAGGTCGCCCATGCCGAGGGGGATCATTTGTCCGAACACGCTTGCTGCGGCCTTGCCGATGACCGATTGCGCGCCGATCTTTTCCGAGAAGGCAACGCCATAGTTGATATCCTTGATCCGGCCGCGGCTGGAGAACTGGATCGGGTTCTCGTGCTGCGCCAGCGACATATATTTCGCATGGCGAACGACGTGCGGGCTTCCGGTTGCGCCGGTCGCGAAACCTTCAGCTGCCGCGCGCAAATCCAGCCCCGCGGCTTCCGCGGCGAACATGGCTTCCGCCAGCGCCGCGACCTGGATCGCGCCCAAGACATTGTAGATCAGCTTGAAGGCGTTGCCGGAGCCGATCGGACCGAAATGCGTAATGCTCTTGCCGATGGCGCGCAGCACCGGCCGGACGGTTTCCAAGTCCGCCGCATCGCCGCCAACAAACACGTTCAATTGACCGGCGACCGCGACGTCGGGCCGGCCGGCGACCGGGCAATCAAGGAAGCGCGTTCCCTTCTTTTGCGCGGCGGCGGCCAGTTCGCGCACCCAGTCGTTGGACACCGTCGAGCTTTCGATCAGCACCGCGTTGGGCTTGAGTTCCGCCTCGAGCGCGCCTTGGGGCCCCGCCCATGTCGCGCGGCAGGCGGCATCGTCCGTGAGCATCGAGATCACCACATCTGCCCCGGTTGCGGCGGCGCGGGGAGTCTCGGCCACCACCGCGCCGAGCTCCGCAAGCGGGCGGGCTTTCTCGATCGTTCGATTGAACACCGTGACGGCGAACTTCGCCTTGAGCAGGTTGCGGCTCATGGCCTGCCCCATGGTGCCGGTGCCTAGAAATGCAATTTTCGTCATGCGAATGTCTCGTCCGCCGGCATCTACACAAACACCGACTCGTCATGCGCGGGCTTGACCCGCGCATCCATCGCTTTCGCATTGGCTCCCGCGAAGGGATGGATTGCCGGGTCAAGCCCGGCAACGACGAGGATGGGTGATCGTTACCACACCTTCGCTGATCGTAAGAACCGGGACGCCCTTTGACAACGCGACAATTGCGGCGCGACCTTTACATTTAGTCGTACGTATGTATTGCTTTTTGAAAGCGCCTTTCGCTCACTCCTGCAGATCGTTGTATGGGTCAAAATCCAACCGTCGCGCAGACCATCGCCGCCGCTCTGGTCCGCCACGGCGTGACATCGGTCTTCTCGCAGAGCCTCCCATCGGCCGTCATTCTCGCGCTCGAAGACCTCGGCGTTAAGCAGATCACCTATAGGACGGAAAACGCCGGAGCCGCGATGGCGGATGGTTTTGCCCGCGTGCAATCGCGCGCGGCGGTTGTCACGGCGCAGAATGGTCCGGCCGCAACGTTGCTCGTGCCCGGTCTTGCCGAGGCCCTGAAAGTCTCCGTTCCGGTCGTCGCGCTGGTGCAGGAGGTCAACCGGCCGCACGCCGACCGCAATGCATTTCAGGAGCTCGATCACTTCGCGCTCTTTTCCGGCGTCGCCAAATGGGTTCGCAAGCTGGTCGAGCCGAGCCGGGCCGCCGAGTATGTCGATCTCGCCTTTGCGATGGCGACGGGTGGGAGGCCGGGGCCGGTTGTCCTGCTGCTGCCGGCGGATCTGCTGCTCGAGCCGGCCCCGGCGGCGTCGAGCAGGCGCACGCAGTTGGGGCATTTTCCGCTTGACCGTTTCGTTCCCGAGCCGGCCCTGCTCGATCGGGCCGCCGATCTGCTGGCTAACGCGAAAAGGCCGCTTGTGGTCGCGGGCGGCGGCGTCCACTTGTCGGGCGCTTGCGCCGAGCTCGCCGAGCTCCAGCGGCAAGCGCAGGTCCCCGTGCTCACGACCGTCATGGGCAAAGGCGCCGTTGATGAAAATCATCCCTTGTCGCTCGGCGTCGCCGGTTATGCGCTCGGCCGGCTGTCGCCGGCGCGCCACTTGCGGCCGCTGATTGAACAAGCCGATGTCGTTCTACTCGTCGGCACCCGCACCAATCAGAACGGCACCGATTCCTGGACGGCCTATCCGCAGGCCGCCACCTATATTCACATCGATATCGATGCGGGCGAGATCGGCCGCAATTACGAAGCGCTGCGGCTCTTGGGCGACGCCAAGCTCGCGCTTGCCGAGCTCACGCGCAGGCTCGCCGGGCGTCGCTCGCGAATGCCCGATCTTGAACGCGCCATTGCGACGGCGCGGGCGCGGCATGCGGACGACATCCGACCGCTGCTCGGCTCCAACCAGTCCCCGGTGCGGCCCGAGCGTCTGATGGCCGACATGCAAACCGTGCTCACCAAGGATACCATCATTGTCGCCGATGCGAGTTATTCGACGCTTTGGATCGCCTGTTACCTGCGCTCGCTGGTGTCCGGGATGCGCTTCATCACGCCGCGCGGGATTGCCGGCCTCGGATGGGGTTTGCCGCTTGCGCTCGGGGCGAAAGTTGCGCGACCGGATCATCCCGTGCTTGCCGTCGTCGGCGACGGCGGTTTCGCGCATGTCTGGTCCGAGCTCGAAACGTCGCGGCGGATGAACCTGCCGGTCGTCGTTATCGTGCTCAATAACGGCGTGCTCGGATATCAGAAGGATGCCGAGGACGTTAAGTTCGGCAGGCATACCAACGCCTGCCTGTTCACGCCCGTCGATCATGCGCGGATTGCCGAGGCCTGCGGATGCCGGGGCGTGCGCATCGAGGCGCCGGGGGACTTTCTGCCGGCCTTGCGTGAAGCCCTGACGGCCAAAGTCACGACCGTCCTCGATGTCGTGACCGATTCCGAGGCCTATCCTCCGATCACGCTCTTCGACGAGAAGCTCGAAGCCGTCCGCGCCGCCCGCTGACAGGGCTCCGCGCGGCAGCGGGTCCGCTAGTGCCCCGTTTCCGAAGTTCGTGATACGTCTCAGCATGCTCTGACACGAACTTCGGAAACAAAGGGGCACTAGCAACTCTATGATTCTAGTGCCGCTTTTCGATTTGAAGTTCCTAACCGAGTTTGCTGCACCCGTTGTAGTAGGAACTTCAAATCGGCGGCGCTAGTGCCCTGCCGGGAGCCGATGTAGGCTTGGGCAGGTGAACGGAGCCGCCGCCAGCCTGGCGTGCGCGGGCTATTTGCGTGCCTTTGGAGACTTCAATGGACATCGTGCTCTACTACGCGCCCAATGCGTGCTCGCTCGTTCCCTACGTGACGCTCACCGAGGCGAACGCGACATTCGAGGTGCGGCCGCTCAATTTCCGCAAGGGCCAGCATATGTCGGCCGAGTACCTCAAGCTCAATCCCAGGCACAAGGTGCCGCTGCTCATGGTCGACGGAAGGCCGCTGACGGAGAACGTTGCGATTCAAAGCTGGATCGCCCGCAATTTCCCGCAGGCGAAGCTCTTGCCGGCCGATCCGTGGCAGGAGCTGCAGGCGATCTCGATTCTCGCCTGGTGCGCCTCGGGCATTCATCCGTTTCTGTCCCGGATCAACTCGCCGCCCAAGGTCTGCGACGTGCCGGGGGCAGACGCCAGCGTGCGGCGCCTCGCGAAGGAGATGCTGTTCGAGAACTACCAGGTCGCCGACGACATGCTGGCCGGGCGCGAATACTTCTTCGATCACTTCACCGCGGCGGACGCGCATTTCTTCTGGTGCCTTCGGCGCGGCACGCAATTGGATGTCGATCCGTCCGGCTTTGCGAACTGCTCCGCGCATTTCGAGCGCATGCAGCGCCGCCCGAGCGTGCAGAAGGCGCTCGCCTTCGAAAAATCCGTGCTGGAGGAATTCGCCCGGGCGGCCTAGCGTTGAGAAGAGGTGAGGGCCGGCTCTGTCATTGCAACAAAGGCGAGATCGCATGGACTCGTTTCTCGCCTTCGTCGAAAACGGCGCTTTGAGCACCTTCATCCGCGAGACGCCGTCGGTCTTCGTCTATCCGGCGATCATTACGCTTCACACTCTCGGCATGGGGTTCCTGGCCGGCGGCAGCATCGCGATCGACCTGCGTATTCTCGGTCTTGCGCCGCGGATGGCGCTCGCACCGATGGCTAAATTCTTTCCCGTGCTCTGGCTTGCCTTGGCGGTGAATGCCGTGAGCGGCATCCTGCTGTTGATCGCCTATCCGACTAAGGCGCTCACCAACCCGCTCTTCTATGCCAAGCTTGTGCTGATCGCGGTTGCGGTGGTGGTGTTGCGCCGGATCAGGACGCGGATCTTCGACGATCCGCAGGTGGATCAAACGCCGCTCGAGCGAGAGGACAGGATGCTCGCGCTTGTCTCGATCGCCTCCTGGCTTGCCGCCATCGCGGCCGGGCGGCTCCTGGCCTACACCTATCGATGGGAGCTCCTCGGCATCCCGGCGATCATGTGACGAGAGGCGTGTGATGGAACCGTGGGAGGTTTTCGTCCGCAGCACCGATCTGCACTTTTTCGTCATCCGCCATCCGTGGCTATGGCCGCTCTGCGAGACCTTGCACTATATCGGGCTGTCGCTGCTCATCGGCACCGTCGGCCTGTTCGACCTGCGCGCGCTCGGACTGGCGAAGGGCATTGCGCCTGGCGCCATCCATCGTCTGATCCCATGGGGCATTGCCGGCTTCATCGGCAATGTGCTCACCGGCATCGTCTTCTTCTTCGGCTATCCAGAGCAGTACGCCTACAACAACGCGTTCTATTTCAAGGCGGCATTCATGGGCGTCGCCGGCCTCAACATTCTGGCCTTCTACGGCACCAGCGCGTTCCGGGAGGTGAAGATGCTTCCCCCGCATGCCGACGTGCCGCTGCGGATCAAGATCATCGCCGCGACCTCGCTGTCGATGTGGATCGGGGTCCTGATCTGCGGACGCCTGCTGACGTTCTATCGTCCGCCGTTCTTTCATTGATGCGGCGTGTCGCGGCGTGGGGACCCAGGGGACCGGTATTCCAGATATTCCAATTTCTCAAAGACTGGGCTCCCGCTTCCGCGGGAGCGAACGGGAGGATAGGACGGAGACAGTTTTGGCGAAACGAAATCAGCGCGGGATTCCATCGGTGCTCGCCGCACCGGCTCAATCTCCCGGCACCAGCCGTCGCCGCACGCCCCAGCCCTTGAGCACCGCTTCGATCTCTTCGGCGACGAAAAAGCGCGCGCTGTCCTCGTCGTAATCCTGGTCGCGCAGCGCGTCATAGTCGGTGAAGACGTGCCGCACGTAGGCGACGAGCGAGAGCCATGCCGCCTCCTCGGGCGCGGCCTGGCGCAGGCCGCGGCTGTCGAGCGCATGGTCGACCACCGCGCCGAACTCATGGCCGGGGATGTGTGGCGCGAGCTGGTTGAGGGCGGTCTCGATGTCGGAGCGTCGGGACACGGGTGATCCGATCGGCGTCAGCGCACCGTCGCTTCGCGCGAGAAGGCGACGCTGGAAGCGGCAAGCGCCGGGGAGGCGGTGCCCGCGAGCGGGGCAAAGACCATCAGGCTGCGCATGAGGCCATAAGAGCGCAATCGGCGCGGCATTTGAAGGCCCCATACTTCAGTCCTGGGACTGCGCACCACGCCGGCGGATCGGCATAAGTCCCTCATGAGCCATGCGTTTTTGAAGCCCGCGCGGCGCGCACCAGGCGCCAGGGCATCCTCCAATCGGCGGATTTACCGCGCCGGCATTCGATCTAAGAAGGGCGCATCCCTGATGGAGGACCCGATGCGTTACTTGACCAAGGCCTTTTCCACGACAGCGTTGCTCGCTTCGACCTTCGGTGCGCTGGCGGCGGACGCCGCGCGGCCCAGCCAGACCACTCGGGCTTGCGCGGAGCGCGACCTGCAGTTCGTCATCCTGATCGAGCGCCACGGTGAGGCGCAGGATATCGCTGGCGAGGCGCTGGCGCAGGCGTTCTTCACCATGATGCGCGCCCGCAAGGCCTGCGGGCAGGGCCGCGAGCAGGAGGCCTTCGCGCTCTACGACAGCATCAAGCTCGCCCCGGTCACGACTCAATAGCCGGCGTCACACCGCTTGCGCCCGAAGGCATTCTCCCTATAGTCCGCGCGATTTTGGCCGCTTCCGCGGCCTTTCGAGCAAGGACGCCGAATGCCCAACGACGTTAAGAAAGTCGTGCTCGCCTACTCGGGCGGGCTCGACACCTCGATCATCCTGAAATGGCTGCAGACCACCTATGGCTGCGAGGTGGTCACCTTCACGGCCGACCTCGGCCAGGGCGAGGAGCTCACCCCCGCACGCGACAAGGCGCTGCTCCTGGGGATCAAGCCGCAGAACATCTTCATCGAGGATCTGCGCGAGGAGTTCGTCCGCGACTACGTCTATCCGATGTTCCGGGCGAACGCGCTCTACGAGGGGCAATACCTGCTCGGCACCTCGATCGCGCGCCCGCTGATCGCCAAAAAGCAGATCGAGATCGCCGAAAAGGTCGGCGCCGATGCGGTCGCCCATGGCGCGACCGGCAAGGGCAACGATCAGGTGCGCTTCGAGCTCGCCTATTACGCGCTCAAGCCCGACGTGACCGTGATTGCGCCCTGGCGCGAATGGGAGTTCCGCTCGCGTGAGGCGCTGATCACGTTCGCGGAGCAGCATCAGATCCCGATCGCCAAGGACAAACGGGGCGAGGCGCCGTTCTCGGTCGACGCCAACCTGCTGCACGCCTCCTCGGAGGGCAAGGTGCTGGAGGACCCGGCGCAGGAGGTGCCGCACTACGTCTATTCGCGCACCGTCGATCCGGAGAATGCGCCCGACAAGGCGACGGTCATCACGGTCGGCTTCGAGCGTGGCGATGCCAATTCGCTCAACGGCAAGGCGCTCTCGCCGGCACAGCTCCTGGCCGCCCTCAATGAGCTCGGGCGGGCGAACGGCATCGGCCGGCTCGATCTCGTCGAGAACCGCTTCGTCGGCATGAAGTCGCGCGGCATGTACGAAACGCCGGGCGGCACGATCCTCTATGCGGCGCACCGCGGCATCGAGCAGATCACGCTCGATCGCGGCGCCGGCCATCTCAAGGACGAGCTGATGCCGAAATACGCCGAGATGATCTACAACGGCTTCTGGTTCACGCCCGAGCGCGAGATGCTGCAGGCCGCGATCGACAAGAGCCAGGAGTTCGTCACCGGCACGGTGACGCTCAAGCTCTACAAAGGCTCGGTCGCGGTGATCGGCCGCCAGAGCCCGTATTCGCTCTACGACCAGGATCTGGTGACGTTCGAGGAAGGCAAGGTCGCCTACGACCACCGCGACGCCGCGGGCTTCATCAAGCTCAACGCGCTGCGGCTGCGCACGCTCGCGCAGCGCCACAAGAAGATCGGGCGCGACAAGTGATCAGGCGCGCCGTGGTGGCCGCAGCGCGTCCGCGCCGAATGGCCGCGGCTCATCGGCGCCCAGCGTGTCCGGCACATTGACGTCCACATCGACGAAATACACGCAGGTCTGCGCCTGCGTGTGGCTCGTGCCTTCGAGCCAGTATCCCGGTCGCGACCGAAGATCGCCGATGCCTTCGACATAAAAGCAGCGCCATTGCGGCAGCTTCGTCTTGCTGCTGGTCGCGCCTGAAAACTGATAGGCAAACAGCACCTCGCGACCGTCAGCGGCATAGCCCAGGATCACCGGGCAGCATTCGCGCGGGAGCCCGTGATAGGAAAACGTGATCTGTCGACGCTGGCGCAGCGCCTGCCAGATCAGCCGATAGGTCGCGCTTGGCATCGGTCACCGCGCTGTCACCCCGTGTGGCACACGGCCTCGACATTGTGGCCGTCTGGATCGAGCACGAAGGCGCCATAGTAGCTCGGATGGTAATGCGCCCGCACGCCCGGTGCGCCGTTGTCCTTGCCGCCGGCCGTGAGCGCGGCGCGATGGAAGGCGTCGACGGTGGCGCGATCCTTGGCCGTGAACGCGACGTGCAACATGCCTTTGAGCGCGGTCCCGCTGCCGATCCAGAAGTCCGGTTTGCCGTCGGCCCAGAAGCCGGCACGGCCGCCGCCGCCGTCGAGCGCGCGCTCGCGAAAGATCGAATAGCCAAGCGGCGCCAGCGCCTGCAGATAGAACGCCTTCGAGCGCTCGAAGTCCGACACCGCAAAGCCCACGTGATCGATCATCATCTCCTCCTTGGTTGCCGATGGCGTGCAAGATCGCCGAGCGCGACGGCGACGCTATGGCGAGGCGCCTGCCCAGCGCCGGAACAACTTGTTCGCGGCCGCAACGATCGCGGGCTCCGGGCCCGCCAACACGGCTGGCCAGACCTCGCGCGCGACCGCAAATTCGGCATCGATCAGCGCCGCGACCGGCGCCGGCAGCGGCCCGGTGCCGAGCTCGCGCGTGATGGCCTTGCGGTTGAGCAGGTCTTGAACGATGGCCGCGACCTCGGCCGGCAAGTCGCTGTCGGCGACGAGCGTCGGAAAATGCATCGGTGCGACCGCCGCGCCGGGATGCAGCCGCAGCCAGCGCAACGCCATGGCCGGGCGCAGCGCATAGAACAGCTTTTTCAGCTCGACCGCGCGATGGTCCGCGAAGTAGGTGCGCCGCTGGCGCTCGCCGAGATGCAGATAATGTCTTGCGATTGCGGCCGGCCGTGCCGCCACTTTGGCCAGCGCCAAAGCCTCGTCGCGAAACTGCGGATCGCCCGCGTAGGCATAGGGCGACGTGAGCCACTCGATCACGACCGCATTGCCCTTGAGCAGCAGCCGCAACGCCTTGCCGAGGTCCCAGCCGTTGACGTCGAGCGCGCCGTCGAGCGGGAACTCGATCACGTCGCGGGGTGGGTAGAGCGCGAGGTAATCCTCGCGCCGGCGCACATAGATGAAGCGGCAATCGTAGTCGGAGTCGGGCGAGGGGAAACCCCAGGCGCGGCTGCCGCTCTCGATCGCGAGCAGCACCACGGCATGATGGTCGCGAACGACCGCCGCAAGCCGCGCGTCGATTGCGGCAACGACGGCGGGGTCGAAATCGGGGGCCAATGTCCGCAATGCGGACTATACCTTCCGCTCGACCATCTTCTGCTTGATCTCGGCGATCGCCTTGGCCGGATTGAGGTGCTTCGGGCAGGCGTTGGCGCAGTTCATGATGGTGTGGCAGCGGTAGAGCCGGAACGGGTCCTCGAGATTGTCGAGCCGCTCGCCGGTCGCCTCGTCGCGGCTGTCGACGATCCAGC
>DAIUEP010000038.1:21172-25777 GCA_036845065.1 Xanthobacteraceae bacterium | reverse complement strand
CTCAGGATGAGGCGGGTATTCCGACCCGATTCAAACTGAGCGAAATCTGCTCTAGAGCGGATTTCGGTCGAATGGATTCAAGGCGCGGCAGAGCCGCGATTGCGGCCGGCTCCCTCTCCCGAAGGGAGAGGGGTGGGGTGAGGGGTTACAAACTATCGAGAGAGCTGAACCCCCTCACCCCCACCCTCTCCCCAGTGGGGAGAGGGAGTCCCGCCGTGCCGCGACGGGAGTCAGCGCTCACCAATAAGGTCCGCTTCAATAAGAGAGCGGGATACGGTCTAGTGAAATGGCCTGGGCTGTTTCAACTCGCGGGGTCGAGCCCCTTGGCCTTCATCACCTTCGCGGTGTCGGGCGTGGTCAGGAACTTGAGCAGCGCCTTGCCGGCATCGGACTGCTTGGTGGCCGCGCTGTTGGCGCCCGCGAAGCTCGTATAGAGCTGAATGTCGGCCGGCAGCGGGCCGACCAGGTCGGCGCCCGCAAACGGCAGGATTTCGCTGATCTGGGTCATGCCGATCTCGGCCTCGCCCTTGGCCACGAATTCAGCGGCGGCGGTCGGTGCGAGCTTCAGCTTCGACTTGATCTCGTCCGCGATCCCGATCCGCACGAACAGCTCCTTCAGATAGATACCGGTCGCGCCCTGCTCCACATAGGTGATCGACTTGGCATTGCGGAGCGCAGTCTTGAACGCCTCGGTCGTGCTGATGTCCGGCTTGGGGGCGCCTTTGCGGACCGCAACGCCGACGCCCGAGCGCGCCAGCGGCGTGCGGGTCGCGCTGTCGAGCTTGCCTTGGGTAATGAGCGCATCGATCCCGGGCGTGTTCAGGATGGTTGAATCGAAGACCTCGCCCTTCTCGATCTGCGCCCGCAATGGGACCGCCGCGCCCCAGACGAACACGAGCTTGTGCCCGGTCGCCTTCTCGAATTGCGGAGCGACCTCTTCGAGCGCTGATTTCAGGGCATTCGAGCTCAAGACTTTGATCTCGGCGGCGTTGGCGGAAACGCCGAAAGCCAGCAGTATGGCAAATCGAGTCGTCGCAGCTGTCACGGATTTCATCATGGCCTTCCTCCTGAGTGACGCATTGGCTTGTCGTGTGGGCCTTGCGTTAGGGCGTCGTGAGGCGTGGTTCGCGCTCGGCCGGGATGCTCGCGTATCAGCTCCCCGGCTCGAGGCCTTTCGCTTTCATCACCTTGGCGGTGTCGGGCGTGGCGAGGAACTCGAGCAGTGCCTTGCCCGCTGCCGGCTGCCTGGCGTTGCTGATGACCGCGCCGGGAAACACGGTGTAGTTCTGAATCTCCGGCGGCAGCAGGCCGCCGAGCTCGACGCCGGCAACCAATGCGACCTCGCTCGCCTGCGTCAGCCCGATTTCGGTTTCGCCCTTTGCGACGAGCTCGGCGCCGGAGCCGTTCTTGTACTTCGACTTGACCTCGTCCATGATCCCGAGCCGCTGGAACAGTCTCCAGAGGTAGATGCCGGTCAACCCCTGTTCGTTGAATGAGATCGATTTTGCGGCGAGCAGCGTGCGCTTGAAGGCTTCGGTCGTACCGACATCGGGTTTTGGTGCGCCCTTGCGGATCGCGATGCCGAGGCCGGAGCGGGCGACGACCACGCGGGTGGCGGCGATGAGCTTGCCCTGCTTCATCAACTGATCGATCGCGCCTTCGCCAATGACCGCGACGTCGATCGGCTCACCCTTCTCGATGCGCGCCCTCAACGGCTCGGTCGAGCCGAAGGTGACGTTGAGCTTGTGCTCGCTCGCCTTCTCGAACACCGGCGCAAGCTCCGTCAGCGTCGACTTCAAGGCATTGGTGACCAGCGCCGTGACTTCAGCGGCGTCCGCGGATGCCCCGAGCGAGAATGTTATTGCGGCCACGGTGGCCAGCACGGATCGTATCATGATCGTCCTCCCAACTCGTCCGATGCTTCTTATGCTTCTTTTGCTTCTATGCTTCTTTTGCTTTGCAGGCGACCGGCGTCACCTGATTGTTAGCACGCTTGCTGCTTAGTCGCCCAGCAATCCCGCTCTGCTGCTCAGAACTTCGATCCGCCGCCGCCCGATGCGGCGCAGCAGATCGGTTTCGGGATCAGTCAGGTCGGCATGGTGGCCGCCGATGGCGTCATAGTGTGGTTTCGCGATCAGCAAGCCCTGCTCCGGACGCGGGCGGGTTCCAAGGGCTGACGCTATCAGGGTCAAGGCCGTGGTCAGGCGCGCCCCGCGCCGTGCGCGCGGCCGAAATACCGCTGCCCGCGCGGGTGACGCTTCGGGCTCGTGCATTTGGGTCTCATGCATGAAGCGCCGGACCTCATCGATCCAGCGGGTGCCGAGCACGCTTCCGGGCGAGAGAAACAAGAGCCAATGACTGCGCGCTGTCGCGGCTGCCGCCGACAGCCGTGCTCCGAGCGGTTCCGCAGAAGCGATGAAACGGCAGCCGGCCACGTCGGCGACCCTTGCGGTCTCGTCCATCGAGCCGCCGTCCGCCACAATGACTTCGCGCACGACCCCCGCGACTGCGCCAGGAACCAGCGCCGCCAGCGTCGGTACCAACAGTACCTCCGAATCGTGCGTGCCGATCACCACGCTGATCATGCGGCGCACCCCTCCCGGCCTCATCCAGCGGGCACCATATCATGGGGCGGCGCCAGGCTCGCCCTACGACATGCGGCGAGCATGGGAGGCGTACGAATTGTTCTTGTTTTGTTCCTAATTCTCAGCTACACAATGGCCATGGCTCGTTCCTCTTCCGCCCTCCAACGCCCGCCGGCAGCCCCCTCTGTACCGGCAGGCGGTTTTGCGCGCCGCGGCCCGCCGGGATCGGCACAAGTCCCGCCAGCCGCGGTCGACCTCGGTCAGCCCCCCGACGCTGAGGTCGCCGTTGATGCCGACCGCCGGCGCGGTCGCGGCGCGCAATCAAATGCCTCCGGGCGCTATGAGACGCTGGCGCGAGTCGCGTTCGACGACGGATGGCGCAAGCTCGAGGACCTGCCGCCGTTCAAGACCACGGTCGCGATCGATGCCGCGCGCCGGATCATCACGCGCAACGATTCGCCCGACATATCGTTTGATCGCTCGATCAACCCTTATCGTGGCTGCGAGCATGGCTGCGTCTATTGTTACGCACGACCGACTCACGCCTATCTCGGCCTGTCGCCGGGGCTCGACTTCGAATCGAAGCTGTTTGCCAAGCCGGACGCGCCGCGACTGCTCGAGCGCGAATTGTCCGACCCGCAGTATTCGCCGCGCATGATCGCGATCGGCACCAATACCGATCCCTATCAGCCGATCGAGCGGCAGCATCAGATCATGCGGCGCATTCTCGAGGTGCTCGAGCGCTTCGGGCATCCGGTCGGGATCGTCACCAAGTCGGCGCTGGTGCTGCGCGACCTCGACATTCTCTCGCGCATGGCGAAACGCAATCTGGCCAAGGTTGCGCTCTCGGTGACCACGCTCGATCCCAAGCTCGCGCGGGTGATGGAGCCGCGGGCCGCAACGCCGCGGCGGCGTCTCGACGCGCTGCGCGAGCTGGCGCAGGCGGGCGTGCCGACATCGGTCATGGTTGCGCCCATTATTCCCGCGATCAACGACGCGGAGATCGAGCGCATCCTCGACGCGGCGTCGGCGGTGGGCGTGCAAAGCGCGGGTTACGTCCTGCTGCGGCTTCCCATCGAAGTGCGCGATCTGTTCCGCGAGTGGCTGATGGCGAATTTTCCAGACCGTTACCGCCATGTCTTCAGTCTGATCCGCGACCTGCGCGGCGGCAAGGATTACGATTCCGAGTTCGGCAAGCGCATGACCGGCACGGGGCCGATCGCCTGGATGATCGGGCGGCGCTTCGAGGCCGCTTGCGAAAAGTTCGGCCTCAACAAGACGCGGGTGAAGCTGACGACCGAGCATTTCTCGCCACCGCGCAGCGAGGCCGCACAGTTGAGCTTGTTTTGAGAGCTATGTCGGAAGGGCCGCCGGGGTAGCCGCAGGCGGTTCAACCGTCCTTTTTGTGATGGTCAGCACATCGGCGGAGGCCGGGGCCGCCTACGCTCCTCCCATCGTTGAACGCCGGGATGTCCGGCAGAACCAGGGGAGTTAGCCATGACCATCAGCGCCATCAAGTCAGCCACTCGTTCCGCCGCCTTTCTCGCCGTTGCGCTCACCGCGGTCGCCGCGAGCTCCGGCACGGCCGCCGCGGCCGGCTCTTGTCCCGGTGGCGGCACGCAAAAGTGCACCGTCAAATGCACCGGCCCGGTTCTTGCCCCCAAGTGCGAATATGTCGAGCCGTGCACCTGCACGCTGGGCACCAAGGTAGGCGGGGCCAATACCGCCGTTGCCACCCGCGGGCGCGGTCCCTTGATCAATGTTCCGCCCCGGCCAACGATGGGGGGCAAGCTGCAAGGCCTGTCCTCCCGGTTGCGGTAGTAGCAGCCCCGCAGACGCCCGGGACTGACCACGCCGTATGAGACCCGCCAAGTTGCACTTGGCGGGTCTCTGCGCGCAGCCCGTCTCAGGGGGCGCCTTCCTCCGCATTGACTTGCGCCGCGCGCTCCGCACCATCGCGGCATGAGTCGCAACGCCAGCAGTCGCAACGCCAGCAGTCGCAACGCCGGCGCACCCGCGG
>DAIUEP010000038.1:9435-21072 GCA_036845065.1 Xanthobacteraceae bacterium | reverse complement strand
AGTCGCAACGCCAGCAGTCGCAACGCCAGCAGTCGCAACGCCGGCGCACCCGCGGCCCGCCTTCCGCTCGGGGAGGAGGAGCCGAAGCCGACGTTTCGCCGCGAGCGCGCGGCGCTCAAGCGCGGCATCTGGCCGGTCGCGGGCTGCGACGAGGCCGGACGGGGGCCGCTGGCGGGGCCGGTCGTAGCCGCCGCCGTCATTCTCGATCCCCGGCGCGTGCCGCGCGGCCTCGACGACTCCAAGAGGCTCGATCGCGCCACGCGCGAGGCGCTCTATGCCAAGATCTGCGACTGCGCCGAGGTCGCGGTCGCGATGGCGCCGCCGGCGCGTATCGACCGCGATAACATCCTGCGCGCCTCGTTGTGGGCGCTGGCACGTGCGGTGGCGGCGCTGCCGGTGCGACCGAAGCTTGTCTTCGTCGACGGGCGTGACCGGATCGACGCGGCCTGCGACTGTGAAGCGGTGATCCGTGGTGACGCCATCATTGCGTCTATTGCGGCAGCGTCGATCGTCGCCAAGGTGACGCGCGACCGGCTCATGACGCGCCTGGCGCTCGTTCATCCGGGCTACGGCTTCGAACGCCACATGGGTTACGCCGTGCCCGAGCATATCGAGGCGTTGACCCGGCTTGGGCCGACGATTCATCATCGGCGCAGCTTTGCGCCGGTGCGGCTGTGCGGCCCCTTCGCGGCCGAGGACGCCGTTCCGTCGAGCGCATTGCCCTTCTGATTCACATTGCGTTCCAAACCGCCCTCTTGCGTGATTGCACGTTCTGACGGAAAACCGGTGCATCATTTTCCTGAGAATTGCCCTGGCAGGAGGCCAATCTTGGCCGGGCGTATCCGGAAACCGTGCGGGGCTGATGCTTTACGTCTCCATTCTGGTCGAGTTGTTGCGCTCGCGCCCGGCGCTGGCGGTATGGCTTGCCGCGCTGACGCAGGCATTGCTGTGGACGTTGGTGCCCGCGCTGTTCTACGCGGCGCCGCCCGGAGACCTCGCGACCGCGATCGCCATCGGGCATGAGTTTCCACTCGGAACCTATCTCGGGCCGCCGCTGGCGTTCTGGGTCGCGGACGTCGTCTATAGTTTGAGCGGTCACCGGCTGTTCGGCCTCTATGTCTTGTCGCAGATCAGCGTGGTGGTGACTTATTGGGCGGTGTTCTCGCTCGGGCGCTCGATGGTCGGCGCGCAACAGGCCGCGCTCGCGGTGCTGCTGATGGCCGGCATGTCCGCCTTCACCGTGCCGACGCCGGAGTTCGGCCCGGTCATCCTCACCATGCCGCTGTGGGCGGTCATCCTGCTCCACTATTGGCGGGCGGTCGGAGAGGGCAGGCGCGGATACTGGGTGGCACTCGCCGTCGAGATCGGCCTCCTGTTGCTCACGACCTATGCGGGCCTCCTTCTGGTCGGCCTGCTGTCGCTGTTTACGCTCGTGAACAGGCGCGCGCGCGCGACATTGGGTTCGACCGATCCGTGGCTTGCCGGCATCGTTGCCGTGATGATCATGTTCCCGCATCTGTTGTGGCTCGCGGAATCGAGTGACGGCTTGCTCCATACCTGGGGCCGCCTGCGCGCGCCGGAATCCGTCGTCGCCAATTTCAGCGCGTGGCTCAAGCAGGGGGTGCTCATCCTGGGGAGCCACGCTGGCCTCGCCGTTCTGGTCGCGCTGGTGGTCGGTTGGCCCTGGGGCGAGCGCGAACCCGCGCCCGTCATCGTGCGCCGGCCGATCGAGCCGTTCGTGCGTCAGTTCGTCTATTTCTTCGCGATTCTGCCCATGCTGGTTTCGAGCTGCATGGCCGTGCTGATCGGAATGTCCACGCCGATTGGCGGCGTTGCGCCGCTGGTGATCCTCTCCGCGCTTGCAATCGTGGTCGCGGCGGGTGACGGCATCGAGCTTGCCCACCAGCGTCTGGTCATTCCGGCATGGTTTGGCCTGCTGCTCGTTCCTCCGGCCATGACCGTGCTCGCCATATTCGTGCTGCCGTGGCTGGGGATCCCCTTGAACGTCAACCAGCCCGCGCGCGCGATGGCGCAGTTCTTCGACGAAAGCTACCAGCGCCGGCTCGGCGGTCCGTTGCCGATCGTCGCCGGCGACCCGCGTACCGCCGCCCTGATTGCGGTCGGGGCGCCGAGCCGGCCTTCGCTCTTCTTCGACGCCGCGCCCGAGCGATCGCCATGGGTGAGCATGGACGATCTGCGAACCAAGGGTGCGATCCTGGTCTGGCCGACGACGGACACTTCCGGCGCGCCACCGGCTGCGCTCAAGGCGCGCTTTCCCGACCTCGTGCCCGAGGTGCCGCCGCGCGCGTTCGAACGGCCGGTGCCGGGACGGCTGCCGCTCCTGCGCATCGGCTGGGCGGTGATAAGGCCGCAGAGCAAGGCTGCCCCGCCCGCCGCGTCGGCGCCTTAGCGCAGGCGGCGCGATGGTGCGGGCACATCAGTGATAGCTGTCGCCCTCACGCACCTTGCCGCGGAAGATCCAATAGACGAAGACGAGATAGCCCAGAATGATCGGCAGGAGCGCAAGCGTGCCGACCAGCATGAACTCTTGGGTCGCCGGCGTGGCGGACGCCTGCCAGATAGTCAGGTCGGGCGGCACCAGGTACGGGAAAACCGAGATCACGAGCCCCAGATAGCCGAGCAGAAAAAGCGCGATCGCGGCCAGGAACGGCGTCACCTCGTGCCCGCGATCGAGCGCGCGCCAGCACGCGAAGGCGGTGAGCGCGGTCGCCAGCGGCACGGGCCACAGGTAAAAGATGTTCGGTGTCGCGAACCAGCGCTCGGCGATGCGTTCAAATGCGAGCGGCGTCCACACGCTCACGGCCGCCATGAACGCCAGGACGACGAGCAGCAGCATCTTCGCTTGCCCGCGGGCCCGCGCCGCGACGGCGCCATCCGTCTTCAGCACCAGCCAGGCCGCCCCGAGCAGCGTATAGCCGGCCAGCACCCCAAGCGCGCACAGCGCCGCAAACGGCGTTGCCCAGTCGAAGGCGCCACCCGCGTAAGCCCCATTCTCGATCCGGATGCCTTGGATCAGCCCGCCGAGGATCGCGCCCTGGCAGAGCGCGGCGAGCGCGGAGCCGCCGATCAACGCAAAGTCCCAGAAGGATTTCCCCGCGACCGCCAAGCCACGGAACTCGAACGCGACGCCGCGGAACACCAGCGCGAGCAGCATTGCGATCACCGGAACATAGAACGCCGGCATGATCACCGAGTAGGCGCCCGGAAACGCTACCCAGAGCGCGCCGCCACCGAGCACCAGCCATGTTTCGTTGCCATCCCAGAGCGGGGCGATCGAATTGACCATCTGATCGCGCTCGCTCGCTCGCTCGGTCAAGCCAAGCAGCACGCCGATGCCGAGATCAAAGCCATCGAGGATGACGTACATGGCGACCGCCAGCCCGACGATGGCGGCCCAGATCAGAGGCAGATCGATCGGCATGGCCGGCTCCGTGCCACTCTCGCGATGGCCAATCCCGCTTTTCGATATGAAGTTCCTGGCCTCGGCAACTGTCGTAGGAACTTCAAATCGGCGGCATTAGCCGCCGCTTGCGAGCGCCTCGCGTCCGGCATCGTGCGCGGCAGATAACGGCCGTGTCGGCACGCCCGCGGATGGTTCGACTGCGCGACCCTGCGGGCCTCTCGTGATCAAGCGGTTGATGTAGTAGATGCCGGCTGTGAATACAATTCCGTAGATCACGACGAACAGAGCGAGCGAGATTGCAACGCTCGCGGCCGTGACCGGTGAAACCGCATCGGCGGTGCGCAGGATGCGATGGACCAGCCATGGCTGGCGCCCGCTTTCGGTGACGAGCCAGCCAGCGATCACTGCCACAAAGCCGATCCACCAGCTGTTCGCCACGATCCGCAGATACCAGCGAGTCTCGAACAGAACGCCGCGCCACATCAGCCAGGCTCCGACCAGCGCAGCCGTCACCATGAACAAACCGATCGCCAGCATGATGCGAAAGGCGAAGAATGCGGTCTTCACCGACGGGCGATCCTGCGGCGGAACTTCCTTGAGCCCGAGGAACTGGCCGTTGAGGCGGTGAGTCAGGATCAGCGATGCGCCCTGCGGGATCGAGATCGCGAACCGGTTCAGCTCGGCTTCTTCGTCGGGCCAGGCGAAGACATGGAAGTTGCCCGGCCCTGACGTGTCCCAATGCGCCTCGATCGCGGCGATCTTGATCGGCTGATGCTTGAGGGTGTTGAGTCCGTGCAGGTCGCCGAGCAGAATCTGCAAGGGCGCCAGGATGGCGAGCAGCCAGATGGCCATTCGCATCATGGTGCGCGCCTGGTCGGGATGCCGTTCGGCCAGGATATAGCGCGCGCCGACCGCCAGCACCACGAAGGCGGCCGTCAAATAGGCTGCGTTCAGCATGTGAGCGAAGCGATAGGGGAAACTCGGATTGAAGATGATGGCCCACCAGTCGAGCGGAACCGCAATCCCGTCGACGATCTGGTGACCGTCCGGGGTCTGCATCCAGCTGTTTGCGGCAATGATCCAGAACGTGGATATCACCGTGCCGACGGCGACCATGATCGCCGAGAACAGCTGCAACGCGGCAGGAACCCGTCCCCAGCCGAACAGCATGACGCCGAGAAAGGTCGCCTCCAAAAAGAAAGCGGTGAGGGTCTCGTAGCCGATCAAAGGCCCGATCACGTTGCCGGCAACGACCGAGAAGCGGCTCCAGTTGGTGCCGAACTGATAGGCGAGCACCACGCCCGACACCACGCCCATCGCGAACGAGATCGCGAAGATGCGGGTCCAGAACTGGGCCAGGCGTTGATAGCGCTCGCGGCCAGTCACCATGCCCATGACCAGCAGCGTCGCGATGTAGGCCGACAGTCCGATCGTGAAGGTCGGAAAGATGATGTGAAACGTGACCGTAAACGCGAACTGTAGTCGGGCGATAAGGACCGGGTCGAATTCCATCAGACGCTCCGCCGCTTGCCTGTTACACTAGCGTGTGACGGTCGTTTGCCAAGGCATGAGGGCCATGCTGCGGGTGCGGCAAAGGCGCCGCGACAGACCGCCGCAAGCGGATCTGCAATGCTTCATTGCGAATGGCGCGCATCTCGTCCGGGCCGGTGCAGTGGGCTGGGAGGTGGACAGTTCCGCTCAAGCGAGATTTGATTCGCGACGGCGGGCTATCCGGGGGGCTGCGATGGACCACAAACTTCGAACACAGGGCATCAGCCCTGGGAGCCGATCGTTTCTTGAGCGCACCTTTGGCCTTGCCGAACACGGTACCAACGTGCGGACCGAGTTCATCGCCGGCCTGACCACCTTTCTGACGATGGTCTACATCGTCTTCGTCAACCCGACGATCCTCGGCAATGCCGGCATGGACAAGGGCGCGGTGTTCGTCGCCACCTGCATCGCGGCGGCGGTGTCCACGCTGGTAATGGCGCTCTACGCCAACTACCCGATCGCGCTCGCGCCCGGCATGGGGCTTAACGCCTTCTTCGCATTCACGGTCGTGCTGACCTACAAATATAGCTGGCAGCAGGCGCTGGCCGCGGTGTTCTGCTCCGGCGTCCTGTTCTTCGTCCTGTCGGTGTTCCACATTCGCGAATATGTCATCAATGCCATTCCGAAGAACCTCAAGCTCGCGATCTCCGCCGGCGTCGGGCTGTTCCTTGGCATCATCGCGCTCGAGCAGGCCAAGATCGTGGTCGCGAGTCCCGCCACGCTGGTGACGCTGGGCGACCTGACGCAATGGCCGGCGGTGCTCTGCCTGTTCGGCTTCGTGCTGATCGTGGCGCTGACCTATCGCCGTGTCGTCGGTGGCATTCTCATCGGCGTGCTTATCGTCTCGGTGATCGGCGTTCCGCTTGGGCTTGCGAGCTATTCCGGCGTCGTGTCGATGCCGCCGTCATTGTCGCCGACGCTCCTCCAGCTCGACTTCTCGCGCACCTTCGAGCTCACGTTCCTGGTCGTCATCTTCAGCTTCCTGATCATCGACGTTTTCGACAATGCCGGCACGCTGATCGGCGTCACCCATCGCGCCGGCCTCCTTGATGCGGACGGCAACCTGCCGCGCATGAAACAGGCGCTGATCGCCGACAGCTTCGCCGCCATGTTCGGATCGCTGATCGGCACCTCGACCACGACGAGCTACATCGAGAGCGCGGCCGGCGTTTCGGCCGGCGGCCGAACCGGTCTCACCGCGGTGTTCGTGGCGATGCTCTTTCTGCTGGCGCTGTTCTTCTCGCCGCTCGCCGGCATGGTGCCGGCCTACGCCTCGGCGGCGGCGCTGCTTTATGTCGCCTGTGTGATGACGCAAGGTCTCGCCGAGATCGCCTGGGACGACATCACCGAATATGCACCGGCCGTGGTCGCCGCCATCACCATGCCGCTCACCTATTCGATCGCGACCGGCATCGGGCTCGGCTTCATCACCTATGCGCTGGCCAAGATCATTGCCGGCAAGTTTGCCGAGGCAAAGCCCGCCGTGCTGGCGCTGGCCGTGCTGTTCGCGATCAAGTTCGCGGTGACGGGGTGACCCGAGCAGGCGGATGGGCGGCGACTACGCGCCGGTGCTATGACGCTTGCGCGGCAAGCGCCTTCTTGATCGCCAGGAAGTCGCGCCAGGCGAGGCGCTTGCTGACCGGATTGCGCAACAGGAAAGCCGGGTGGAACGTCGGCATGGCGCGGATCTCACGCGTGCCGGTCTGGAAGCGAAACCAGCGGCCGCGCGTCTTGGTGATGCCCTCCTTGGTCGCGAGCAGCGCTTGCGTCGAGGGATTACCGAGGCAGACCAGCACGTCGGGATCGACCAGCTCGATCTGGCGCTGCGTGAAGGGCAGGCAGATCGCGGTCTCCTGCGGCGTCGGCGTGCGGTTGCCGGGCGGGCGCCACGGCACGATGTTGGCGATATAGACGCTTTTGCGATCGAGCCCGATCGCGGCCAGCATGCGGTCGAGGAGCTTGCCGGAGCGGCCCACGAACGGCACGCCCGCGATGTCCTCGTCGCGGCCAGGCGCCTCGCCCACGAACATCAGGCGCGCCTGCGGATCGCCGTCCGCAAAGACGAGCTGCGTCGCGGTGGCCCGCAGCGCGCAGCCTTCGAAGCGGTCGAGGATGGCGCGCAGCTCTTCGAGGCTTGCGGCGCTGCGCGCGGCCGTGCGCGCCGCCATGATGGCGGCCTCCGGCACGGCCGGCGCCTGCGGCGACTCGGCGCGGGTGCGGCTCGCCGGCGGGACTGGGGGAGTGGAGCGGCTCGGAGCGGCGCGCTCACGAACGGGAGCGCTGGCGCGTGCCGCGTCGTCATCCGGCATTGCGAGCGCCGGGGCCACGTCTTTGGCCGCCAGGTCTTTCGCCACCACGTCCGCGGCCAGCCGGTCGACCGGATCCTCGCCGATGGCCGCGTCGACGCCCGCCTCGTGATAGAAGGCGATGAGCTCTCGGGCGGCTTTGTCGTGATCGGCGATCATCAGTCGGATCCTGGGGTTGGCAGCGAGTTTAGGCCAAGCGGTCCGAACATCAAACTATGCGCGTTGCCCGGCCGTTGCTGCGGTTCACCCGGACGGATCAGCCCAATGACAATTGTCACGTGACGCATTTCGTGAAACACAGGAAAATGTGTGGCTGACGGCCACACTGAGTCGGGAGCGCGCATGAGCGCCGAGGCACTGCCCGCCCGCGAGGCGATGGAATTCGACGTGGCGATCGTCGGCGCCGGGCCGGCGGGCCTTGCCGCCGCCATCCACCTCAAGCAGCTCGCGCCGGACGTCTCGGTGGTGCTGCTCGAAAAAGGTTCCGAGGTCGGCGCCCATATCCTCTCGGGCGCGGTGATCGATCCGATCGGGCTCGACCGGCTGCTGCCGGACTGGCGCGGCGAGGAGACACCGATCAAGACCGCAGTGAGCGCGGATCGATTCTACATGCTGGGGCCGGCAGGCGCGATCCGCTTGCCCAACATGCTCATGCCGCCGCTCATGAGCAATCATGGCAATTTCGTCGTCTCGCTTGGCGACGTCTGCCGCTGGCTTGCCACCAAGGCGGAGGCGCTGGGCGTCGAGATCTTTCCGGGCTTTGCGGCGACCGAGGTGCTCTATTCGGACAGGGGTGCGGTGGTTGGCGTCGCCACCGGCGACATGGGCATCGGCAAGAACGGCGAGCCCAAGGACTCGTTCACGCGCGGCGTCGAGCTGCGGGCGAAGTACACGCTGTTCGCAGAAGGCGCGCGCGGCAGCCTGACCAAGACGCTGCTCGCGCGCTTTGGATTGGAGCAGGACCGCGAGCCGCAGAAGTACGGCATCGGCCTCAAGGAGCTCTGGCAGGTCGCGCCCGACAAGCACCGGCCGGGATTGGTTCAGCACACGTTCGGCTGGCCGCTCGACTGGCGCACCGGCGGCGGATCGTTCCTCTACCATCTCGGCGACAACCTGGTGTCGGTCGGTTTCGTCGTTCACCTCAACTATGCGAACCCGTATCTCAGCCCGTTCGAAGAGTTTCAGCGCTTCAAGACTCACCCGCTCGTTCGCGACACGTTCGAAGGCGGCAAGCGCCTGTCGTATGGCGCTCGCGCCCTCACCGAGGGCGGCTATCAGTCGGTGCCGAAGCTGTCTTTTCCTGGCGGCGCGCTGATCGGCTGCGCGGCCGGCTTCATGAACGTGCCGCGCATCAAGGGTAGCCACAACGCGATCCTCTCCGGCATGCTGGCGGCAGCCAACGTGGCGGAGGCGCTCAAGGCCGGCCGTGTCGGCGACGAGCTTGCGTCCTACGACGCGGCTTGGCGCTCCTCCGACATCGGCTGCGATCTCTTCAAGGTGCGCAACGCCAAGCCGCTGTGGTCGCGCTTCGGCACGTTCGTGGGAATTTCGCTCGCGGGTCTCGACATGTGGACGAACTCGCTCCTGCGCGCCTCGATCTTCGGCACCCTCAAGCACGGCAAGGCCGACTGGGCTTCGTTGCGACCGGCTTCGCAATGCGCGCCGATCGCCTATCCCAAGCCCGACGGCAAGCTCACCTTCGACCGACTCTCCTCGGTGTTCCTGTCCAACACCAACCACGAGGAGGACCAGCCGCCGCATCTCAAGGTCGCTGATCCGGCGCTGCAGACGGCCTCGGAGCACGACGTCTATGGCGGACCATCCGCGCGCTACTGCCCGGCCGGGGTCTACGAATGGGTGGAGGAGGGTGGCGCGCCGCGCTACGTGATCAACGCGCAGAACTGCGTGCACTGCAAGACCTGCGACATCAAGGACCCGAACCAGAACATCACCTGGGTTCCGCCCGAAGGCGGCGGCGGGCCGAGCTATCCGAACATGTAAGCGGTTGCGCTCTCATCTGCGCGCGTTTCAACCGAATGCGGAGCGTTGCCGCCACCTGTCCGCGCACAAATGTGGTCGTCATTGAAAAGCTTGCAAAATCAAGGGGCCGAATCAGGGTATGGTCCAAATGAGCCGGAAACGGCAATAAACGGCCCCGTCCGAAACGGATTTCAAGTAACGGCAGTCCAAATAAGTGATCGCTGTGGCCACGATGCTGCCATATCAGAGAATTGAATAGGATTTGTGAGGGCCCGACGGGGGGCCGTTCTTGCGGACCGGGCGTAAACAGGCCATTCTGCCCAGACCTGCGGTCACGCCGATGGCGATCGGCCGCCAAACGGAGTCGATCCAGCCGTGATCTCCCCGCTCTCGTTCCGGCGCGCGGCGGTGCCCGCCATCGCCGTTGTGGCTCTGACGTGGTCGGCGCCGCTTGTGGCCCAGTCACAGATTCCCACGTCCTATTCGCGCACGTCGGTCTCCGGCAGCTTTCTCGCCGCCCGTCATGCGAGTGTAGAGCGTGACGCCGCCGCAGCCGCCAGCCACTATCGCGCAGCGCTGCGGGGTGATCCGCGCAACAGCGAGTTGCTGAGCCGCGCGTTCCTCGCGGTGCTCGCCAATGGCGAGGTTGAGGAAGCCGTCAAGCTCGCCGAACGGGTGGTGCAGGCCGACAAGAACGATCGTATCGCTCGCCTGGTGCTGGGTGTGCGGGCGATCAAGCAGAAGCAGTATCCCGCCGCGCGTCAGCAGTTGGCGCAGACGTTGCGGGCGCCGGTCGCCGACCTCGCCGGCACGCTCTTGTCCGCATGGACGCAGGCCAGCGCGACCGAATACAAGGCGGCCATCGACGCCGTCGACAAGCTCGTGGGGCCGGACTGGTACAACATATTCAAGAGCCTGCATGCCGGGATGATCCTGGATATGGCTGGCCAGAAGCGCGACGCTGGCAAGCGCCTGGAGCGCGCTTACCAGTTCGATCGTGGTCAGCTGCGCATCGTGCAGGCTTACGGCAACTACCTGTCGCGCCAGGGCGGCAAGGACAGCAAGGACGAGGCGCTCAAGGTGTATCGCGCCTTTGACGAGCTGCTGCCACGCCATCCTCTGATCACCGAGGCCATCGGCGACCTTAACGTCGGCAAACGCTTGCCGTTGCTGGCCGACAGCCCGCAGGCGGGTGCCGCCGAAGTGCTTTATGGCCTCGGTTCGGTGCTCGGGCGCCGTGGCGGCGAGGATCTCGGACTGATCTATCTGCAGCTTGCGCTCTATCTCGCGCCCGGCCATCCGATGGCGCTCTTGTCGCTCGCCGATTTCTACGAGGGCGTGAAGAAGCACGAGCTTGCAGTAAAGGTCTACGAGCGCTTGCCGGTCAGCTCGCCATTGTATCGCAGCGCGCAGATCCAGCGCGCCCTCGGCCTCGATGCGCTTGAGCGCAGCGAGGAGGCGAAGGCGTTGCTGAATCGGTTGATCGCGGAGAACGGGAGCGAGATCGAGGCGATCACGGCGCTCGGCAATGTGCTGCGCGGCCGCAAGCAGTTTGCCGAATGCGCGGACGTGTATTCCAAGGGCATCAATGCCATCGGCAGCCCGGAACGCTCGCATTGGACGATCTACTATTTCCGTGGCATCTGCTACGAGCGCTCCAAGCAATGGCCGCGCGCCGAAGCTGACTTCAAGAAGTCGCTGGAGCTGCTTCCCGACCAGCCGTTGGTGCTCAACTATCTCGGCTATTCCTGGGTCGACCAGGGTGTGTATCTCGACGAGGGCATGCGCATGATCCAGCGCGCCGTCGAGCAGCGCGCCGATGACGGCTACATCGTCGACTCGCTCGGCTGGGCCTTCTATCGCATCGGCAAGTTCGACGACGCCGTGAAACACCTCGAACACGCCGTCGAGCTCAAGCCCGAGGATCCGACCATCAACGACCATCTGGGCGATGCCTACTGGAAGGTCGGTCGTGTGCTCGAGGCGCGCTTCCAGTGGTCGCATGCGCGCGATCTCAAGCCTGAGGCCGATGAGCTTGCCAAGATCGAGGACAAGCTCAAGTCGGGGCTGCCCGAGGAGCCATCCTCCGCTGCAGAAGCTGCCAAGCCAAAGAGGCCCGGCGGCGGTTGAGCACGTGCCATCTGCGCGCGCCGAACGGGCGCCCGCCAAGGTTAACCTGACTTTGCGTGTCGCCGGGCGGCGGCCCGACGGCTACCATGACATCGAGAGCCTGGTGGTCTTTGCCTCGGTCGGCGATGCGCTGACGCTGTCGGCCGGCCCGCGGCTTTCGCTCACTGTGCGCGGGCCGACCGCGGTCTCATCGGGCGCGATCGCGGACAATCTGGTGCTCAAGGCCGTCCATGCGCTTGCCGAGCG
>DAIUEP010000038.1:4154-9335 GCA_036845065.1 Xanthobacteraceae bacterium | reverse complement strand
CGCTCGACTTGCCACGGCTTCCGGCGGTGCTGGTCAATCCGCGCGTGGCGGTGCCGACGAAGGGCGTGTTTGAACGATTGGGCGCCCGGAAAGTGGTGCGGGCCGCCACCGTGTCGGAGGACCATCCGCCGGCCGACCGCGCCAGCTTGCTCGCCTATCTGGCCGACCGCGGCAACGATCTGGAAGCACCCGCCATGGCGCTGCAGCCGGTGGTGGCCGATGTCCTCACCGCGCTGCGGCGGCTGTCCGGTTGCCGGCTGGCGCGCATGTCGGGCTCGGGCGCGACCTGCTTTGCGCTGTTCGATACCGCAAAGGACGCGACCGCAGCTGCGCGGACATTGCGGGCCCGCCAGCCGTCCTGGTGGGTGCGCTCGGCCATGCTGGGCTGATGGCGGCGCGGCGTTTGGCGAGGACGCCATACTTTGCTACCTGACTGAACGCATGCATCAGCCGCTCTCTCCGCCCGCGACATTCCGCGTCCCGCCCTTGATCAAGCGCAACACCGCGCTGATTGCCCTGTCGCAGTCGTTCGCCGGCGCCGGCATGCCGCTCGCTTATGGCATCGGGCCGCTCATGGTGGTCGCGCTGACCGATTCGGCGAGCCTTGCGGGCTTGTCGGTCGGCGTCTTCGGCCTGAGCCGGTTCCTGGTGTCCTATCCGGTCGGCAAGGTCACCGACACCTACGGGCGCAAGCCCGGCATCTTCATGGGATTGACGCTCGCGCTGATCGGCGCGGTGCTGGTCGGGCTGTCCATGGGGCTGCGCAGCTTCGCGATCCTGGTCGTCGGCATGCTGACCTTCGGGATGGGCATGGCGGCCGCCCATCAGCTGCGCGTGGCGGTGACCGACATGTACCCGCCGCAACTGCGGGGGCAGGCGCTCGGCTATGTCGCGCTCGGCTCGCTCGCTGGCCTGATGATCGGCCCGTCGCTGGTCACGATTGCGGAGGCGGTCGCGCCCGGGATGGGCCGCGATCCGCTGGCGCTGCCATGGCTGCTGCTGCCGGTACTGATCGTGTCGGGCATGGCGATCGTCACCCTCGTGCGGCCGGATCCGAAGGAGATCGGCAGCGAGCTCGAGCGTTATTATCCAGGCTTTGCACTGCCGGCTCGCTCGTTGACCGAAGCGCCTGTCGCTTTCAGCGCCCGCGCCTTCATTCGCCGCACGACGACCCGGCTGGCGATCGTGTCAAATTGCGCGGCGCAGGCCAACATGACCATTGTGATGGTGCTGACGTCGCTCGTGCTCGCCCATCATGGGCACTCGCTCGCCGCGATCGCCTTCTCGCACATGTTTCACACCGCCGGGATGTTCGCCTTCACGATCCCGCTCGGCAAGCTCGCGGACCGCGTCGGGCGCGCACAGGTCATGTATCCGGGCGTGGCGATCGCGCTCGTCGGCGCAGTCCTGGTGACGTTCACGGGCGCGTTCTGGTCGGTCACGCTTGGCACCTTCCTGGTCGGCCTCGGCTGGGCCGCCGCCAACGTCGCGGCAACCGCCCTGATCGCCGATCACGCCGCGACGGCGGAGCGCGGACGCGCCATCGGCGTCGCCGACAGCTTCGCGGGCGGCGTGAGCGTGTTCACCGCGGTGGTCACCGGCCCGCTGGTCGAGTGGGCAGGCCTGCCCGCGGCCGGGCTGACGGCGGTGCTGTTCGCGCTGGTGCCGCTGGTGATGCGCGCGGTGAGCGGTCGAACGGCCTAATTCGATCTCGCGATGCAGAACTCGACGGTCTCTTCCAGCGCTTCCTTCATCGGTGAGGCCGGGAACAGCGCGAGCGCGTCCTTGGCGATGGCGCCGTAGTGGCGGGCGCGCTGCACGGTGTCCTCGATGGCGCGGTGCTTCGTCATCAGCTCGATGGCGTGATCGAGGTCGGCGTCGGTGGCGTTGCCCTGCTCCAGCGTGCGTCGCCAGAAGGCGCGCTCGTCCTCGCAGCCGCGCCGATAGGAGAGTACCACCGGCAGCGTGATCTTGCCCTCGCGGAAATCGTCGCCGACGTTCTTGCCGAGCTTCGCTGCCTTGCCGCCGTAATCGAGCGCGTCGTCGACCAGCTGGAACGCGATGCCGAGATTCATCCCGAACGAGCGGCAGGCCGACTGCTCGTCCTTCGCCCGCGTGCCGAGCGCCGGTCCGACCTCGCAGGCGGCGGCGAACAGCTCGGCGGTCTTGGCGCGGATGACGGAAAGATACTCGTCCTCGGTGGTGGCGGTATTCTTGGCGGCGGCCAGCTGCATCACCTCGCCCTCGGCGATGACGGCGGCGGCCGACGAGAGGATCTCGAGCGAGCGTAGCGAGCCGACCTCGACCATCATCTTGAATGCCTGGCCCAGCAGGAAGTCGCCGACCAGCACGCTAGCCTCGTTGCCCCAAAGCAGCCGCGCGGCGAGCTTGCCGCGGCGCATCTCGCTCTCGTCCACGACGTCGTCGTGCAAGAGCGTCGCCGTGTGCATGAATTCGACCGCGGCCGCGAGCTTGATGTGGCCGTCGCCGGTGTAGCCGGCAAGGCGCGCCATCGCGAGCGTCAGCATCGGGCGCAGCCTCTTGCCGCCGGAGGCGATCAGGTGGTTGGCCACCTCCGGGATCATGGTCACGTCCGACCCGGTGCGCGACAGAATGGTGGCATTGACCCGCTCCATGTCGGCGGCCAAAAACCCGATCAGGCGGGCGATGGAGGGGGGCGCGGGGCTCTCGAACGGGACGACGACGGCCAAGGGACACTCCGGGAGGCAAGGACGCGCGACAATAGAAACGCTATGGTGGGCGGGCAAGTGCGCCCAGGGGCCTTGTACACCCGCCGTACACCCACCTTCTCATGTGGCGTTTCGGACGAGGTGGGTCAATGTCCCGGCGATGGCTTGGAGCGTCGGCAGCCTTGAGGGAGACGTATGCGCGAAATTGTCCGCACCAACGATGACGTGCTGGTCACGTTCATCGAGTCGCTTCTGGGCGGCGCCAAAATCCCGCATATGGTGCTTGATCGCAACATGAGCGTGCTCGAGGGATCGATCGGCATCCTGCCGCGCCGCATCCTGGTGGCGGAGGACCGTGCCGACGAAGCCCGCCAGCTGCTCGAGGATGCCGGCCTTGGCCGCGAGCTCCGCCCCGACAAGCCTTAGCGGCCCCGATGGGGACGGACCGGACCGCTCACGATGTGACTGAGCACGATGTGACCGAGGATGCTGTCCTCGGCGGCCGGCTGCTGCTGCGCCAGCCCAAGCGCGGCCATCGTGTCGGTCACGACGCGATCCTGCTCGCGGCCGCCGTTCCGGCGCGTGCCGGCGAGGCGGTAGTCGATCTTGGTGCGGGTGTCGGCGCGGCCGGGCTCGCGCTCGCGACCCGTGTCGCCGGCATCAGGCTGACCATGGTCGAGCTTGCGCCGCCGCTCGCCGCCTTGGCGGCGGAGAACGTGCGGCTCAATGGGCTCTCGGCGCAGGTCGTGGCCCTCGACGTGGCGGCGCCGGCGCGCGCTTTTGCCGCTGCCGGGCTGCGCCCGGACGGGGTTGCGCGCGTCATGATGAATCCGCCGTTCAACGACCCCGCGCGCCAGCGCGCCTCGCCTGACCGCGGACGACGCTTGGCGCACGCGGCTCCGCGCGCGACGCTTGCGGCCTGGGTGAAGACCGCTGCGCGGCTGCTACGCCCGCGCGGCACGCTGAGCCTAATCTGGCGAGCGGACGGGCTTGGCGATGTCCTCGACGCGCTGGCGCCTGCCTTCGGTGCGACAACAGTGCTGCCGATTTATGCCAAGCCGGACGAAAGCGCGATTCGCGTGCTGGTGCGGGCCACCAAAGCAAGCCGCGGGCCGCTGCAATTGCTGCCGGGCCTCTTGCTCAGCGACCAAGCCGGGCGAGCGACGCCAGCCGCCCACGCGATCTTGCGCGCAGGCGAGGCGCTTCCCCTGGCAAAGATTTGAGCGTTGTTGGCGCGATTGTGATCAGCTCTGCTTAATCAGCTTCGCTTAATCAGGTCGGCTGTGGCGGCTGTCGCCGCCGATAGGCTACCGCCGCAATCAGGCCGATCAGAGCCATCATCAGGTAGATCTTGAACGCATCCATCACACATACCCGCCTTTTAGGTGTTTTAGAACGCTATCTTTCAAGCAAGACGCATTCCAATGCATGGCAATATGGTAGCTCGCGTCGATGACACAATTATGGCGCGACAGCTAACGCGCCGATGTGAAAGAATGACGATGAGGATGCCGGGATTCGGCGTCGATTGAGCGGAGATCATTCGGCGTCGATTGAGCGGAGATCATATTGAGTGGAGATCATGGCCGATCAGGGGATGGCAGAACATCTCAAGCAGCTGTTCGCGCGCGCGCGCGAAGTGTTGCGGCCGGTGACGCCGCGGCGGCTGTGGGGCGACGTTGCGATCGTTCCGGTGGTGCGGCTCGCTGGAATCATCGGCGTGTCGACGCCGCTTCGCCCCGGGCTCATGCTGGCGTCAGTCGCGCGCCAGCTCGAGCGCGCATTCGCGGTTCGCCATGCCCGCGCGGTCGCGCTGCTCATCAACTCTCCAGGCGGGTCGCCGGTGCAGTCGCACTTGATCTATCTGCGCATCCGGTCGCTCGCCGCCGAGAAGAAGCTGCCGGTCATTGCGTTCGCGGAGGATGTCGCGGCCTCCGGCGGCTACATGATCGCCTGCGCGGCCGATGAGATCATCTGCGATCCATCCTCGATCGTCGGCTCGATCGGAGTCCTCGGCGGCACGTTCGGATTTCCCAAGCTGTTGGAGAAGCTCGGCGTGGAGCGCCGGCTCTATACATCGGGCGAACGCAAGGGGATGCTCGATCCGTTCCTGCCGGAAAAGCCCGAGGAGGTGGACCGGCTCAAGCTGATCCAGCGTGAGATCCATGACGACTTCATCGCGCTGGTGAAGGAGCGCCGGGGGACCCGTCTCACGGGCCCTGAAACGGACCTGTTCTCCGGCGAGTACTGGACCGGCCGCACGGCGGTCGAGCTCGGCCTCGCCGACACGATCGGCGAGTTGCGGACGGTCCTGCGCGAGCGCTTCGGGGACAAGGTGATCCTGCCGGTGATCGCACCGGAGCGCAGCCTGCTCGGACGATTGCGGCCGGGCATCGGTCTTGACGAGATTAGCCGCGACGGCCTAGCAGCGGACCTGATCTCGGCGCTTGAAGCGCGCGCCCTGTGGGCGCGCTATGGCTTGTGAACGGGC
>DAIUEP010000038.1:0-4054 GCA_036845065.1 Xanthobacteraceae bacterium | reverse complement strand
GATCTCGGCGCTTGAAGCGCGCGCCCTGTGGGCGCGCTATGGCTTGTGAACGGGCCTGCTGCAGAGAGGAGACCGACCGATGCCCCCGATCGCCATTCCGGCCGCCGTCAAGTTTGTGCTCGGGACGGTGGGCGCCGCCGCCGTCGTGCACTGGCTCGTCAAGGAGGTGCGGCGGATCAACGAGGAGCTCGACCGGCTGAAGATGGCGCCGGTGGTCGAGCCGGTTGCGCGCGAGGCCTTGCCGACGCTGCGGCGCGATCCTTTAAGCGGCGAATGGCGGGTGATGTAAGGCGCGGTCGCTATTCCTTGATGCCCTTCTCGCGCACGATCCGGCCCCAGCGCTCGAGCTCGCTGCGCAAGAGCTGCCCGAACTGTTCCGGCGAAGTCGGCGCCGGGATGGCGCCGGCCTGCACGAGCTTGTCACGAACGGCCGGGTCGTTGATGGCGGCGACCGCGGCGGCATGAAGCCTTGCGATCACCGGCGCTGGCGTGCGCGCGGGCGCGAGCAGGCCATACCAGTTGTCGGCCAGCGTGTCCGGGAAGCCGACCTCGGCCAGTGTCGGCACGTTTGGCAGCCTCGGATTGCGCGCGGCGGAGGCCACCGCGAGCGCCTTGAGCTTGCCGCCCTCGATCTGCGGCAGCAGCACCGGGGCGTCGGCGAAGAACGCCTGCACTTGTCCGCCCAGGAGATCGTTCAGGGCCGGCGCGGCGCCGCGATAGGGCACGTGCAAGAACGATATGCGGCCCGCCGACTGGAACAGCTCGAGCGCGAGATGCGGCATGCTGCCGACGCCGGTCGATGCGAACGGGATTTGTCCCGGCTTCTCCTTCGCGAGTGCCGCGAGCTCGGCGGCGGAGTTGGGTGAGAGCTCGGGACGGACGACCAGGACGGTGGTGTTGCGCACGACGAGCGTGATCGGGGCGAAGTCGCGCAGCGTGTCGTAGGGCAGGTCGTTGCGCATCCCGGGCGTGATCGTCACCGCGCCGGCGGTGGTGAGGAACACGGTGTGGCCGTCGGGCTCGGACTTCGCCACCATGTCGGCGCCGATCGCGCCGTTGGCGCCGGCCTTGTTCTCGATGATGACGCTCTGGCCGAGCAGATCCTTCATCTTGTCGGCGACCAGCCGGCCGACCAGGTCGGTCGGCCCGCCGGGCGGGAACGCGATCACCATGCGGATCGTGCGTGACGGGAAAGTCTGCGCCAGCGCTGGGCCTGCCAGGGTGGCAAGCCCCAGGACGGCGAGCCAACGGGCGGCGAGCAGGGCCAAGCGGTGAAATTGCATCGTGTCATCCTCCAGCACAGATCGACGGAAGTTTAGCGTGAACCGCAGTCGCCATGGGGCAAATTTCGCCTGCGCCGGCGGCGCCTACGAGCTTCGGAAGCGGGGCACTACAGCGTGCCTCGCTGGAAATGAATCGGGAGGACAGACTGTGGCCATCTATCCGCCTCGTCCTGAGGAGGGCGCAAGAACCTACGCTTTCTGCAGACGCAAGCATCGCGTGGCGCCCGTCTCGAAGGACGGGGCGGCCCCCATGGTTCGAGACGCCGCGCACGAGGCTGCGGAATCCAGCTCGATCCAAGATTGCGGCTCCTCACCATGAGGGTCGAGAAGGTGAGCGCAAGTGCCTCGAATTGAACGGAATCCGCTTTAGCCGCTCGGGCATCCGGATTTCTGATCCTCGCGAATGCTGTCCCACCAGCCATCAGCGAATGCCCTGACGAAGTCGGCGCCGGGGCGAGGCGGCGCGCCCTTCGAGAGAGGCGGCACGACCTTGTCCACAAGCTGGCCGCGCCGCTCGCGGGTGAGGTAGCCCGCGCTCTCGGCGGTCTGTAGCAGTGCGCAGCCGAGCTGCGTATCGGTATGAACGCGATCGATGACTGTGGCGACGAATCCGACCACAAAGCCGCCGCCGGCGCCCAGCAGTGCCGCCAGTACGGTCAGTACGACGACAAGTGCTCTCATGGGATCTTGCGTCCTGGACAGCCGGTGCGCATCTGGTCAGCGGCCTCCCGCACCGATGCGCTGAGCTTGCTGGAGGCGGCGATCTTCTGGATCAGGTCGAAGCGAGCTGAACGACTGAGCCAGCCTTCCTTCTCGGCCGCATCGAGCAGCATGCAACTCGTCTCGATCTGCACATGCGCGGCGACCTTGCGCGAGCCCCAGATCGCAAACGTCGTGGCACTGCCCGCAAATGCCACGAGCACAATCAGCCAAGCCAACAGGATCCGCATGTTTGGATTTTCCCCACGCCGCCATGAGGGATGCCGGCGCCCACTGTAGTTCGACCGCCGCCACACGCAATGGCGGAATAAAATATGATGGCCCGTCCACGGCTTCGTCGTTCGAACGGTGGATTTGGTTCATGGCATGGCAGTGGCCGCGTTGCCTTGACCAGCAGGGAGGGCGCCGATAGGGTCCGCGCCCATTCGCAAGCCTTGGAAACAAGCCTTGGAAATCTGGACATTTCGCGATGGCGGCCGATAGCCAGCGACCCGATCACATGGTCCCAAAGCATATGGACCCCCGGCGCTCATTCCAGGGGCTGATCCTGGCGCTGCAGAGCTACTGGGCCGACTATGGTTGCGTGATTCTGCAACCCTACGACATGGAGGTGGGAGCCGGCACCTTTCATCCAGCGACCACGCTGCGTGCGCTCGGACCGAGGCCCTGGAACGCCGCCTATGTGCAGCCCTCGCGCCGGCCCAAGGACGGCCGCTATGGTGAGAATCCCAATCGCCTGCAGCACTACTACCAGTTTCAGGTGATCCTGAAGCCCAACCCGCCCGACCTGCAGGACCTATATCTCAAGTCGCTCTACGCCATCGGCATCGATCCGAAGCTGCACGACATCCGGTTCGTCGAGGATGACTGGGAATCGCCCACGCTCGGCGCCTGGGGGCTCGGCTGGGAGTGCTGGTGCGACGGCATGGAAGTCTCGCAGTTCACCTACTTCCAGCAGGTCGCCGGCTTCGAATGCGCGCCCGTGTCGGGCGAATTGACCTACGGGCTCGAGCGGCTCGCGATGTACGTGCAGGGCGTCGACCGCGTGTTCGATCTCAACTTCAACGGCCGCGAGGGCAGCGCCAAGGTCACCTACGGCGACGTGTTCCTGCAGGCCGAGAAGGAATACTCGCGGCACAATTTCGAGCACTCCGACACCGGCATGCTGTTCGAGCAGTTCAAGATGGCGGAAGCGGCCTGCCGCAAGTACCTCGATGCGGGCTGGGCCACGACCGGCAACACCAGGCATCACTTGATGGCGCTGCCGGCCTACGACCAGTGCATCAAGGCGAGCCACGTGTTCAATCTGCTCGACGCGCGCGGCGTGATCTCGGTCACCGAGCGGCAGAGCTACATCCTGCGCGTGCGCGAGCTGGCGAAGGCCTGCGGCGAGGCGTGGCTGGCGACCGAGGCGGGAGGGGCGATGAGCCATGGATGACAAAGCGACCGTTAGCCTGGTCATTTCGGGATGGACCTACACGGTCTCGTTCCCGTCCGGGCAACAGGATCAGGAGACGATCGTCTGTACCGGGCAGGCGCACTTCGTCGTCGAGGAGGACGACGAAGTGGTTGAAAAGGAATTGTATCTCGAGATCATGCGCAAGAGCGCGCAGGATCAGAAGTCGACCTATCTGATCAAGGACGATGGGATCGACGTGTCGATCTTTGTCGAGCGCGGCGATTTTTCCCGCATCGTTGCGGAGCTCAAGGATCAAAGCAAGATTCGCGAATGCGCGGCCAGCATCGAGCTTGAAGGACCGGTGGATCAAGGCAAGGTCCACGAGTTCGTGGATTTCCATCTCGTGCTCGCGGTTGAGGGGGGACACTATGGCTGATGAACCGGAGATCGGCGGACGCGAGCCGATCGTCGTCGATGTGGTGGTGGGCGAAAGCTACTGGTGGTGCCGCTGCGGGCGCTCCAAGAGCCAGCCGTTCTGCGACGGCTCGCACAAGGGCACCGCCTTCGAGCCGATGGAATGGAAGGCGACGCGCGACCGCCCGATGCAGTTCTGCACCTGCAAGCGAACGAAATCGCCGCCGTTCTGCGACGA
>DAIUEP010000037.1:16249-26070 GCA_036845065.1 Xanthobacteraceae bacterium | reverse complement strand
GTTCGTGTCAGAGGTTGCTGCGACGTATCACGAACTTCGGAAACGGGGCACTGGAGGCCGCCGCCTGATTGCTGTTAGGAGCACCTGATTTGTGGCCGCCTCCCGCACTGTCATTGTCGCCGGCGCGGGGATCGGCGGGCTTGCCGCCGCGCTGGCGCTGGCGCAGCGCGGGTTTGAGGTCACGCTGATCGAGGCCGCGCACCGCCTGGAGGAAGTCGGCGCCGGTCTCCAACTCTCGCCCAACGCCGCGCGCGTGCTCGTCGCGCTCGGCATCGAGGCTCGCCTCAAGCCCCATGTGGTCGTGCCGGAGCACCTCGCGGTGCGCAACGCGCGCTCCGGCCGCATGCTGGCGCAGGCTGTCCTCGGCGCAAGCGTCGCACGACGCTACGGCGCCCCTTACTGGGTAATCCATCGCGGCGATCTGCAGACGGCGCTGTGCGAGGCCGTCGCCGCAACGCCAGGCATCGCGCTGCAGCTTGGCACCAGGGTCGAAGGCTTTGCCGCAAAGGATGGCGGCGTTGCGGTTTCGACGTCGCCAGGTTCGCAGCCGCGCGAAGCACACGCGCTTATCGCCGCCGATGGTCTGTGGTCGACGCTGCGCCAGCGTCTCGGGCATCGCGCAGCGCCGCGCTCGGCCGGCCACACCGCGTGGCGCACGCTCATACCGGTCGACGCCGCGCCCAAAAGCTTCGCCCTTCCGGCGGTCAATCTCTGGCTCGGCCATGACGCCCATCTGGTGCACTACCCGGTCAAGGCCGGGCGCATGATCAACGTCGTCGCCATCGTGTGCGACGACTGGCGCGAGCCGGGCTGGACCACGCCGGGCGCGACCCGTGAGCTCCTCGATCGCTTTCCGGCCGCGCACTGGCACGCGTCGGCGCGTGACCTTTTGGCCGCTGCAACGCACTGGCAGAAGTGGGCGCTGTTCGATTGCGAGCCGCTTGGCGCTTGGGGCAACGGACCGGCGACGCTCCTGGGCGACGCGGCGCATCCGATGCTGCCCTACCTGGCGCAGGGCGCCGCGATGGCGATCGAGGACGCTGCCGTTCTTGCCGCCTGCCTCGGCCGCAGTCCTGATGATGCGCCGTCGGCACTGCGAGCATACGAGGCCATGCGCCTGCCGCGAACCGCTCGCGTGCAGCGTAGCGCCCGCCGCAACGGCAGCGTTTACCACATGAGCGGCGCCGCGGCCGCCGTGCGCTCGCTCGCCCTCATGGCGATGGGCGGCGACCGGCTGATCAGCCGCTATGACTGGCTGTATCAGTGGACGCCGGCTTAACGCCACACCACTTCGGCACTTGATCTGCATCAAGGCTCGCGGCGCGCAGAGGCGTAGTGGTGCATGCTGAAAACACACATCGATTCGGCGCTTGCAAAAGCTAAGGAGCACGCTCGTGTTCTCGCTCACCGACAAGGCATGGTCGCCATACGCGGCCGGTATCGTGATCGGACTGCTTCAGATTCCGGCGTTCCTCATCATTGAGACCGCGCTCGGCACATCCTCGTCCTATGTGACCATTGGCGGCGCTATCGTGTCGTGGATCGATCCGGCGCTTGCCAAGATCGACTACGTCGCGCGTCACATTTCGGACGCCCCGAAAAACTGGTGGCAGGTCGCGCTCGTCGTCGGCATCGCAATGGGCGCGTTCCTGTCGGCGCGGCTGTCAAAGGCGGTCCGCAGCCCGATCTCGCCGATCTGGACGCGGGCGCTCGGATCGAGCTCCGCCGGCCGCCGCTACGCGGTCGCTTTTGCCGCAGGCTTCCTTATGCTGTTCGGCGCCCGCGTCGCCGACGGCTGCACCAGCGGGCACGGCTTGTCGGGCATGGCGCAGCTCGCGGTCGGTTCGGCGGTCGCAGTCGCCGCCATGTTCACCGGCGGCATCGTTGTCGCGCTGTCGCTGCTGCGACGCATTTAGGGAGTATCCGCCATGTCGCTCACAATCGCTATCGTGGTCGGATTGCTCATGGGCATTGTGTTCGGTCTCGCGCTGGAAAAATCGCGCGTCTTCGAGCCGGGCATGATCGTCGGGCAGATGCAGCTTCGCAACTTCATCATGCTCAAGGTGTTCCTGACGGCGGTCGCCACGGGTGCTGTCGTTCTTGCCGTTCTCAATGGATTTGGCGTGGTCAAGCTGCAGCCGAAGGCCGCGTTCTACGCCGCGGACCTGGTGGGCGGCTTGATCCTGGGCGCGGGCATCGCGCTCGCCGGCGCCTGCCCGGGCACGACGCTGGCGCAGATCGGCACCGGCTATCGCGACGCCTGGTTCACGCTCGCGGGCGCACTCTGCGGCGCCGTGGCCTTTTCCTACGCACAGCCGTCGCTGGCCTCGTTTCTCAGCGCTGGCGACGGCAAGCTCATCTTCACCGACCTGTTCGGAATCCCGTTCTGGACCGGCGCGCTCGCGTGGGCGGCGGTAATCGTCCTCGTTCTCCTGGTGCTCGAACGCCAGCGACCTTGGCGCGACGAAATGGGCCGCAATGTCGACGGCGACTTCGGGCCGCCCGAGGAGAAGGCCGCGCGCACCGCATCGATGGCGCCGGCCGAATAGAATCCGAGATCTGGAATTCATAACCTGGAGCGCATCATGACAGCCAATGTTGGAATGATCGATCGTGTGATCAGAGTCGTCGTCGGCATTCTACTCATCGCCTTCGCGCTACGCCTGGGCTTCCCCGAGACCGGCTGGAACTGGGTCGGATGGATCGGCGTCGTTCCGATCCTGACCGCGATCTTCGGCTATTGCCCGGCCTACAGCCTGCTTGGCCTGTCGACCTGCCCACTCACGCGCAGCCAGAGCTGACGCGTCCGCGCGGCCAACCGTGCTAACGGTTGCTCCGCGCCAGCACGTCGATCAGCTCGTTCACCTTGCGCCGTTGTTCGCGCGCGTTGCCGCTCGCGATCGCGTGAGCGACGCAATGGCCGACATGGTCTTGCAGGATCTCCTCCTCGACCCGCCGCAACGCGGCGCGCACCGCCGCGATCTGCGTGATCACGTCGATGCAATAGCGGTCGCGCTCGACCATGCGGGCGACCCCGCGCACCTGGCCCTCGATCCGGCTGAGGCGACGAAGACATGACGTCTTGGCTTGCTTGCGCATTCACCTTATATACCCCCACAGGGTATATGACCGCAAGGTGAGCATCGCCGATGGACCAACGCTCTCACGGTGGCGATGCTCACAGCATCCATACAGACGACGGCAGCGTGATCGATCCGGTCTGCGGCATGTCGGTCGACCCGCATGCGACGCCGCACCGACACACCCATCAGGGCCGTCCCTATTACTTCTGCTCCGCCGGCTGCCGCACGAAATTCGTAGCCGACCCTGCACGGTATCTCTCGCCCGCCGCTCCGACCGCAACCCCGGTTCCCGCCGGGACGACCTACACCTGCCCGATGCATCCGGAGATCCGGCAGATCGGACCGGGCGTTTGCCCGATCTGCGGCATGGCCCTCGAGCCCGAGACGGTGAGCGCCGAGAGCGCGCCCAATCCCGAGCTTGTCGACATGACGCGGCGGTTCTGGATCGGCCTCGTGCTGTCGCTGCCGGTGGTCGCGCTGGAGATGGGCGGCCACCTCGTCGATCTGCATGGGATCGTCAGTGCCACCACCTCGAACTGGGTGCAGTTCGCGTTTGCGACCCCGGTGGTGCTGTGGGCCGGCTGGCCGTTCTTCGTGCGCGGCTGGCAGTCGCTTCTCACGCGCAACCTCAACATGTTCACGCTGATCGCCATGGGCACCGGCGTGGCGTTCCTCTACAGCGTGATCGCAACGCTCGCGCCCGGGCTGTTTCCGCCTGCCTTCCGCGGGCATGGCGGCGCGGTCGCGGTCTACTTCGAGGCCGCGGCCGTGATCACCGTGCTGGTGCTGCTTGGGCAGGTGCTGGAGCTGCGCGCACGCGAGCAGACCTCGGGCGCCATTCGCGCGCTGCTCGATCTCGCCCCGAAAGTGGCGCGGCGGGTAAAGGACGATGGCTCGGACGAGGAGATCGCGCTCGAGCGTGTCGCGGCTGGCGATCGGCTGCGGGTGCGGCCTGGCGAGAAAGTTCCGGTCGACGGCGTCCTGGTCGAGGGCCGCTCGTCGCTCGATGAATCGATGGTGACGGGCGAGTCGATGCCGACGACCAAGGAGGTCGGCGCCAAGGTGATCGGCGGGACGCTCAACCAGTCCGGCAGCTTTGTCATGCGGGCCCAGAAGGTCGGCCGCGACACCATGCTGGCGCAGATCGTGCAGATGGTGGCGCAGGCGCAGCGCTCGCGCGCGCCGATCCAGCGGCTCGCCGACCAGGTCTCGGGCTGGTTCGTGCCGGCCGTGATCGCGGTCGCCGTGCTCGCGTTCGCGGCCTGGGCCACGTTCGGTCCCGAGCCGCGCTTCACCTATGGCCTCGTGGCGGCGGTGACCGTGCTGATCATCGCCTGCCCGTGCGCGCTTGGCCTCGCCACCCCGATGTCGATCATGGTCGGCGTCGGGCGCGGTGCGCAGGCCGGCGTGTTGATCCGGAACGCGGAAGCGCTCGAACGCATGGAACGCGTCGACACGCTCGTGGTCGACAAGACCGGCACGCTCACCGAGGGCAAGCCGAAGGTGGTCGCGATCGTGCCGGCGCCGGGCCACAGCGAGGATGACGTGCTGCGCTTGGCGGCGAGCGTCGAGCGATCGAGCGAGCATCCGCTGGCGGCCGCGATCGTCGCAGCGGCGAGCGAACGCAACATCGCGCTCGAGCGCGTGCTGGGCTTCGATTCGCCCGCCGGCAAGGGCGCCGTCGGCATGGTCGAGCGCAAGCGTGTCGCGCTCGGCAATGCGAACTTTCTCACCGAGCTCGGCATCGCGACCGACGCGCTGGCGGGCGAGGCGGAACGGCTGCGCCGCGATGGCGCGACCGCGATCTTCATCGCCATCGACGGCAAGCTCGCGGGCGTGATCGCGATTGCGGACCCGGTCAAGGCGACGACACCGGCCGCGCTCGCCGCACTGCGACGCGACGGCCTGCGCATCGTCATGCTCACCGGCGACAACCGCACCACGGCTCAAGCCGTGGCGGGACGCCTCGCCATCACGGAGGTCGAGGCCGAGGTTCTGCCCGAGCACAAGAGCGACGTGGTGGCACGGCTGCGGCGCGAAGGCCGCGTGGTCGCGATGGCGGGCGACGGCGTCAACGATGCGCCGGCGCTCGCGGCCGCCGACGTCGGCATCGCCATGGGCACCGGCACCGATGTGGCGATGGAGAGCGCGGGCGTCACCCTGATCAAGGGCGACCTCAACGGCATCGTGCGGGCGCGTACGCTCTCGGCCGCCGTGATGAGCAACATCCGGCAGAACCTGTTCTTCGCCTTCTGCTACAACGCAGCCGGCGTCCCGATCGCGGCCGGCGTGCTCTATCCGGTGTTCGGCATCCTGCTGTCGCCGGTGATCGCGGCCGCCGCCATGGCGCTGTCGTCGGTGAGCGTGGTCGGCAATGCGCTGCGATTGCGCTCGACCAGGCTGTCGTAGCGCAATCTATCCAGGTTCGGCGCGGAGGCACGGCCTCGGTGGGACCACTGTCAGCGGGTCGCGCCCTTGCTCTTTGCGCTCGTGGTGCAGTTCTTGTCGCGGGCGGTCGCCTGGATCACCCGCAGATCCTCGTTCACCGCCGCATAGTCGGAGCGATAGGCCAGCACGCTCACGATCTGGCCGGCGGCGGCCTGCTCGGCCTTGTCGATCAGCTCCTTGAGCTCGCGCTCGCGATCCTGCTGCCTCTTCGAGGCCGCCGCGAGCTGCTCGCAGTTGTGGAACTGGTACTTGCCCGCGTCGGCGAAAAAGAGCGGCCCTTCGACGCTGCTGGCGGCGCAGCCGGACAGCAGCGCGCAGAGTGCCGCGAGACGCAGCAGCTGCGCCGCAGGTGCGGTCCTTGCAATGCGATCCAGCATTCAGTCCCCGACGCGGTTGCCCCATCCTCCGCAGGCAGCGGTAAAGAATCCGTGCCGCCACGCTTTGGCGGGAAATTGTGCCGAGATTGCGCCACAATCATGGACGGGCGCCCAAGAGACTAACCGCCCAACAGACGCAGCGCGCGCGACCCGCAGGCGGTTGCACCGCTTGTTCGGGCCTTGTGCCTTGCCCCTTGGTGCCCTGGTGCGGACGGCGGGACTTGAACCCGCACGGGGTTGCCCCCAAGGGATTTTAAGTCCCTTGCGTCTACCGTTTCGCCACGTCCGCAAGTCAGAAGAAATGGTATCGGCGACGCAGGACGAATAAAGGATTCCCCTGCCCTCGTCACCCGCGCCCGCTCAAGCGCGGTCACCCGCCCCGCCGCTACGCCTTGAACACCCGGCCCCACACGCTCTCCCAGTCCTCGCCGTTGGCGTCGGTGACGCGGCCGTCGCGCTCGAAGAACTTGTTTGGCAGCTGGAACATCGCCAGCATCACGCCGCCTTCGGGCGCGAAGGCGCTGTGCCGGCTGCCGGCCGGGCGCCAGACGAACTCGCCGGGGCCCACTGAGAGGCCGGCATCGGGGCCTTCCTGGTCGACGAGGCGGCCTTCGAGCACGTAGGTCTGCTCGATCTTGACGTGCTCGTGGTCGGGCAGCACCGCGCCCGGCGCGAAGCGCGTCAGCACGGTGACGAGCCCGCTCTGCGCGTCGAAGAGGAGCGTCTTGATCTCGCAGCCCGGAAAGCGCGTCTGCTGCCATTCCATGGTGGCGGGGCGCACGATCGTTGCGTGCTTGGTCGCGTGCTTGGGTGTGACGGCGTCCATGGCAGCCTCCGGCGCGGATGACAGTCGGAAAACAATATCACGCAGCGCGGCTACAGCCCACTCTCCCGAATGGGCGGCTGGAACGCGAGCCCGGTGTCCCACGGAAAGAAGATCCAGGTGTCCTGCGACACTTCGGTGATGAAGGTGTCGACCAGGGGGCGGCCCATCGGCTTGGCGTAAACGGCGGCGACATGGGCTTCCGGCAGGATGTCGCGCACGAGCTTCGCGGTCTGGCCGGTATCCACCAGGTCATCCACCACCAGCACGCCCTTGCCACGGCCGCCGCCGACAGAGACGATCTCGTCGGCTACACCCTTGAGCAGCGTGAGCTCCCCCTGCGTGGTGTGGTTGTAGCTCGCGACGCACACCGTCTCGATCACGCGGATGCCGAGCTCGCGCGCCACGATCGCGGCCGGCACCAGCCCGCCGCGGGTAACGCAGACGATCGCCTGGAACGGGCCGGCCTCAGCGAGCCGCCACGCCAGCGCCCGCGCATCGCGGTGGAACTGGTCCCAGGAAACCGGAAACTGCTTCTGCGGTTGCTGCACGTTTCTGCTGCTGCCCCCGGCGGGATCGGCCCACCGCCAGCCGCTGCTTAGCGCATGTCGATGACGAAGTCGAAGCGCGCCGCCATGCCGGGTCCCGGACCGGCGACGCGCAGCAACAGCTCGCGATGGAAGAAATCGTCGCGGGCATTGAACGGCTCGCCCGGGAAATAGAGCTGCGTGGTCAGGAGCCGCTGGCCGGTCGCCTGCACCTTGACGTGATAGTGCCGCGTGCGCCCCGGGTAGAGCCCCGGCAGGATGGTGCGGAAACGATAGCGGCCCTGAGCGTCGGTGAAGACATGGCCGCGATAGCGGAAACCGCGATTGTCATACTCGCCGCCGTCGTCGGCATGCCAGAGATCGACCAGCGCGCGCTCGAGCGGACGGCAGCCGCGCGTGAGCACGTAGCCCGCAAGCTCGACCGGCCGGCCCTTGGCGCCGGCCTCGCTGAGGTCAAACCGCTCGGGCGTGCGCGGGCGATAGAACGGCCCCTCGATCTCGGGCAATGTTGGCGGGTCATTGTCCTTGCATTCCGGGGTCGCGGCGAGATCGGCCTGCGCCCAAGCGCCATTGATCGTGGCATCGGTTGCAGACATCAACCCGGCAAACGCCCCGCTGCGCAACAGATCCCGGCGACTGACACTCGACATGGTCACCTCCGAAAACATCCACCTCCGAAAACAATCCGGGCGGATCATATTCCGCCGGCGAGGCCGCCATCCATCACGAGGCCGTCAATGCATGCACAATCACGTCATTGCGCATGCCTACTGCGCCGTCTTCACCCGCGCAAGCATGGCCTCCACCGCGCCCTTGGCGGCCGCAAGCTTCGTCGCATCGCGCGCGCGCAGCACCACGCTGGTGTTCGGGCCGCGCTGCTCGTCGAAGAACGGATAGCTGCCGATCGAGACCTCCGGGTTCGCTTTGGCAATCTCGCCGAGCGGGGTGCCGATGTCGCCCTCGCGACAGTCCGCCCGCACGGTTTCCGACAGCATGCGTACGCCGGTCTTGAGCTTCGGTGCGACCTCGTCGAGCATCACCTGCATGATCGAAGGCACACCGGCCATCACGATCACGTTGCCGAGCCAAAACCCGGGCGCCGCCGAGACCTTGTTGTGGACGAGGTCGGCACCGGCCGGAATGCGGGTCATGCGCATGCGCGCCTCGTTCATCTCGCCACCGGTCTGGGCGAGGCGCGCCTTGAGGATGTCGACCGCGCGCGGATCGTAATCGATCGTCACCCCGAACGCCTTGGCGACGCACTCGGCCGTGATGTCGTCGTGGGTCGGGCCGATGCCGCCGGTGGTGAACACGTAGGTGTAGCGCTCGCGCAGCGCGTTGACCGCCGCCACGATCTCGGCCTCGATGTCGCCCACCACCCGAACCTCCTTGAGGTCGATGCCGAGCGCGGTCAGGTATTCGGCGATGTAGCCGATGTTCTTGTCCTTGGTGCGGCCGGAGAGAATCTCGTCGCCGATCACCAGCACCGCAGCGGTGACGAGCTCGCGCCCGGAGGAAGTCGTACCAGTCATGATGGTCCTGATGGGTGGCCGTCTGGATAAGGAATCCGCCCCCTACCCTGCCATTGGGGACGAGGAGGCTTCAAGTCATAGGTCGCAGGAAGTCATGGGTCGCGGAAGGTTTTGGGCCGCAGAAGGTTTTGGGTCGCAGGGAAATCGACGGGAAACCGCCGGACCGATCGCGTATGCTCGGAGCGGGCGGCCAAGGGGCCAGGAGGCCGACCGCACCGGCAGTCCCAAGCCCTCTTGGCCCGGTGGGCCGTGTCTGGACTGGTGATGGAGACGACGATGCGCACTGCAATCCGCCGCGCCGCCTGGGCGCTGAACCGGCTCTTCCCCGCCCTGCTCATGCTGCCGGCGCTCGGCGCCGGTGCCGGCGCACAATCCGGGCCCGATCTCAGCGCCGCGATGGATGATCTCGTCGCGGCCAATCGCATTCTCTATCGCCAGGGCGTGGTGGACGGCTTCGGCCACATCAGCATCCGCCATCCCGAACGCAAAGACAGGTTCCTGATGTCGGCGTCGCTCGCGCCGGGCCGCGTCGCCAAGGCCGACATCATGGAATTCGATCTGGACGGCAGGCCGATCGACCAGCGTGACCGCTCGATCTACTCGGAGCGTTTCATCCATTCCGAGATCTACAAGGCGCGCGCCGACGTCAACGCGGTGTTGCACAGCCATTCGCCGACCGTCATCCCGTTCAGCGTCTCGCAGGTGCCGCTGCGCCCGATCCTCAACAGCGCCGGCTTCCTCGCGCCCACCGTGCCGGTGTTCGAGATGCGCAGGGTCGCGGGCTCGGGCAGCCTCCTGGTCACCGACGGCATGCGCGGCAAGGCGCTGGCCGAGACGCTGGCCGATCGCCCGGTCGCGCTCATGCGCGGCCACGGCAATGTCGTGGTCGGGCCGACCGTCCAGCGGGTGGTCGCTCGCGCGATCTACACCGAGGTCAACGCCCGGCTCCTCTTGCAGGCGATCACGCTCGGCGGCCCCCTCATCTATATCGACGCCGAGGAAGGCAAGGC
>DAIUEP010000037.1:0-16149 GCA_036845065.1 Xanthobacteraceae bacterium | reverse complement strand
CGCTTTGATCATGCCCGCCCAAAACATAGGCAGCGACACGTCGGCGCGGGCTGATCGCTGCCGTTTGAGTTGGCGCGGTGTTTGCACATAGGATGTCCAGGATTCGTCCGGAAGAGTGTCCGGGCGCCAACTTCGGGACAGTGACGGTGCCCGTATTCGATGAAATGAACGGCAGCGACGGGGCGCTGCGCCCCTCCTATGCCGAGCTCTCGCATTGGCTGCGCGACATTCCCCCCGACGTGCTCGACTATCGGCGGCGCGAGGCCGAGCTCATATTCCGCCGCATCGGCATCACCTTCGCGGTCTACGGCGACGCCGACGCGCAGGAGCGCCTGATCCCGTTCGACGTGCTGCCGCGCATTCTCTCCGCCGCCGAATGGGACGTGTTGCGGGCCGGCCTCGAGCAGCGCGTCAAGGCAATCAACGCCTACATCAACGATGTCTATGGCCGCCGCGAGATCCTCAAGGCCGGCGTCGTGCCCGAGGATCTGGTGTTCCAGAACCCGGTCTTCCGACCCGAGATGAACGGCCAGCGGGTGCCGCACGACATCTACGTGCACGTCGCCGGCATCGATGTGGTGCGGGTCGATGCCGACACCTTCTATGTGCTGGAAGACAACGCGCGCACGCCCTCCGGCGTCTCCTATATGTTGGAGAACCGGGAGATCATGCTGCGGCTGTTCCCGGAGCTGTTCGCCCGCCACCGCATCGCGCCGGTCGAGAACTATCCCGACGAGCTGCTCGCGACGCTCAAGTCGGTCGCGCCCGCGACCGCGAGCTCCGATCCGACCGTGGTGCTGCTGACGCCCGGCGTCTACAACTCCGCCTATTACGAGCACTCGTTCCTGGCCGACAAGCTCGGCGTCGAGCTGGTCGAGGGCCGCGACCTGTTCGTGAAGAACAACATAGTCTACATGCGCACCACGCAGGGGCCGCAGCGCGTCGACGTGGTCTATCGACGCGTCGACGACGACTTCCTCGACCCGCTGGCGTTCCGGCCCGATTCCGCGCTCGGCGTGCCCGGCATCATGTCGGCCTATCAGGCCGGCAATGTCACGCTGGCGAACGCCGTTGGTACCGGCGTCGCCGACGACAAGGCGGTCTACAGCTACATGCCGGCGATCATCAAATTCTATCTGGGGGAGGAGCCGCGCCTGAAGAACGTGCCGACCTGGCGCTGCCGGGAGCCCGACCACCTCGCTTATGTGCTCGATCATCTCGAGGAGCTGGTGGTGAAGGAGGTCCATGGCTCGGGCGGCTACGGGATGCTGATCGGACCGAAGGCCGACAAGGCCACGATCGCGGCCTTCCGCGCCAAGCTCAAGTCGGACCCGAAGAATTTCGTCGCACAACCCACACTCGCGTTGTCGACCTCGCCGACCTGCGTCGAGGAAGGCGTCGCGCCGCGCCACGTCGACCTGCGCCCGTTCGTGCTCACCGGCCGCGACCGCATCCGGATCGTGCCGGGCGGGCTCACGCGCGTCGCGCTCAAGAAAGGCTCGCTGGTGGTGAATTCGAGCCAGGGCGGCGGCACCAAGGACACCTGGGTGCTGGATCGATGATGGATCGACACGCCATGGCGATCGACGGCTCGAAGGCGCGATAGATGCTCTCACGCACTGCCGACAACCTCTACTGGCTCGCGCGCTATGTCGAGCGCGCCGAGTATCTCGCGCGCATCATGGAGGTGACGCATCGGCTGACGACGCTGCCGCTTGCCTATGTCGGCTCCACCAACGAATGGGAATCGGCGGTCGCGACCGCGGGCTGCGCGCATGCGTTTTCCAGCACCTACGAGGAAGCCAACGAGGAAACCGTCACCGAATTCCTGTGCTTCTCGAGCGCCAATCCGTCATCGATCCGCAATTGCTTCGAGCTTGCCCGCACCAACGCGCGCGCGGTGCGCACCGCGCTGACGGTCGAGATGTGGGACGCCATCAACGGCGCCTGGCTCGAGCTCAAGCGCTTCGGCAACGGGCCGAGCTCGCGCGAGGAGTTCATGCGGTTCCTGCGCTGGGTGCAGGAATCCTCGCTGCGCTTCGACGGCTCCGCTTACCGCACCATGCTGCGTAACGACGCCTACTGGTTCTCGCGTCTTGGCCTCTACCTCGAGCGCGCCGACAACACCGCGCGCATCCTCGATGTCAAATATCACCTGCTGCTGCCCGCCAACGAGCGCGTCGGCGGGCCGCTCGACTATTTCCAGTGGTCGGCCATCCTGCGCTCGGTCTCGGCTCTCACCGCCTACCATTGGGTCTATCGCGAAAGCGTGAAACCGTGGCTGATCGCCGACCTTCTGATCCTGAAGGATGAGCTGCCGCGCTCGCTCGCGGCCTGCTATGGCAACCTGGTTCGAAATCTCGACTATATCGCGCGCGCCTATGGCCGTCAGGGTCCAGCCCAGCGCCAGGCCCGCGCCACCCGCGCCCAGATCGAGAACAGCCGCATGGAGGAAATCTTCCAGCGCGGATTGCATGAGTTCATCGAGGATTTCGTTGACGCCAACAACCGCCTCGGGGCCGCTATCACCGAACAGTATTTGATGTGAGGGTGCGTGCTTGGCTCGCGCCGCCCAGCTCCTTGATCGCAAATTCGGTCGCGGCTGTGATGTAGGCCTTGGTGGCAACGTGCCGATCGGGTGTCGCGAGCAGCGCGCTCGCCGTCGCCACCGCGGCGGTGAAGTCGTGGGTATGCCAATGCGCGAATGCCGGCAGGCTCGGCCGGCCGGCGGGCGCCGGATAGGCGCTCACGTAGAAATAGGGCTCGTCGTAATACTCATCGCCCGGCGAGAAGCCGACGCCCATGGTGCGGACATCGGCCGAGCCTGCACCTGGGAAGTAGATGAGACTGTCGAGATCGAAATGATGTGGCCAGCACCGCACGATGGGAGCGTTCAAACCGCGCGCCACCAGCGCCTGCCTGGTCTCGTCCAACACCTGGTTGGCGTTCGCGTACCATGTGGCGAGCACACCCAGCGCCCCCTGGTCGACCGCGTAGCGGGCGCCATCCGCGATCGCGAATGCGGGCATCTCGTAGGGCGATGGCGCATCAAGCCTCGACGCATCGTACCCGCGCGCGTTCATCTCCTCGCCAAGCCAGGCGCGCACGTCGGCGTCCGCGAGACCATCAAGCGCCAGCGACCGCGAGGCGCCGTTCGGTTGCAGGCTCATCACCGTGAGATCGTTGATACGCAGGCCGAGCGACGAGCCATCGGGCAGCGGATGGGTCGTCAAGCCGCCGAGCGCAGCGTCCCAGCCGAGATTGGTGTGGCTGTCGTCCGGCCTTGGCGTGATAAAGGCGCGCGCCGCGCGCGCGAGCCACTGCAGGGCAAAGTGAGCATTCAGCCTTGCGTCGCTCAGTCTGCGTCGCTCAAGCGCGACCAGCGGTTGCCAATGCAATCCCGTCATGGCGTATCCTTTTCGCTACCGCGGCGCGGCGCCATCGGTCATGATGCCGGTGGCGCCCCGCCATTCTATTCGACGCGGCGCTGGGACTGGTTACGCGCCAGCTGGGAGCGCCGATGAAAAAGGTTGTGGCGGCGGACTGGGCGACGTTGGCGGATCGCATGCCGGCCTATGCGCTGGTCGCCAACGTCGATCTTGTTGTCATCCGCCATGGCGAGCGGGTCTCGGTGCTGTACGGCCGCTGTCTGCATCGCGGCGCGCTGCTTGCCGATGGCTTTGTCGACGGCGACAACCTGATCTGCGGCCTGCACAACTGGGACTATCGCATCGACAGCGGCATCAGCGAATACAACAACGCGGAAGTGCTTCCCCGGTTTTCGGCCTCGATCGAGGGGGGCAAGGTCCTGGTCGACGAGGACGAGATCGCGGCCTGGGAAAAGGAGCATCCGCAGCCATACCGGCGCGATCTCTATCAGGGTCTCTATGCCGAAGTGCACGCGGACCCGGTGGAGCCGCATGTCAAGCTGATCCAGACCTACGCGACCGACGGCCTGAGCAAGACTGGCCATCATGGCGTGGTCGAAGCGATGGGCGTGCCGCGCAGCGAGCTGCCGTCCTGGGACGACATCCAGATCGTCACCGCTCAGCTCGCGACGGCGCCGCAGCTCGACGACGTGCCGGTCGGCACCGAGGTCGTGGTCGGACCGAACGCGCAGAAGCCGCTGCGGCTGAACATTCCGCTGATGGTGTCGGACATGAGCTTCGGGTCATTGTCCGAGCCCGCCAAGGTCGCGCTGGCCAAAGGCGCCGAGCTTGCCGGCACCGGCATCGCCTCCGGCGAGGGCGGCATGCTGGCGGAGGAGCAGGCGGCCAACAGCCGCTATTTCTTCGAATATGCCTCGGCCCGCTTCGGGTTCTCCTGGGACAAGGTGCTCAAGGCGCAAGCGTTCCACTTCAAGGGCGGCCAGGCGGCCAAGACCGGGACCGGCGGCCACCTGCCCGGCAGGAAGGTCACTGGCAAGATCGCGATCACCCGCGGCCTGCCGGAAGGCCAGGACGCGATCTCGCCGGCGCGCTTTCCGGAGTGGACCAAGCCCGCGCATTTCAAAGCGTTCGCCGACGAGGTGCGCAGTCGCACCGGCGGCATTCCGGTGGGCTTCAAGCTCTCCGCCCAGCACATCGAGAAGGACATCGACGCCGCGCTCGAGATCGGCTGCGACTACATCATCATCGACGGCAGGGGCGGCGCGACCGGCGCGGCGCCACGCATCTTTCGCGACAACATCTCGGTCCCGACCATCCCGGCGCTGGCGCGGGCGCGGCGTCATCTCGACCGCTCAGGCGCGGAGCGCGTCACGCTGATCATCACCGGGGGACTGCGCACCCCTGCCGATTTCGCCAAGGCGTTGGCGCTCGGCGCCGACGCGGTCGCCATCGCCAACTCCGCGATCCAGGCGATCGGCTGCCTCGGCATGCGCGCCTGCCACACCAACAACTGTCCGGTCGGCATCGCCACCCAGAAGCCGCACCTGACGGCGCGCATCGACATCGAGAAATCGGCCGAGCGACTGGCCAGGTTCCTGGAGACGTCGGTCGAGCTGATGACGGTCCTGGCTCGCGCTTGCGGCCACACCCACCTCAATCAGCTGTCGGTCGATGACCTCATCACCTGGAAGCACGACATGGCACGCCTTGCCGGCGTGCCCTATGGCGGAGTGGGACATGGCTGACGCCCTCGCCACGCTTTTGCGACCACGCCCTCATGGGAACACAACGGCATGCGGCTACGCATCTCGCACCTGACAACCTATCGCTACGGCACGCCGGCGACGAGCGCGATCCAGATCCTGCGCCTCACGCCGCGCAACCACGACGGTCAATACGTGATCAATTGGCGCATCGACGTGTCGAGCGATTGCCGTCTCGATCAGCACGAGGATGCCTTCGGCAATATTGCGCACGCGTTCACGGCCGATGGCCCCCTCGACGAGCTCAAGGTGCTGGTCGAGGGCGAGGTGGAAACGCGCGACACCAACGGCGTGGTGATCGGCGCGGTCGAACGCTTTCCGCCGAGCCTCTATCTGCGCGAGACCGCGTTGACGCAGCCGGACGAGGCCGTCGCGCAGCTGGCGGACGCGGCCCGCGCCGAGGCCGGGACCGACGATCTCAAGCTGTTGCACCTGCTGCTTGAACGACTGCATGACAAGACGCAGCACGGCACTGCCCAAACCCAAACCCAAGCCCAAACGCAAGGTGCAACGGCCGCGACGGCCGAGACGCCTGTGCGCACGCGCGCTGCGCATCAGGACTTCGCCCATGCCTTCATTGCGGCCGCGCGTTGCGCCGGCATTCCGGCGCGCTGCGTCGGCGGCTATTTCCGGAGCAGCGACGGCGGGGGCGCGCAGGACGCGGGCCACGCCTGGGCCGAAGCCTTTGTGGAACGTCTCGGCTGGGTCGCCTTCGACGTCGCCAACGGCATTTGCGCGACCGACGCCCACGTCCGCGTCGCCATCGGCCTCGACTACCTCGGCGCGGCCCCGGTCCGCGGCATGCACTACGGCGGCGCCGGAGAGACGCTCTCGGTCATCGTCCGTGTGCAGCAGGCGGCGAGCCAGATGCAGGGCTGAACGACACAAGGCTGACCGACACACGGCTGTCTGACACAGGGCTGACCGACCATTGCCCGGCCGCCAACGGGCTCGCTATAACGAACCGGGGGAATTGATCACCATGACCTATTGCTGCGGAATTCTCGTTCGCGACGGCCTCGTCATGTTCGCCGATACCCGCACCAATGCGGGTGTCGACAACATCTCGACCTTCCGCAAGCTCCATGTCTTCGCCGAGCCCGGGCAACGCATCATGGCGATTGCCACCTCCGGCAATCTGTCGATCAGCCAGTCGGTGGTCAGCATGGTCCGGGAGGGCTGGGAAAATCCCGAGACCGGCGAAACCGAAACGCTGATGAACGCACCCACGATGTTTCAGGCGGCTCAGAGGGTCGGTCGCGCGATTCGAAAGATTCTTGCCGAAGAAGGGCCGGCGTTCGCCGCCTCCGATGTCAAGTTCGACGTGTCCTTTCTGCTTGGCGGCCAGATCAAGGGCGGGCGACTACGGCTGTTCCTGCTCTACTCGGCCGGAAACTTCATCGAGTGCACGCAAGACACGCCCTATCTGCAGATCGGCGAGCACAAATACGGCAAGCCGGTGCTTGATCGCGCCATCACCTACGACGCCGATCTCTATGATGCGCTCAAGATCGGCCTGGTGTCGGTCGATTCGACGATGCGCTCGAACCTGAGCGTCGGCCTGCCACTCGATGTCCTGGTGGCGCGCCGCGACGAATGCAAGGCCGAGCTTGAGTACCGCATCGAGCCTGGGGAGCCCTATTTCCACGACCTGCGGGAACGCTGGTCGGCGGCGCTGCGGGCGGCTCACGCCAACATTCCGCGCCCGCCGTACCAGACAATTCGTTAAGCATGTCCCGGACGGTTACAGATTGATGGCACTTATTTACCGCCGATTAATGTCACTGCGTGAAAGGCTGCCCACCTCTGCCGGGCAAACCCCCGAAAACGGCCTGCTCAAGCCAATGGCAATCATTCCCTCGATACTGTCGCGGGGCGCACCGCCCCTGGGGGAAGGATCGTCGTCTTGTCTGCGTCCGATACCGCCATCCGACGTGGCACCCATGCCGGGCGGGCCGAACGCCTGAGCCTCGTGGTGCCGATCGGCATCATCGTCGCTGTCGCCATCGTGTGCGTGGTGGTGGCCGTGCTCGGCTCCGCCCAGCGCGCCGACGAGGTGGCGCTCGACGCCGAGCGGCGGCTGCTGGCGCGCTCCATGGCCAACCACAGCCAACGCGTGTTGCGCGAAGTCGAGACCGTCGTCATGTCGGACGCCGCGTATCGCAAGATGCGCATCGATTTCGATGCCGACTGGGTGAGGGTCTATGTCGACCAGCGCCTGCAGTCCTGGTTCGATCACGATCTCGTCTTCGTCGTCGACCCGTCCGATCGCTTCCTCTACGCCTCGCTCGGTGGCCGCGGATCGGATCCGAGCTGGTTCAATTCCGTAAGGCCCGATCTCGCGCCGATGCTGGGCATGGTGCGGAACCAGGGCGGAGTGGAGGCCGGTGGCAAGAATTCGGCCGAGCCCACCATTGCCACGCCCAAGCAACGCTATCGCATGGCGGGCGTTCAAACATTTCTCGGCCGGCCTGCAATCCTCGCCGCAGTCGCAGTCAGCGGCGACGGAGAGTCTCCTGCCGAGGTGGCGAACAGGGCTCCGGTCATCATCAGCGTGAAGTGGCTGGACGCCGACGTTCTGGTCGAGATCGCCACGCTGCTGCAACTGCGCAATCTCCATATGCTCGACGGAGAGCCGCCGGCGGGCGATGAGCGCGTCTTTGAAGTGGCCGACTGGCGGGGCCAGACGATCGCCAAGCTCGCATGGGCGCCGAAGCAACCAGGCGCGGAGATCGTCGTCAGCATCATCCCGTTCCTCGCCGTCGCGCTCGCGGGTCTCGCCCTCCTGGCCTCGCTCTTCTTTCGCCACATGCGCCGCACCTCGGCCACTATTGCGGCGGGCGAAACGCGGCTGCGTCACCTCGCCCTGCACGATCCGCTGTGCGGCCTGCCCAACCGCGTCTCCTTCGGCGAGCGCCTCGAGGAGACAATCGAGAAGGTGCGTGGTGGCGGCCCGGCGGCAGCGGTCTTCTACATCGACCTCGACCACTTCAAGGACGTCAACGACACGCTCGGCCACCCGATCGGCGACGAGCTCATCCGCTCCGTCACGCAAAGACTGACCAGCACGCTGCGGGGCGACGACCTCGTCGCCCGCATCGGTGGCGACGAATTCGGCGTCATCACATCGTCGGGGCGCGACCCGACGACGCTGCAGGTCATCGCCAACCGGCTGATCGCCGCGCTTTGCACGCCCTACACCATCAACGACAAGACGATCGTGATCGGCGCGTCCATCGGGATCGCACTGATCGACAAGAATATCGGCGACTCCGCCGACGTCATGCGTCACGCCGACATGGCGCTCTACCGCGCCAAGAACGAGGGACGCAACCGCGCCTGCATTTACGACATCGACATGGACACCGACCTGCTCAAGCGCAAGCTGGTCGAGAACGACCTGCGGGTCGCGATCCAGCGGAACGAGCTGCAGGTTGCCTATCAGCCGATCGTCAACAACAGCGCCGAGAAGGTCGTCGGCGTCGAAGCGCTGTGTCGCTGGATGCATCCGGAGCGTGGCGAGATCGCGCCGTCCGAGTTCATTCCGATCGCGGAAAACAGCGGGCTGATCGTCGAGCTCGGCGAGTGGGTATTGCGCCGCGCCTGCCTCGACGGCAAGTCCTGGCCGGATATCACGGTCGCGGTCAACGTGTCGCCGCTGCAGTTCCGCCGCGCCGAATTCGTTGACGCGGTCGAGCGCATCCTGGCGGAGACCGGGTTCGATCCGACCAGGCTCGAGCTCGAGGTCACCGAGAGCACGCTGCTGGGCAACGTCGACACCGCGGAGCTTGCGATGTTCCGCCTCAAGGCGCTCGGCGTGCAGCTTGCGCTCGACGATTTCGGCACCGGCTATTCGAGCCTGCTCTATCTGCGGCGCTTCCCGTTCGACAAGCTCAAGATCGATCGCAGCTTCGTGCTCTCGATCGAGCGCGCGGCAGACGCCGCCGCGATCGTGCATGCGGTGGTGAGCCTTGGCCGCGGCCTCGGCATGAAGGTGACGGCCGAGGGCGTGGAGACCGCGGAGCAGCATCTGTTCCTGCGCGCCGCCGGCGTTCATACCATGCAAGGCTTCCGGTTCGGCCGGCCGGGCGCCGCCGCCGAGGTCACCGCGCGGCTCGCCCAGCCCGGCTCGTTCCGGATTGTCGATGATCTCGGCGATCCTGCTGATTCCGATCTGGCGCTGGCGGGCTGACTTTACATCTCTGCGCACCAGCCTGTCCCCGTCGTCCTGAGGTGCCCGCGCATCACACGACGCGCATTCTGCAACTTGCGCCGACATGCGCGGGCCTCGAAGGATGACGGCCCAGCGGCTTTTCTCGCGTGCGGCATTACTGGGGCCGTCGCCCTTCGAGGTTCGCCCGGCCAAAGCAAGGGCCGGGCGAACACCTCAGGGTGACGGACGAATTGAAGTAGTCGCGGCAAGCGTGAGCAGGCTCAGCCTAATCCTGATATGCTTCAGTGGCCCCCTCCTGGCCCTACCGCGAGGTTGCTGAACGCCGTGACAACGTCCGCTTACTGAGGTCGAGCGTACGAACCTCGAAATCGAGCCGCATCATTTCAATCGAGCTTCAAGCCGATCGACTTGATGATCGGCGTCCAGCGATCGATCTCGGCCTCGACAAACTGCTGGGCCTTCTCCGGCGTTGAATCGGGATAGGGATCGAATCCCGACGACACGAAGGCCTGCCGGAACTGCGCGTCCGCCATGGCGCCGCGGGTCGCTTGCGCGATCTGATCGATGATCTCCTTCGGCGTCTTCGCCGGCGCGAACAGCCCGATGAAGTTCTGCGCCACCATGTTGGGCAATCCGGCCTCGACCGCCGTCGGCAGCGATGGGAACGCTTCCAGCCGCCGCGGGCTGGTCACGCACAGCATCCGCACCTTGCCGGTCTCATGCAGCTCCATCATGTGCGCCGTGACGCTCTGTGCGATCATCGGGATGTGGCCGCTGATGAGGTCGGAAATGAGCGGCCCGCCGCCGCGATAGGGGATGTGGACGATGTCAGGGAGCCCGGCGAGCGACTTGAACAGCTCGCCCGTCAGGTGCGTCATGGCGCCGGCGCCCGAGGAGCCGAACGACAGCTTGCCGGGATTGGCCTTGGCATAGGCGATCAGCTCGGTCAGCGTTTGCGCCGGCACCGAGGGATGCACCGCGATGGTGAGCGCGGTGACGCCGAGGAGCGCGATCGGCGCGAAGTCGGCGATCGGATCGTAGTTGGCGCGATTGGTGGCAACACCGACGATCACCTGCGAGCCCATGCCGCCCAGAAGAAGGGTGTAGCCATCGGGCCGCGCGCGCGCGACCGCGGCCGCACCGAGCCCGCCGCCGGCGCCGCCGATGTTCTCGACCACCACCGTGCCGAGGAGCCCCTTCATCTTGTCCGCCCAAGGCCGCCCGACCGCGTCGTTGACGCCGCCCGTCGTAAACGGAATCACGAGCCGGATCGGCCGGTCCGGATAGCGCGACTGGGCGCGCGCCAAACGCGGCACCAGCGATGGTGTGGACAGGGCCACAAGGCCAAGCGAGAGCACCTCGCGTCGTCGCATCGTCCGCTCTCCCCTTTTCGCCATTTTGATCAATCGAGCTTCAAGCCGATCGACTTGATGATCGGCGACCAGCGCGCAATCTCGTCGTCCAGGAACCGGCGCGCGTGCTCAGGCCCGGAATCGGGGCGTGGCTCGAAGGCTGCCGCGTGAAACAACTGCTGCAGCTCGCGATCGGCAAGGCCTGCGCGTGTTGCCTCCGCAATCTGCGCGATGATCGGCTTGGGCGTTCCGGCCGGCGCGAACAGGGCGACAAAATTCTGCGAGATCATGTTCGGCAGGCCGGCCTCGATCGCGGTTGGAATATCGGGCGCGGCCGCGACCCGGTTGGCGGTCGTGACGGCCAGGATGCGCAGCTTGCCAGTCTTGTTGAGCTCGATCACTTGGCCCGTCACGTTCGGCGTGATCATGGGAATATGCCCGGATATCGCGTCGGTGAGCGCCGGTCCAGCGCCGCGATACGGGATGTGCACGATATCGGCGGCGCCGGAGAGGACCTTGAACAATTCGCCCGTGAGATGGGTCATCGTGCCGGAGCCGGCGGAGCCATAGGACAGCTTGCCCGGATTGGCCCTGGCATAGGCGATGAGCTCGGGGAGCGTCTGCACCGGCACCGAAGGATGCACCGCGATGCACACCGCCGTGATGCCTAAGAGCGAGATGGTCTCGAACGCCTTGACCGGATCGTATTGCGGCTGGCTGCTGGCAATGGGAATGATCACCTGGGTGCCGCCCGAGCCAAGCAGCAGCGTATAGCCGTCAGGCTGCGCGCGCGCGACCGCGAGCGCGCCCACCGCGCCACCAGCCCCGCCCATATTCTCGATCACCACGGTGCCGAGGAGAGCCTTCATCTTGTCGGCCCAGGGCCGACCGACCGCGTCGTTCACCCCGCCCGGTGGGAAGGGGATGACCAGTCGGATCGGGCGGTCGGGGTAACGCGATTGGGCCTGGGCCCAAGGCGGCGTCATCAGCGGTGCGGACAGGGCCGCCAATCCGAGCCCCAGCACCTTTCGTCGCGTCATCCGCTTCGCTCCCCGCCACAGGGTCCATTCTCGTGCCCGCAATACTACCGCATTGCGTCCCGGCCCGTGCAACGATGATAATGCGCCAAGTTGGAGGAGGCCCCCATGGTATCGCCCAAAGTCGCCCTGGTCACCGGCGCCGGCACCGGCATCGGCAAGGCGGTTGCGCTCGCCCTGATGCGGGAGGGCTACGCCGTCACGCTCGCCGGACGCCGGGCGGACAAGCTCGAGGAGACCGCGGCCGAGGGCAAGACCACCAACGGCAAGAGCCTCGTGGTGCCGACCGACGTGAGCGATCCGACCGCCGTCAAAGCCGCGTTCGCGCGCACCAAGGAGGCGTTCGGGCGCCTCGACGTGCTGTTCAACAATGCCGGCATCGGCGCGCCGGCGACGCCGATCGAGGACCTCGCCTACGAGACCTGGAAGAAAGTCGTCGATATCAATCTCACCGGCATGTTCCTGTGCACGCAGGAGGCGATCCGGCTGATGAAGGCGCAGGACCCGCGCGGCGGGCGCATCATCAACAACGGCTCGATCTCGGCGCACACGCCGCGGCCGGGCGCGGTCGCCTATACGGCCACCAAGCACGCCGTCACCGGCCTGACCAAGCAGACCGCGCTCGACTGCCGCGGCAAGGACATCGTCTGCGGCCAGATCGACATCGGCAACGCGGCAACCCCGCTGACCGAGCGCATGGTGCAGGGCCAGGGCGTGCTGCAGCCGGACGGACGGATGATGGTCGAGGCGCGCATGAACGCCGACGACGTCGGCCGCGCGGTGGTCTACATGGCGGGGCTTCCGCTCGACACCAACGTGCTGTTCATGACCGTGATGGCCAACATGATGCCGTTCGTCGGGCGGGGCTAGTCTTGCTGCGTCACGAAGGCAAGGAGCATACCGCAATAGCGGCTGCGGCGCTCATTGTTGCGCCCTCTCCCCTCGCGGGAGAGGGCATGAAGGCAGGTCAGCACATTAGGATTGGGTGAGGGGTCTTCTTCGCAAGAAGCAGAAGCAAAGGACGAAGCGCCCCCTCACCCCCCTTGCGTTTGCTGCTTATTGTCTTGAGCCCTCTCCCGCGAGGGGGCGCAATAATAACTGCCCCAACTCTAGACCGCGTCGCGCGAGCAGACGTGTCAATCGGCCGCTGACACTTTCACTTTGGTGCCCGCCTTCACCTTCGCCAGCACCTTCACGTCGCCGAGCGCCTTCGCGAAGACGTTGCAGGGCGCGGCGAGCCGCGTCTCGTCGCCTTGCGAGATCGGGGTGCGGCCGAGTCCCAACGCAATGCAGGACCCCTCGGGCCAGAACGCCACCTCGCCCGGCGTCACCACGGCGCGCGCGTCCTTCTCGCGCGGCAACGTGACCGGGGTCTCGAAGTAGACCTCCTCGCCCCAGGTCATGGCCGAGGCGGTGAACGGCAGCGCCGCCGCGATCGCCTGCGCGGTCGGCGTGTCGAAGAGCTCGGCATCGAGCGTCAGTGCGCCGAAGTCAAAACGGATGCGCGTGGCCATGACGGCGTCCTTATGCTTCAAGCTTCGCGTTCTGCTTCCCGTTGGCCCAAGAGCCTCACCTGGCTGAGCGTGGTTACAATATCCCGGATCATCGGTCCACGGATCGTCACCACACGGGTGCTCCCGCGTGTACAATCACGGCCGGAGAATCGTGGGCGGGGGCGATGCTGCAGCTGCAATCGGCGGTGGGTGTCATTGCTTTGCTGGCGATGGCGTGGGCGTTGAGCGAGCACAGGCGCAAGGTGGCGTGGCGGCAGGCGGCCCTTGGGCTCGCGTTGACGTTCGTCATCGCTGTGATCCTGATCAAGGTGCCGAAAGTCGCGGAGGCGCTCGCGGTGGTGAACCGGGCGGTCGGCGCGATCGCGGCCGCGACCCAGGCCGGCACGTCGTTTGTGTTCGGCTATCTCGGTGGCGGCCCCCTGCCCTATGAGCTGAAGGTGCCAGGCGCCGAGTTCGTGCTGGCGCTGCAGGCGCTGCCGATCCTCCTGGTCATGAGCGTTCTCACCACGCTCCTGTTCTACTGGCGCGTCCTGCCGCCGGTCGTGCGCGGCTTTGCCTGGCTCCTGCAGCGCACGCTCGGCGTCGGCGGCGCGGTCGGGCTCGCAACCGCGGCCAACATCTTCCTCGGCATGGTCGAGGCGCCGCTGTTCATCAAGCCCTATCTCGCGCGCCTGACGCGCAGCGAGCTGTTCATCGTCATGACCGGCGGCATGGCCGGCATCGCCGGCACTGTGCTGGTGATCTATGCCGTCGTGCTGGGCCCGCTGATCCCGAACGCCGCCGCGCACCTGGTCATTGCCTCGGTGCTCGGCGCCCCCGCCGCGATCCTGATCAGCCTGATCATGGTGCCGGAAACGCAGGAGCAGCACACCGCCGGGTCTCTGATCGACCCCGAGCCGGTGGCGACCGGCACCATGGACGCCGTCGTCAAAGGAACCGCTGCCGGGCTTGAGTTATTGCTTAATGTCTGCGCCATGCTGATCGTGCTGGTGGCCCTCGTCCATCTTGCCAACGCCATCCTGGGCCTGCTGCCCGATGTCGCCGCTAGGCCGATATCGCTTGAGCGCATGCTCGGGCTCGCGATGGCGCCGGTGTGCTGGCTGATGGGCATGCCGTGGGATCAGGCCGTGACCGCCGGCAGTCTCATGGGCATCAAGACCATCCTCAACGAGTTCATCGCCTATGTGGAGCTCTCCAAGCTCCCGGGCGATGCGCTCGAGCCGCGCTCGCGCCTGATCCTGCTGTACGCGATGTGCGGCTTCGCCAATTTCGGCTCGCTCGGGATCATGATCGGCGGGCTTGCCACCATGGCGCCGGAGCGGCGCGACGATGTGATCTCGCTCGGCTTCAAGTCGATCATCGCGGGCACGCTGACCACCTGCCTGATGGGCGCGATCGTGGGTGTGCTGAATTAAGGCGTACCCTCGCCAATCGCGGCCGTTCGGCCATCGCCGTCCACGTTAAGCGTCTATCTTGCAACCGCCCGGGAAAGCGCGAATATTCATGTCGGTTTGGGATTTATCTGGACAATCCTGGCTCATAGGGAAGCTCCAATATGCCCATGCAAACGAAGCCAAGTCTCAACGCAACCAGTCAGGCCGCCGCGGGCTCGACCCGACGTAGCTTGATTCTGACCGCCGCAGCGGCAGCTTCCGGCACACTCGTGCAGTCTGATGTCTCGCGCGCTGCAATCGTTCAGACTGACACGGCGCAACTTCCTCCGCTCCCGCTTCCCCCCGGCATTCGCTCCCGCTACGTGCCCAATATTAACGGTCTCACTTTCCACGTATTGGAAGCCGGCTTCGAATCCAAAGGACGGCCTTGCCTCCTTCTCCTCCATGGATATCCAGAGATCGCATACGGTTGGCGCAAGGTCATGCTGCCATTGGCTTCAGCGGGCTTTCACGTGCTCGCTCCTGACATGAGAGGTTATGGTCGCACGACAGGTTGGGATGACTCCTATGACGGCGATGTATTTCTGTTTCGCCATACCAATCTGGTGCGGGATGCCCTCGGACTGGTATCCGCCTTCGGATACCGCACCGCCGCGGTGGTTGGACGCGACGCCGGCTCGCCCGTGGCCGGGTACTGCGCCCTGATACGACCAGACGTGTTCCGGTCTGTTGCCATGATGACTTCCCCGTTCGCGGGCCCGCCTGCGCTGCCGTTTAATACAGTTGAAGGCACGCCGGAGGGCCCAACCTCTCCGCCACGCGCCAGCACTATCAACGACGCATTGGCGAAGCTGCCGCGACCGCGCAAGCATTACCAAGTGTACTACACGACCCGCGAAGCGAACGACAACATGCGTCACTGCCCGCAGGGCGTCCACGCCTTCCTGCGCGCTTACTATCACTATAAGAGCGCCGATTGGAAACAAAACAAGCCCTTCAGGCTCGCATCATTGACTGCCGAAGAGTTGGCGAAGATGCCGACCTATTACATCATGGATCTCGACAAGGGCATGGCCGAGACCGTGGCACCGGTGATGCCGACGGCTGCGGAGATCGCCGCCTGCAAGTGGCTGCCCGATGACGAGTTGGCGGTTTACACCGCGGAATACGAAAGGACAGGATTTCAGGGTGGCCTTCAGGGCTATCGACGCACGGGTCCCAGATTCATCGCAGACTTGCAAACATTCGGCGGCCGCACGATCGACGTACCCTCATTGTTCATCGGCGGCAAAAGCGATTGGGGCGTTTTCCAGAACCCCGGCGCATTCGAGACCATGCAGAAGACCGCCTGCACGCAGATGCGTGGCGTCCACCTGATAGACGGAGCCGGTCACTGGCTGGAGCAGGAGCAGCCGGAACAAGTGAGCACGTTGCTTATTCAGTTTCTGCAAGACGCAAGTGCGCCCAACCGCAGACTTTGATACTCGAATGCACTCATCATGATCCCGACGTTAAGCCGCTGCCAC
>DAIUEP010000036.1:22094-26606 GCA_036845065.1 Xanthobacteraceae bacterium | reverse complement strand
TAAGGCTTTCGGATTACGTCCGTTCGCTCGGATCGATCACGGCGCGAATGCGCTGCATGTCGCGCTCGGATTCGTCGATCCGCTTGGCCAAAATCTCGCGCAGCCGGACCGCCGCGTCCGGGTAGCCGTCGAGCATCTTGAGAAACAGCGGCCGCGGGATGCAGAGCACGGTCGAAGGCTCGAGCGCAGTCGCAGTCACGGGGCGCGTCGTTTCGGTGAACAGGGCGAGCTCGCCGAGCAGCGTGCCGACGCCCACCTTGAAGCTCTTGGCAGTGTCCGATCCCCGCGGCGAAAGGCGGAAGGAGCCCTCCTGCACGACGTAGCCGGAGTCGGCATCGTCGCCGACCGCAAACAGCGTCTCCCCGCTGTGCACATAGCGGCTCTCGGCGCCGATCGCCAGGATGCGAAGCGCTCCGCGCCCCAACATGCTCAGGGTCGGGACCCGCTCAAAGAAAGAGATGTCATCCTCGATCGTCATGAAGCGACGAAATCACGGCACCAGTTTGTAGCCGCCGGTCTCGGTCACCAGGATCGTTGGCGTTGTGGCATCACGCTCGACCTTCTGCCGCAACCGGTAGATATGAGTCTCCAGCGTATGGGTCGTGACCCCTGAATTGTAGCCCCAAACCTCCTGCAGGAGCGTCTCGCGCGACACCGGCTTCTGGCCGGCCCGGTAGAGAAAACGCAGGATCGCTGTCTCCTTCTCGGTCAGACGGACCTTGTTCCCCTTGGCGTTAAGCAGAAGCTTGGAGCTCGGCCGGAACGTGAAGGGCCCGATCGTGAAGACCGCGTCCTCGCTCGCTTCGTGTTGGCGCAACTGGGCTCGGATTCGCGCCAGCAGCACTGCAAATCGGAACGGCTTGGTAACATAGTCATTGGCACCGGATTCAAGCCCGAGAATTGTGTCGGAATCGGTATCATGACCAGTCAACAGGATGATTGGCGCCTTGAAGCCACCCTTGCGCAGGATTCGAACAGCCTCCCGCCCGTCGATGTCCGGGAGGCCCACATCCATGATCACGAGATCGACCTGCCCCGTCTTGGCAGCCTGTACGCCTTTGGTTCCGTTTTCGGCCGCCAGCGCTTCGAATTCCTCATGCAGCGCGAGCTGCTCCACCAGCGCATCGCGCAATTCGGGGTCGTCTTCAACAATCAGTATTCTGCGGACGTTGGTCATCGAGGGCTCTGGAAGGGGGCTGGTGGTTCGATTCCGACTTTCGCAAATCGTCGCAATGGCCTGCGCTGCGAACTTCGAAGATCCTCGGTAGAGAGAAGAAAACCCATGGTTCTAATGTGGTTGTGGCCTCCAGGATCCATACGCAACGATGGCCAAATCGGGTACGACCGGCTGCCCCCCAAAACTAGCGCCGGCAGGCGCCGCGGGAAGTAGAGCATTCGGGGCCAAAAGAGCAAGCGGCACTTGTCATCTCCTTATACCCCCGGCCATGGCTCGGACCGAACCCGGCAAGTCCAGGGAAAACCCATGCGTCACATGGCTTTATCGCTTCTCCGGGTCTGCGCAAAGCCGGGCGCACGCAGCCACGGAGTCTTGCTGGCGGGACAGCTCGCAATCCCGGTCGTGCTCGGTCGCTCCGGCATCCGCGCCAACAAGCGCGAGGGTGACGGTGCCACTCCGCGGGGGCAATTCCGCCTGCAGCGATTATGGTGGCGCGCCGACCGCGGACCAAGGCCACCAACGCTGCTGCCCATAGTCCGCATCGATCCCCTCGTGGCCTGGTGCGAGGACGCCAGCGACCGCCGCTATAATCGCCCGTTCCAGCGCTCGGCCAATGAACCAGGCGACCGCCTGTGGCGCGACGACCGGCTGTACGACCTCATTATCGAGATTAACCACAACACCCGTCCGCGGATTGCCGGACGAGGCAGTGCCGTGTTCCTGCATGTCGCTCGTCCGGACCGCTCGCCGACGGCCGGATGCATCGCGTTGGCGCCTCGGGATCTCCGGCGCCTCATCACACGGCTCGGACCGAAAACACGAATCCTCGTTCATATTTAGGCTGCGTCAGTCCCGGCTGCCGAAAATCGCTGTCCCGACCCTTACATGGGTCGCCCCGAACGCAATCGCAGTCGCGAAATCCGCGCTCATGCCCATGGACAGCAACTTGAGATCGTGACGGGCCGCGATCTTCGCCGTCAATGCAAAGTGTGGCGCCGGTGGTTCATTGGCCGGCGGAATGCACATCAGACCGGCGATCAACAGGCCATAACGATCGCGGCAGGCCGCGAGGAAGTCGTCGGCCGCCTCCGGCAACACCCCTGCCTTCTGTGGCTCGCCGCCAGTGTTCACCTCGACGAACAGGGTCGGCCGTTGGCCCTGCCGAGCGATCTCCTTGGCCAGCGCCTCGCACAGGCTCGCCCGATCGACCGAATGAATGGCGTCGAACAGCGCGACCGCGTCCTTGGCCTTGTTCGACTGCAGCGGGCCAATCAGGTGAAGCTCGAGGCCGGGATGGCGGTCGCGCAAGCCCGGCCATTTCGCCTTCGCCTCCTGCACCCGGTTCTCCCCGAATACCCTCTGGCCGGCTGCAATGACCGGCTCGATCGCAGCGGCTTCGAATGTCTTCGACACCGCAACCAGAGTGACCGAATCCGGATCACGGCCAGCGGCCAGGCAGGCCTGCGCAATCTCCTGACGCACCGCCGCGAGCCGGGCTTGTGAATCAATCGCTTCCATCAGGCGTTCCGAATTTTCAGTGACCACGTCTGAAGTTCGTAGCTGACCGTGGACAAATTGCTTCAAGTTTTATCGATCCCGCCAAATGGCCCTTCATTTCCATTCGCTATGATCAATTCATATTCGCTATGACGGATCGGTTCCGAAACAACAATGCTCGCCCTCTTCCACCGCGACCGCCAAAAGAAACCAGGGCCCCCCTTCCTGAGCATCCGGGGTCGCCTGGTCCTGCTGGCATTGCTCATCGTCGTCCCACTCATGGTCGACCGTGTCCGGCTGCTCGAGGCAAGCCGCAGCGAGCGCATCGCGGCCGCCGCCACCGAGGTGCTCGGCCTGACCAAGCGGGGCGCCGAGGGCCAACGTGAGATCATCACCACCGTCCGCGCCATGCTGCAGGTGACGGCGCGCGCCTATGTGGCGATGCTGGCACGCGGCGACACCTGCAATTTGTACCTCCGGGACCTCGTGGGCAACATGCCGTGGATCAAGGGCATGTCGATCATCGGGCCCGACGGCCGGATCAAATGCTCCACCCTGCCCTCAGCAGTCGGTCTCGATATGTCGGACCGTCCGCACTATGAGGAGGCCATCCGCAGCCAGGATTTTGTGGTCAGCGACTATCTTGTCGGCCGCGCCAACCAATCGCCGGCGATCGTCGCGGCCTATCCGGCGCAAGCGATCGATCCAAACGTCAATGCCGTGATGGTGGCGTCCGTCGATCTGCAATGGGTCGGCCAACTGGTCGCCGCACTCGAACGGCGGCCGGGCGCCACGGTCATGCTGGTCGATGCCGGCGGCACCGTGCTTGCCGGCGACCGCCAGACCGCCAGTTGGATCGGCAGGTCGGTGCGCGATTCGGACCTGCTGCGGGGATTCAACGATCGCACCGAGGGGACGGCAAGAACGGCCGGGCTCGACGGTGTCCGCCGCATATTCGGCTTCGTGGCCGTGCCACTGAGCGATGCGCGCCTCGTGGTCGGACTGACCGAGGCCGAAGTGCTGCGCCACATCGATCGCGAGGTCCAGGTCTCCTATCTGCAGGTCGGCTTCTTCGGGGTCCTGGTGCTGATCATCGCCTGGATCGGCGGCGAGCGGTTGATCGTCGACCCGATCCGCTCGCTCGCTCGCACCGCAACCAGCCTGGGGCGCGGCGACCTTGCCGCGCGGCCTGAGCGGCAACGCTGGGCCAAGGAGTTCGAGCCGCTCGCGACGGCGCTCAGCGACATGGCGCAGAAACTTGCCGAACGCGAAGGCGAGTTGCGTTCCGCCAACGAGCACCTCGAACGACTCGCATTGATCGACCCCCTCTCCGGTCTCGCCAACCGCCGCAGCTTCGATGAAGCGCTTATGAAGACCTGGCGGGAGGCCACCCGGTATGGCCACGCGGTCGGCTTGCTGATGATCGACGTCGACCACTTCAAGCTGTTCAATGATCGCTACGGGCATGTCGAAGGCGACGCGTGCCTGCGTCGGGTTGGCAAGCTTCTGACAAGCTTCGCCTGCCGACCGGGCGACCTGCCGGCCCGCTATGGCGGCGAGGAATTCGCCCTGCTGCTTCCAGGCGCAAGCCTCGCCGGCGCACGCATCGTCGCCGAACGGCTGAGGCGTGCAGTCGAAGAGCTGTGCATCGCCAACGCGGATTCGCCGCTCGGCCAGGTGAGCGTCAGCATCGGCGTCGCTTCGCTGGTGCCGAGCCTCGGTGACACGGCCAAAGGCCTGGTCGAAGCCGCCGACGCCGGGCTCTATGCCGCCAAACGGGGCGGCCGCAACACGGTCGTCGTGCACAACGACATCGAGCTCGCAGCCGCGAGCTGACC
>DAIUEP010000036.1:0-21994 GCA_036845065.1 Xanthobacteraceae bacterium | reverse complement strand
GCCGCAACACGGTCGTCGTGCACAACGACATCGAGCTCGCAGCCGCGAGCTGACCGCGCCATCATGGCCCGTCCTGAAGTACCCTGCCTCCGGGCTCCCGAGCCTCACCGCAAGTGGCGCCCCAAGGATCGCCAGAAGGATCGCCAGAAGTATCTTGGGGGCGGGGCAAAGCCGTGGTAGCCTTTGGCATGGTCTTGCATCCGCAAGTGGTGGAGCGTGTCCTGGCGGCGGTGGTGCTGTGCGCGGCCTTGCTTGCGCCGTCGCTCGCCAGCGCTCATGCAGGCCATGCGCATCACGCAACCGCAACAACGGTCGAACAGGCGCTCCCGCCCGCGGCAGACCAGCGCGTAGCCGGCGAGCCCGCGATGACCACCAACACGGTCCGCAACGAGATCGCACGCACCTGGGCGCCTCCAAGCGATCGCGGCATGTCGAACTGCGCCAGCCATTGCTGCAGCGGCACGGCCGGCATGACGTGTTGCGCGGCTGCGCTCGTTCCCGAGATGTCGGTCGCGCCTGCGTTCACCACCTCGCACGCGCTGCTATTCGGCCGCGTCGGCGCATTGCTCGGCCTGCCGCCCGAAGCGCTCCCCAAGCCGCCAAAATCCTTCGCCTGAACGGATCCTTTCTGTCGCGCGCATCGCTTGCGGCAATGCGCACGCGCATGACCTGTTCAACGCGAAGGGTGTGCCATGCACCGTCTATTCGCCGTTTGCTCGGCGATCACCATCCTGCTTCTTGCGGCGGGCCGGACGCCGGCCCACGAGGGGCACGAGCACGAGCCGGCGCCAACTCCTGCCCGCATTGCGCCACGCGGCGAAGCGCAATCCGACGCGCTCGAGCTTGTGGCCGTCGCCGAAGGCAATGCGATCGCCATCTACCTCGACCGCTTCACCAGCAACGAGCCGATCGGGCGCGCCGAGATCGAGGTCGAAACGCCCGCCGGCCCGACTACCGCCCGTGCCGAAGCCGGTGACGTGTTCCGGATCGCGGCGCCCTGGCTCGACAAGCCCGGCAAATACGATCTGATCTTCACGGTGACCACGGAGGGCGACGTCGATGTCCTGCCGATCACCCTGGAGATTCCCGATCCGGCGCCGGCTGGCGGCGGTGCGACCACGGGCGGGCGCTCTCGCGAGCTCGCTTTTTTGGCCGCCGCAGCAGCAGCCGGTTTTGTTCTTGCGCTGGTGCTGACGACGACCGTTCGTCGCCGGCCGCGCGCCTTGCCCACGGCCGCCGTACTGGCCGCACTGGTGTTCCTCGCAACCGTTGCGGCCGCGCATGAGGGCGAAGATCACACGAGCCCTGCCGCCCCGACGCAACCGGTCGGGCGCGACCTCTCCCAGCGCTTGCCTGACGGCAGCCTGTTCGTACCCAAGCCGACGCAACGCATTCTCGCGATCCGCACGGCGATGACGGCCGACGGGCGCTTCCAGCGCAGCATCGAATTGCCGGGCCGCATCATTCCGGATCCCAATGCGAGCGGACTGGTGCAAGCCTCGGCGGGCGGCCGCCTGGCGCCGCCGCCCGGCGGGTTCCCGCGCCTCGGCACGCGCGTCAATGCCGGCGACGTGCTGGCTTACGTCACGCCCCCGCTGCAGGCGATCGACATCTCTGACATGCGCCAGCGCCAGGGCGAGCTCGACCAGCAGATCTCGATCGTCGAGCGGCGCGTGACCCGCTACGAGCCGCTTGCGCAGAGCGGCGCGGTGTCGCGCGTCCAGCTCGACGAGGCGCGGCTGGAGTTGCAGGGTCTCAAGGATCGCCGAGCGGCGCTCGAGAAGGTGCGCCGCGAGCCCGAGACGCTCATCGCGCCGGTTGCGGGCGTGATCGCTGACGGCACGCCGGTCGCCGGCCAGATGGCGCAGCCGAACACGATCGTGTTCCACATTGTCGACCCGGCGCGCCTGTTGATCGAAGCGCTCAGCTTCGATGCCCTTTCGGGCACTGCCAGCGCGACCGCGCAGACCGGCACCGGCCAGAGCCTCGCCCTGACCTACCGCGGCTCCGGCTTCTCGGATCGCAGCCAGTCGATCCCGGTGCATTTCGCGATCGAGGGCGACGTAAGCCGGCTGCGGGTCGGGCAGTTCGTCACTGTGTTCGCATCGACCGGCGAGGAGCAGCGGGGCATCGCGCTACCGCGATCCGCCGTGGTGCGCAATGCCAGCGGCCAGGACCTCGTCTACGAGCATGTCGCTGCCGAACGCTTCCAGCCCCGCCCGGTGCGCATCGAGCCCTTGGACGGCGAGCGCGTCCTGGTGGCAGCCGGCATCGCGTCCGGCAAGCGCATCGTCGTGCAGGGCGCCGAGCTGCTCGATCAGGTCCGTTGAGGGACAACTAATGTTCACCTTCCTGGTCGGCCAGTCGGTTCGCAATCGGTTCCTGATCCTCGCCCTCGCGGGCGTGCTGGTGCTCTACGGCGCGTTCGCGGTGACGCGGCTGCCGGTCGACGTGTTCCCGGATCTCAACAAGCCGACCGTCACCATCATGACCGAGGCCGAGGGTCTCGCGCCGGTCGAGGTCGAGCAGCTGGTCACGTTCCCGATCGAGACGCAGATGAACGGCCTGCCCGGCGTGTCGCGGGTGCGCTCGGTGTCGGGCATCGGGCTCTCGATGGTCTATGTCGAGTTCGACTGGGGCACCGACATCTACCGCAACCGCCAGCAGATCGCCGAGCGGCTGGCGCTCATCCGCGAGCAGTTGCCGCCTAACACGCAGCCGCAGATGGGCCCGATCAGCTCGATCATGGGTCAAATCCTGCTCGTTGCCGTCACCAGCGAGCGCGCCACGGCGATGGAGCTGCGCGAGGCTGCCGACTTCACCATAAGGCCGCGGCTCCTCACCATTCCGGGCGTTGCCCAGGTCATCCCGATGGGCGGCGAGGTGCGGCAGTTCCGGGTGTCGCCGCATCCGGCCGCCTTACGCGCGCTCGGCGTGTCCTATGAGCAGCTTGAGAAGGCGCTCGCCCAGTTCGGGCTCAATACCGGCGGCGGCTTCACCGACCAGTATTCGCGCGAGTACCTCATTCGCAATATCGGGCGCACCACGAGCCTCGACGACATGCGCAGCGTGGTGGTGGCGACGGTCGACGGCCGCGCCGTCTATCTGCGCCAGGTCGCAAGCGTGACCTTCGCCGCCAAGGTCAAGCGCGGCGATTCAGGCTACATGGGCAAGCCCGCGGTCGTCATCTCGATCGAGAAGCAGCCCAGCGTCGACACCATCAAGCTGACGCGCCAGATCGAGGAGGCGCTGAGCCAGATCACGGCGAGCCTGCCGCAAGGCATCCGCGCCGACCAGGTGCTGTTCCGGCAGGCGAACTTCATCGAGACCTCGATCCACAATGTGCAGCGCGTGCTGCTCGAGGCCGCGGTCGTGGTCGCGGTCATACTGTTTGCGTTTCTGCTCAACTGGCGCACGACCGCAATCTCGCTCACCGCCATCCCGGTCTCGATCCTGGCGACCGCCGTGATCTTCTCGTTCGCTGGCCTGTCCATCAACACCATGACGCTCGGCGGGCTCGCGATCGCGATCGGAGAGCTTGTCGACGACGCGGTCGTCGACGTCGAGAACATCTACCGGCGCCTGCGCGAGAACCGCGCGCGCGCCAACCCGCTGCCAACGTTCGACGTGGTGGTGGCGGCCTCGCAGGAGGTGCGCTCGGGCATCCTCTACGCCACCGCGATCATCATCCTGGTGTTCGTGCCGCTGTTCGCGCTCTCGGGGATCGAGGGTCGCCTGTTTGCGCCGCTCGGGCTTGCCTACATCATCTCGATCCTGGCGAGCCTCGTGGTGTCGATCACGCTCACCCCGGTGATGGCCTACCTGATGCTGCCACGCCTCAAGCGGCTCGGCGAGCACGAGAGCCCGCTGGTGCGCACGCTCAAGCGAGGCAACCGCGCGCTGCTCGAACGCGCGTTCGGCCATCCGTCGCTGCTGATGAGCGTGGTCGCGCTGATGGTGGTGGCCGCCGTCGGCGCCGCGCTCCTTCTCCCGCGCACCTTCCTGCCGCCCTTCAACGAAGGCACCTTCACCATCAACGTGCTGTTCAACCCGGGCATTTCGCTCGCCGAATCGAATCGCGTGGGGCTGATCGCGGAGCGGCTGATGCTCGATGTGCCGGAGGTCAAGACCGTCGGCCGCCGCACCGGCCGCGCCGAGCTCGACGAGCATGCCGAAGGCGTCCACTACTCCGAGATCGAAGTCGAGCTCACCCCATCCGGGCGCAGCAAAGCCGAGATCGTCGCCGATTTGCGTGGGCGGCTCGCGGTGCTGCCGGTCGCAGTCAACATCGGCCAGCCGATCTCCCACCGCCTCGATCACCTCTTGTCGGGCGTGCGCGCCGAGATCGCGCTGAAAGTGTTCGGCGACCAGCTCGATACGCTAATCACCGTCGCGGAGGACCTGCGGCAGCGGCTTGCCAAGATCCCGGGCCTCGTTGATCTGCAGGTGGAAAAGCAGGTTCGCATCCCGCAGCTGGAGATCCGCGTCGACTACGGCCGCGCCGCGCTCTATGGCGTGCAGCCGGGCGCCGTGATCGAGCAGTTGAGCCGGCTCTCGAACGGGCGCGTCATCTCGCGCGTTGCCGACGGCTACCGCCGCTTCGACGTGACCATGCGGCTCGCCGAAAACATGCGCACCACCCGCCGCCTGGGCGATCTCCTGATCGAAACCCCGAGCGGCTGGGTCCCGGCGCGGCAGATCGCGGACATCAAGGAGACCGACGGCCCCAATCAGATCCTGCGCGAGAACAGCCGGCGGCGGGTCGTGGTGTTCGCCAACACCGAGGCGAGCGCAAACATGACCCAGCTGGTCGCCGCCATACGGCAGGAGATGGCGGCCGCCCCGCTGCCGGAAGGATTCTTTGCGAGCCTCGAGGGCACCTTCCAGGCGCAGGAGGAAGCGAGCCGCACGATCGGGCTCCTCTCCGCGCTCTCGCTCGCACTCATTTTCGCGATTCTCTATAGCCGCTACCGCTCGGCCGTGCTGGCGCTCATCATCATGGGCAGCGTGCCGCTCGCCTTGATCGGATCGGTCATGGCGCTCTGGATCGCAGGCCAGCCGCTGTCGGTCGCCAGCATGGTGGGCTTTGTGACGCTCACCGGAATCGCGGCGCGCAACGGCATCCTCAAGGTGTCGCACTACATCAATCTCGCACTGCACGAAGGCATGCCATTCGGACGCGAGCTCGTGATCCGCGGCACGCTCGAACGGCTCACGCCGGTCTTGATGACCGCGCTGTCGGCCGGCGTCGCGCTGGCGCCGCTGTTGATCGATGCGTCGAGCCCCGGCAAGGAGATCCTGCATCCGGTGGCAGTGACGATCTTCGGCGGCCTCGTCAGCGCGACTGCGCTCGACGCCATTCTCACCCCGGTCCTGTTCCTCGCGTTCGGGCGCGCCGCGCTCGAACGGCTGCGTAGCGCATCCACCCCGGCGCCAGTCGCGCCGGGCACTGCACCATCCCCAACCACATTCTAACCCCAACCAAGGAGGCTTCCCATGAACCGCCGCATTCTGATCGCCGCGCTTCTCCTCGCCGCCCTGCCAGCCACCGCCCACGAGGTCTCCAAGGGACCCAACGGCGGCCGGGTGGTGGAGGCCGGCCCCTATCACGTCGAGCTGGTGGTGGAGACGAAAGCAGTCGCGGTCTATCTCTCCGATAGCAACGAAAAGCCAATTCCGGCCGCGGGCTTCAAGGGCCTCGCCATCCTTACCATCGCCGGCAAAGCGCAGCGCATCGAGCTCGCCCCGCAGGACAACCGCCTTGCCGGTTCTTCGCCGGTCGCGGTCCCGACGGCCGTGAAGGGCGTAGTGCAGCTCACCGGGCCGGACGGCAAGACCGCGCAGGGGCGGTACCACTGAGCGGAGGACGAAAGCCATGCCCAAATCAACCGACCTTACGGGAGGAGCGGCAGTCCTGGCGGCCTGCCTCGCCCTCCTGAGTGCGGGCGGCTCAATCCCGCCCGGATACGCCCACGATGCGCATGGTGCACACGCCGTGCACCGGACGTTCTCGGCGGGCGAGCCCGGCAATCCGAAACAGGCGTCCCGCGTGGTCGAGATCACGATGCGGGAGAGCGACGGAAAGATGCTGTTCGCGCCCGATCGCATCGAGGTGCGCCGTAACGAGCAGGTCCGCTTCGTGCTCAAGAACGACGGCGCCCTCGAACACGAGTTCATGCTCGCTACCGCCAAGGAGAATGCCGAGCACGGCAAGGCGATGATGAAGGCCCCGGACATGCGGCACGACGACCCCAATGGCAGGCGCCTCGATCCCAAAGGCAAAACCGAGATCTTGTGGCGCTTCACCAAGCGGGGCGAGTTCGAGTTCGCCTGCCTGATCCCGGGACACTACCAGGCCGGCATGTTCGGCAAGATCGTGGTGAAGTAGGCGGCGTGGCGGCACCGCGTGGCGGTTCAAACAGGCTCGGCCGCCACGCCAACCCGTTGACCCATCCGCGCCTTTCATGCCCTAGTCGGCCCCGAAAATTCGGAGCCGACGCGCCATTCCATGACCGCCGACCGCTACAACGCCCGCGACGCCGAGCCACGCTGGCAGACAATCTGGGACGAGCGCGGAATCTTCGCGACCGCCAACGATCCCGCGCGCCAAGGCGCCAAATACTACGTGCTGGAGATGTTCCCCTACCCGTCCGGGCGCATCCATATGGGGCACGTGCGCAACTACACCATGGGCGACGTGGTGGCCCGCTACAAGCGCTCCAAAGGTTTCTCGGTGCTACACCCGATGGGCTGGGACGCGTTCGGGATGCCGGCCGAGAACGCCGCCATGGAGCGCAAGGTCCATCCGCGCGCCTGGACCTACCAGAACATCGAGGCGATGAAGGGCCAGCTCAAGTCGATGGGGCTCTCGCTCGACTGGGCGCGCGAGATCGCGACCTGCGATCCTCAATACTACAAGCATCAGCAGCGGATGTTCCTCGATTTCCTGCGCGCGGGCCTCGTTGAGCGCAAGCAGTCGAAGGTGAACTGGGACCCGGTCGATCACACCGTGCTCGCCAACGAGCAGGTGATCGACGGCCGTGGCTGGCGCTCGGGCGCGCTGGTCGAGCAACGCGAGCTGACGCAATGGTTCTTCAAGATCACCGCCTTCGCGCAGGACCTGCTCGACGCCCTCGACAAGCTTGAGCGCTGGCCCGAGAAGGTGCGCATCATGCAGCGCAACTGGATCGGCCGCTCCGAAGGCTTGCTCGTTCGCTTCGCGCTCGATCCCGCAACGACGCCGAGCGGCGAGCGCGAGCTAGAGATCTTCACCACCCGGCCGGACACCTTGTTCGGCGCCAAGTTCATGGCGCTCGCGCCCGACCATCCGCTGGCGGCCGCGGCGGCGACCAAGGACCCCGCGCTCGCCGACTTCATCGCCGAGTGCAAGCGTCACGGCACCGCGCAGGAGATCGTCGACACCGCCGAGAAGCAGGGCTTCTATACTGACATCAAGGCGATCCACCCGTTCGATCCGAGCTGGAAGCTGCCGGTCTACGTCGCCAACTTCATCCTGATGGAGTACGGCACCGGCGCGATCTTCGGCTGCCCGGCGCACGACCAGCGCGACCTCGACTTCGTCAACAAATACGGGCTCGGCAACACGCCGGTGGTGTGTCCGCCGGATACCGATCCGAAGAGCTTCGTCATCACCGACACCGCCTATGATGGCGAGGGGCGCCTGATCAACTCGCGTTTCCTCGACGGCATGACGATCGCGGACGCCAAGGAGGAAGTGGCGAAGCGGCTGGAGCAGGAACGGCGCGGCAACGCACCCGTCGGCACGCGCCAGGTCAATTTCCGCCTGCGCGACTGGGGCATCTCGCGCCAGCGCTACTGGGGCTGCCCGATCCCGATCATCCACTGCGAGGCCTGCGGCGTGGTGCCGGTGCCGGTCGCGGACCTGCCGGTCAAGCTGCCGGAGGACGTCACCTTCGACAAGCCGGGCAATCCGCTCGATCGCCATCCGACCTGGAAGAACGTGCACTGCCCGCAATGCGGCAAGGCGGCGCGGCGCGAGACCGACACCATGGACACGTTCGTGGACTCGTCCTGGTACTTCGCGCGCTTCACCGACCCCTGGAACAAGTCCGCCCCCACCGACCGCAAGGTCGTCGACGCCTGGCTGCCGGTCGACCAGTACATCGGCGGCATCGAGCACGCGATCCTGCACCTGCTCTATAGCCGCTTCTTCGCCCGCGCCATGCAGGCGACCGGCCACCTCGGTCTCGACGAGCCGTTCGCCGGCCTGTTCACGCAGGGGATGGTGGTGCACGAGACCTATCGGGCGAACGGCGAATGGGTGATGCCGGCCGAGGTCAAGATCGAGACCGTGGGCGAGGAGCGCCGCGCCTCTCTGGCGGCGAGCGGCGCGCCGGTCGTGATCGGCCCGATCGAGAAGATGTCGAAGTCGAAACGGAACACCATCGACCCCGACGACATCATGTCGAGCTACGGCGCCGACGTGGCGCGCTGGTTCATGCTGTCGGACTCGCCGCCCGAGCGCGATGTGGAATGGACCGAGCGCGGGGTCCAGGGCGCCTGGCGCTTCACGCAGCGGCTCTGGCGGCTCGTTGGCGAGGCGGCCGATATCGCCAAGGACGCGCCAGCCGAGCGTCCGGCGCAGTTCGGCGAGGCGGCGCTCGCGCTGCGCAAGGCGTCCCACGGCGCGCTCGCCAAGGTGTCGGACGCAATCGAGAAGCTGCACTTCAACGTCTGCGTCGCCCACCTCTACGAGTTCGCCAACGCGCTGTCGGGCTCGATCGGCGCGGTCGAGCACGCGCCCTCGCCTGACTACCGCTGGGCCGCCAAGGAAGCGGCCGATATCCTGGTGCGGCTGTTCAATCCGATGATGCCGCACCTTGCCGAGGAGTGCTGGGCCGCGCTCGGACACAAGACGCTGGTCGCCACGGAAGCCTGGCCGCAGCTCGAGCCGGCCTTGCTGGTCGAGACCACCATCACGCTGCCGGTGCAGGTCAACGGCAAGAAGCGCGCCGACGTCACCGTCGCGCGCGACGCCAAGGCGGCCGAGATCGAGGCGGCCGTGCTGGCGCTCGAGGCGGTCCAGCGTGCGCTCGACGGCAAGCCACCCCGGAAGGTGATCGTGGTGCCGCAGCGGATCGTCAATGTGGTGGCGTGAGAGAGGGCGAATAGCGAATGGCGAGTAGCGAGTAGCGAGTAGCGAATAGGGAATAGCAAGCGCGGGCCATTTTTCTATACTGTTCGCTGTTCGCTGTTCGCTGTTCGCTGTTCGCTATTCGCTATTCGCCACTCCCTACTCGACAATCCCATGGTCGCCCTCAAAGCCTTCCAAGTCGACGCCTTCGTGGCCAAGCCCGCGCAGCCGGTGGTGCTGGTGTTCGGGCCGGATTCCGGACTCGTGCGCGAGCGCGCGCTGGCGCTGATCCGCGCCTCGGTCGAGGACATCAATGACCCGTTCTCGCTGGCGCGGATCGACGGCGATGATCTCGCCTCGGAGCCGACGCGACTGGTCGAGGAGGCCAACACGATCCCGCTGTTCGGCGGGCGACGGGCGGTTTGGGTCAAGGTCGGCTCCCGCAACATCGTGTCGGCGGTCGAGGCGCTGCTGGCGGCCGCCTCTCCCGATTGCCGGGTGGTGATCGAAGCGGGCGACCTGCGCCGCAACGCGCCGCTGCGGGCGCTGTGCGAGCGCGCCAAGAACGCCGTAGCGATCCCCTGCTACGAGGACGACCAGAAGACCCTCGACCGCCTGATCGATGCCGAGATGCGCGAGAGCGGATTGACCATCGCGCCGGAGGCGCGCGCAGCCCTCCTCCCGCTCCTGGGCGGCGACCGGCTCGCCTCGCGCAGCGAGATCTTAAAGCTCGCGCTTTATGCCCGCGGCCAGACCCGCATCGAGCTCGATGACGTGATGGCGGTCACGGCCGATGCCTCCGCGCTCGCGCTTGATGCGCTCCTCGATGCCGCCTTCGCGGGGCGCACCGCTGATGTCGAGTTCCAATTCACCAAGGCGCGCACCGCCGGCACCACGCCCTCGGCGATCCTCGCCGCTGCGATCCGCCATGTCGCGGCGCTGCACCGGGCGCGGCTGGCAGTCGAAGGCGGCCAATCGGCGAGCGGCGCCGCCGATGAGATGCGCATGCATTTCAGCCGCAAGCCGGTGGTCGAGGCGGCGCTGCGGGCATGGACGGCGGCGCGGCTTGCGCGCGCGATGAGCCAGCTTACCGAAGCCGCGCTCGAGACGCGCCGCCAGCATGCCCGCGCCGACGTGAGCGAGCCGATCGCGCAGCGCGCGCTACTTTCGCTGGCCGTGCAGGCGCGCATGCGGGGGTGATGGGTATTTCAGGACTTGCCGTTCCGACACTCGTTCAGTGCCGCGTGCCTGCCGCCTGCGCCTGCCAGAACCCCAGCAACCGTTGCGCGGTCGCCTGCGACAGCCTCGCGTACTCGGCTCGCAGCTTGTCGCGGTCATGCCCGGTCAGCGCATGATTCGCGCCTCTATGCTGCAGGATTGCATCCACGGTAGGCCAGCTCAGCTTGGCAACCCGGCACGGGACCAGCAGGCCGTCATCGCGTGGACTGGCCATCAACGGATCGATCACCCCGATCGGCGCCGAGCATAGGAGCGAGAGTGCGGCGACCAGATCCTCGTACTTGTGCAGCCTCGCAAGCTCACCCAGGGCTGTCTCATTGAGCTCGCCCCTTTGATAGAGGGCGTGCACGCGTTCCTGCGCATGCGCGAAGTCGCGCGGCGCCGTTGCCTCCCACCCGATCTCCTTCGACACGGTGGCGAGCACCCGCCGGATTTCGCGCTGGGTCTCGGGCGGCGCCAAGGCCAACAGCCTTGTTCGTACCGTCTTGGTCGCTTGCGTCAGGAGCTGCTGAAACAGATGGCTCGGAACGTCGAGCCGCAGCCCGACGGTCTCGGCGAGGCGCTCGTCGGCGTTGGCCTTGAGCACCAGCGTGGTGAACCCGGACTCGGAAAAGCTCGCGCCCGTGTTGCTCGCAAGCTTGTGGATGACCTCGCGATTGCCACGGTCGAGCAGCACGTCGGTCACCGCCTCGTCGAGATGTCGCCGTCCCGAAATCGCCAGCAGGTGCGCCTGGCCCTTGCTGCGCGCGATCTGGATCAGGTCGCTACCACTCAGGCGCGGCGAGTGGGTCAGCACCGGGCCCGCAACCGCAATCTCGTCGTCCTGTGCCAGGCGCCGAATGACCCGGATCGGCGCGTTGTCGACCAGCGCCAGCCGCGTGCTCAGCTCCTCGCGTGCACGCCATTCGATCCGTTCAACCAGGAACCCAAGCACGTTCTCGAACAGCAGGACCTGATCCTCGCTGTAGCGATCAGCGCCGGTGAGAAAGAGATCGGTGACGCGCCGCATCGTCTCGGCGCAGCGTTCGGGCGAGCCGCTATGGGTCGCGCTTTCAAGTTCGGCAATGAGCGAGTCGTTGGCTTTTGCCTTGGCCATCAATCCGTCTCGGAAGCGGAGGGGTCAGCGCCCGGTTGTCGGGGACGTCGAGGGCACTCAACCATGAGTGTGTCCGCCATGAGAACTCAGACGCTAGTCGAAATTCGCTAATGAAGTCCTGTGAGATTCCAATAGGGGTAGCCTCGCACCGACAGTCATCCTAAATCGATTGCTAACGCCAATTCCTGCGGCTCCGCCATGCGCAAACTGGCCAACCTACCGCTTCGGGGCCCGGAACTGCCGGCGATAGACGCCGCGCTCGCTGGTGACGGCGGCGGCGGTCACCTGTAGCCGCGTGACGGCATCGCCGGTAATGGTCCCGAACTGCGCGCTCCACATCTCACGCTTCACCGGGATGCATTGCGCGACCGGCGTGCCCTTGGGAAGCACCCCGCGAAACGACAGGTCGCGCCAGCGCGCCGGAAAGTTGATGAAATTGTCCTTGTATAAATCGGTGTCGATGAGCCCGGTGAGAGTCGTGAACGGCAGGTCATAGCGATTGACCGGATGGGTGATGAGCAGCGAATAGCCCGGCGGCGATTCAATGGTCCAGAAATTGTTGAACTTGAGCACGAAGGTGTCGTCCTTGAACAACGGCGTTCCGGCGACCTGCGCGCTGTCGTGAAAGTCGAGCGGCGAGCGCGAATAGCCCGTGATCGCGCCGCCCGGCAGGTCGAAATCCCACGAAAATGCGCCATCCTCGACCGTGAGATCAGTAACCAGCGGAATGAGGAAGCCGTAGGTCATTGCGTCGATGAACGGCGGACACTTCTTGACGGTGAGCTGCTCCGACTGCAGCACGCTGCTGAACGCGGACGCCGGCATGGCCTTGAACCAGTCCGGCAAACCGAGCAGGGCCGGCGATGGACGCGGCAGGATCGGCTCGAGCTCCGGCGGGCACCGGAACGTGATGCTCATACCCGACGTTTCGACCATCACAGCGGCCAATTCACTGACGACACGCTGTCAAGCACCTGAAGGAACGACGCCGCCATGCTGGGCCGCAGCCAGAGCCGGCCGCGGCGCGACGACGCCAGCATCTTGAGCGCCTTGCCATAGTGCTGCGGCGACGAGCGCACGACGGTCCGCAATTCCGCGACGCCGTCCTCGAACCGTCCCAGCTCGAGCAGACAGTGCGCCAGATCAAGCCGCGCCCGCACATGCTCCGGATGGCGCGCCAGCACCTGGCGGAAGCGATCGGCGGCACGCTCGAACTCGCCCTCGAACAGGAAGGCCGTGCCAAATCCATGGAGCGCCCGCACATGACCCGGCTCATGCACCAATGCCCGCGCAAACGCGACCTTGGCGTTCGCGGGTTCAGCGCGGCAGATGTAGACGCCGCCAAGCTCGACCGAGAGCTCTGCGACCGTCGGCGCCAGCGCGATCCCTTGTTTGAGCGCAGCTTCAGCGTCGTCGTAGCGGCGCATGCCGCACAGGATGAGGCCAAGCTCGTGGAAGGCTGGCGGAAACGGCGGCCTGCGAGTCATCGCGCGCTGGAGCCAGTCGATCGCCTCCGCGGTGCGGCCGACGTCGCGCAGCGCCAGCGCGTAGTGCGTCTCGAGCAGCGGATCGACGGTCTTACGCGCGGCCTCACCGAGCGGCGCGACTGCCTCGCGTGCCCGCTTCTGGATCAGCAGGGAAAGCCCTAAAAGATGCAGCGCGGCCGCCTGCTGCGGCCGCCGGCGCAGCACGTCGCGTGCGATGCGCTCCGCTTCGTCCGGGCGCCGTTGGTCGATCGCCAGCCTTCCAAAGCGCAGCGCGCTCTCGTCAGCGGCGGTCTCGATCCGGTTGGTGCTGCTGTCGCTCGTCCAAGCCAATATTTTCGTCATTGCCCGGCCGTAGATACAATTGGCCTACCCCGGACAGGTCTTAGGGCATGGAAGAACACGGTGCACGTCAATAGAACGTAATGTAACTCCGTCGTGCACTGATTTTATGGTGACGATATGAGACGTTTATACAAAGGAGCCTCGCCAATTTACACGGCGTATACTTAACAAGCGCCGCGCATAACTTTTTATGCGGCGGTTATACTGTAAGAGATTTCAGGATAGGAGCGAAAAGACCTAGCCTTTGCGCTCAAGCCGCCGCACGACCTCGTCGAGCTGATCGAGGTTGCGGTAGCGCACATGCACCGTGCCGGCCTCGCCGCGGTGGTCTACGGTGACCTCAAGCCCGAGCGCGTCGGTGACGCGCCGCTCGAGCGCCACGGTGTCGGCGTCCTTGGCCGCGCGCGACTTGGCGGCGGGCGGCGGCGCCTTGCCGGTGTCCTTGCCCGCCCTGCCCCACTCCTCGACCTGGCGGACGCTCAGGCCCATCTCGACGATCTTCTGCGCCAGCTCCTCCGCATCGGAGCGCCCGATCAGGACGCGCGCGTGCCCGGCGCTGACCTTGCCGGAGCGCACCAGCGCCAGCACCTTCTCGGGCAGCTTGAGCAGCCGCAGCGTGTTGGTGATGTGGACGCGGCTCTTGCCGACGGTCTTGGCGATCTCGTCGTGGCTGTGCTTGAAGTCGTTGATCAGCGCCTGGTAGCCGTTCGCCTCTTCGATCGCGTTGAGATCGGTGCGCTGCACGTTCTCGATAATGGCGAGCTGCAGCGCCTCGTCGTCAGTGACCTCGACCGACACGATCGGCACGTCGTGCAAGCCGGCGCGCTGCGCCGCGCGCCAGCGCCGCTCGCCCGCGATGATCTCAAACTTGTCGGCCGAGCCGCGCACCGGGCGCACGACGATCGGCTGGATGATGCCGCGCTCGCGCAGCGACGCCGCAAGCTCATCGAGGTCGGCGTCGGGAAAGTCGCGCCGCGGATTGCGCGGATTGGGCCGCAGGAATTCGACCGGCGCACGGCGCTGACTGCGCGCGCCGCCGCGCTCAGTCTTCTTGGTCTCCTCGCCGACGTCGCCGATGAGTGCCGCGAGACCGCGCCCCAGTCGCGATTTCCCCTCATCCGCCATGATGGATTTCCCCGCGCCTCACCCTGTGCCTTCGTGCAGGAGCGAATAGCGAATAGCGAGTAGTGAGACGGGCTCGGCTTCCTTGCTTATTTCGCTATTCGCCACTCGCTATTCGCCCTCTTGTCGCTATTCGCCCGTCTCATCCGGCCCGCATCTCCTTCTCGCGCTGGATGATCTCGGTGGCGAGCTTCAGATAGGCTTCGCTGCCGACGCACTTGAGATCGTAGACCAGCACCGGCTTGCCGTAGGACGGCGCCTCCGAGATGCGCACGTTACGCGGAATCACGGTATCGTAGACCTTCGCGCCCATGTGCTGGCGTACATCGGCCACGACCTGGTTGGAGAGGTTGTTGCGCGCGTCGTGCATGGTGAGCACGATGCCGTGGATCTCAAGCGACGGATTGAGCGCCTGCTTCACCTGCTCGACGGTTTTGAGCAGCTGCGACAATCCCTCAAGCGCAAAGAACTCGCATTGCAGAGGCACCAGCACCGCGTGGGCGGCCGCCATCGCGTTGACGGTGAGCAGATTGAGCGAGGGCGGACAGTCGACCAGGACGTAGCTGAATGCGGTCTCGTCACCGGCGCGATTGAGCGAGCCAAGCGAATTGCGCAGCCGGTAGGCACGGTCGCGCTCCTGGCTGATCTCGAGCTCGAGGCCGGAGAGGTCGAGCGTCGATGTCGCGATCGAGAGCCGCGGCACCGCGGTCGGCAGGATGGCATCGCGCAGCTCTGCCTCGCCGGTGAGCACGTCGTAGGTGGAGTGGCTGCGGTTGCGGTTGTCGATTCCGAGGCCGGTTGATGCGTTGCCCTGCGGATCGAGATCGACGATCAGCACATGCTCGCCGATCGCTGCAAGCGCAGTGCCGAGATTGATCGCGGTCGTCGTCTTGCCGACGCCACCTTTTTGGTTGGCGATGGCAAGGACACGCGCTGGCTTGCCGGCGCCAGTGCGTATGGCCTCGTCGATGACCTCCGGCGAGAGGTCATCAATGGCGTGGACTTCTTCTGACATCATGGCTTCCGTCCGCGGGTTCGAGCGAATCGGATCACTACTGTGGCGTCGCTACTATGGCACCTGGCGCCGCTCCAAACCACGCACCACGACGATGCGGGCGAGAGAATCAGTTCGGCTCGGCACAAGTGTATAGTCGATGTTCCAGTATTTAGAGGCGTGGGTCAATTCAGCGCCTACATCTTGTCCCTTGGGGAACAGTCCGAGGGCGCCCCGCGACAGAAATAAAAAGCTGTTATCTAACAATGACTTAAGTGGTAAAAGCGCGCGGGCGGTAACCACGTCCGCAGCGGTCGCAAAGTTGGCCACAAATTTCTCGATGCGCATGGCCTCGACGACCGCGGGAGCGCCCGTGATTCGCACGGCCTCGCGCAGGAAGGCTGCCTTCTTGTTGTTGCTCTCAACGAGGTGGACAACAGCCCCCGGCGTCTCCGCCAGCACACAGGCAAGGACCAAGCCGGGGAAGCCAGCGCCCGATCCGAGATCGACCCAGATTCGGGCCTGCGGGGCGAGGTCGAGAAGCTGGAGCGAATCCGCCACGTGGCGGGTCCAGAGCACCGGGATGGAGGCGGGAGACACCAGCTGCGTGGTTCCCTGCCAGGTGAGCAGGAGCTCCACGAAACGCTCCAGACGCTTTTCTGTTTCACGTGAAACAGGTGTAAGCGCGAGGGCCTTGGCGCGGTCAGCGGACTGCGGAAGGGGAGCGGTCTTTGCGGCGGTCATTGCCCCGGGCATCCCTGCGAACGTGGGCCACCAGAAGAGTCAGCGCCGCGGGTGTCATGCCATCGATGCGGCCGGCCTGCCCGATGGTGCGAGGCCTGATGGTGGAGAGTTTTTGCCGGGCCTCATTTGAGAGCCCCTTCACCCCCGCATAGTCCAGACCATCCGGAAGCTCCAGACTTTCATCGCGCCGGAAGGCGGCGATGTCGGACGCCTGACGGCTGAGGTAGACATGGTACTTGGCGTCGATCTCGAGCTGATCGAGAGTCTTGGATGGAAAGTCGCCAAGGCGAGGCCAGATCCACCGGAGCGTCTCGATTCCAATGCTGGGGAACGAGAGCAGCTCGTAGGCGCTGCGGCGCTGTCCATCATGGTTCAGCGCCAGTCCGTGACGCTCGGCCTCATTGGGGGTGAGCGAGACGGATCGGGCAAAGTCTGTCGCACCCGCCAGCGCCGCCATTTTTGCGGCATGCCGCCGTTGCCGCTCGCGTCCCACACAGCCCAGCGCGATGCCCCGGTGGGTCAATCTTTGGTCCGCGTTGTCGGCCCGGAGCGTGAGCCTGTACTCGGCCCGCGACGTGAACATGCGATAGGGCTCGGAGACCCCCTTGGTCACCAGGTCGTCGATCATCACTCCGAGATAGCCCTCGGCCCGGTCGAAGACGATCTCCCCGCCCCCACCCGCGGACGCGGCCGCATTGAGGCCCGCGACCAAGCCCTGGGCGGCGGCTTCCTCATAGCCCGTCGTGCCGTTGATCTGACCGGCCAGGAACAGGCCGGCGAGCCGCTTGGTTTCCAGCGTCGCTTTTAGCTCTCTGGGATCCACGTGGTCATATTCAATGGCGTAGCCCGGACGCAGGAGCCGAGCCTTCCCAAGACCCGGAATCGTGGCCACAAGAGCGCGCTGAACCTCCTCGGGGAGTGAGGTGGAAATGCCGTTGGGATAGACCGTGGGATCATCCAGGCCCTCGGGCTCCAGGAAAATCTGGTGGCCGTCGCGCTCTCCGAACCGGACGATCTTGTCCTCGATGGACGGGCAATAGCGCGGTCCGCGGCTCGCGATCTGTCCGGAATACATCGGAGAGCGGTGGACATTATCCCGAATGAGAGCATGCGTCGCCGGCGTCGTGCGGGTGATGCCGCACTGGACCTGACGGGTCTCAATACGGTCCGTCAGGACGGAGAAGGGCTCCGGCGGAGTGTCCCCAGGCTGCATCTCCAGCGCCGCCCAATCGATAGTCCGGCCATCCAGCCGGGGAGGAGTGCCAGTCTTGAGCCGCCCGAGCACGAAGCCAAGCCGTGCCAGCGTGGCCGAAAGCCCCAACGCTGGCGCCTCCCCAACGCGGCCAGCGGGGGTCTGTTTCTCCCCAATATGGATCAGACCGCGCAGAAACGTTCCGGTCGTCAGAACAACAGCGCCAGCGCCGAATTCCCGCCCGTCCAGAAGCCGCAAGCCGGCCACCCGCCCCTCACTCAGGATCAGATCATCGGCCTCGCCCTCGATCCCTGTGAGGCGCTCAGTCTCCCGGATCGCGGCCTGCATCGCGGCCGCATAGAGCTTTCGGTCCGCCTGGGCGCGTGGCCCGCGGACAGCGGGCCCCTTGCGCCGGTTGAGGACCCGAAACTGGATTCCGCCGCGGTCCGCCACGCGGCCCATGAGGCCGTCCAGGGCATCGATCTCGCGGACCAGATGGCCTTTGCCCAGCCCCCCGATGGCCGGATTGCAGGACATCGCCCCCACCGTCGCGAACTGGTGAGTCACCAGGGCGACTTCGGCCCCCATGCGCGCGGCCGCTGCTGCGGCCTCACAACCCGCATGGCCGCCCCCCACAACGATGACGTCGTACCGCCGATTCATGGCGATCTTGCTCTCCGGAAACTTGCGAGCTTTTATCCTGCCCGCTCAGCGGGGTCAAAGGAGCGGTCACCCCCTCCAGTGGCGCATGTTTCACGTGAAACTCTGCCGAGCCTCGGCGCGGGACATCGCGCCTTCCCGATCGGGGCGCCCGCCAGGCGACCTCTTCTTTTTCAAGCGTCGGGGGCATAGTTCCGGCTCGGCGAGAGCGTCGTTGCCACACTGTGTGTTTCACGTGAAACGCCGACGGCCCGCGCAGACCGGGGCCTAACACAACGCGCGGGGCTCCCTCTCTTTGGGACTTGACCGCCTAGTTGGGCCCATCACTCGTTTCACGTGAAACGTCGTGATCGCCCCCTTAACAAACATGGCTAATGAAAACCGATGGCCCACAAGCCTGCTCGGCCTTTGTCGATCGGCCCCTGAACTATGGGGCGGCACTCAGGGGCGGCTATTTCCCCACGCAGAATTCTCGAAAAATCACATCCAGCACCTCTTCGACATCCAGGCGTCCGGTGAGGCGCCCGAGACCCGCGAGCGCGTGGCGCAAGTCCTCAGCGACCAGCTCCTCTCCGGCGCCTTGCCCCGCTCGCGCGACCGCCTCACCCAGAGCGCCTGAAACCGTCGTCAGGCAGGCCCGCTGCCGCTCACGCGTGACCAACGCTGGCTCGGTATGGCCCAGGGCCTCGCCAGCGAAACCAACGATGGCCGCGATGAGGTCATCGACCCCGGCCCCGGTTGCGGCCGAAATGAAGAACCGGCCAGACGCCGAGGTGATCTCGGGCCTCGCATCCAGGAGGTCGATCTTGTTCACGACCGTCCACGATACGGCATCCGGATTGAGCGCGACGAGCTCGGCCGCTGAACGGGCGCTGCTCTCCCGCGCATCGATCATCCAGAGGACGAGATCCGCCCGCGCCATGACGTCGCGAGCGCGCTTCATGCCTTCCAGCTCGACTGGGTCTTGGGACGACTCATTGAAACCCGCGGTGTCGAGGAGGTTCACCGGATAGCCGTGCAGATCAAGATGGACCTCGATCACGTCACGCGTCGTGCCCGCATGCGGGGATACAATCGCGGCCTCACGCCGGGCGAGGCGGTTGAGCAAGGTTGACTTGCCAACATTGGGCGGCCCCGCGATCGCAACCCACAGCCCCTCGCGCAGCCGCTCGCCGCGCCCTGCCCCAGCGAGCGCCTCGGCGACCTCCCGCTCCACGGCGCGCGCGATCTCGATCGCTTTCGGCACCAGGTCCTTGGGCACGTCACCCTCGTCCGAAAAGTCGATGCCTGCCTCGACCAAGGCCAGCGCCTCGATCAGCCTTTCGCGCCAGTCCTCGGCACGTTCGCCGAGGAGCCCTCGAAGCTGACCAAGCGCCTGGCGGCGCTGCGCCTCGGTCTCGGCTGCGACCAGGTCCGCAAGGCCTTCCACTTCGGTGAGATCGAGCCGCCCGGCCTCGAACGCGCGGCGCGTGAACTCGCCTGGCTCGGCCAAGCGAAATCCCTCAAGCGCGCCAAGCGCACGCAGCACCGCCGCGATCACCGCCCGGCCCCCATGGGTCTGCAGCTCGGCCAGGTCCTCCCCGGTCTCGCTCTTTGGCCCCGGAAACCAGAGTGCCAGCGCCTCATCGAGCAAAGCGCCAGTCGCGGGGTCGCGGACCTTGGCGAGGGTCGCGCGGCGGGGCTCCGGCACACGGCCAATCATGGTCTCGAGTGCTCGGCACGCGCCTGGGCCAGAGACCCGGATCACCGCGACCGCAGCCGGCGGCGGTCCAGACGACAGCGCGAAGATCGTGTCGCTCACCGACCGGGCCCGCGTAGTGAACTTTGCGTCATCATGCAATTTCCATCGTCTCTCGCGCGCGGACATGGCGCGGCCGAACGCGTGGTCCGCCATTGGCCCATTTGGGGGCCGACCGAACAGCTACCCGCTGCAGCTCCAGCGAACGACCCCTGTTGTCAGTCTATCACCTGTTGGGAAGAGCAGCGGCCGGTGTGCTCAGAGAGAGCCACGCAACGGAAGCTCATGACGAGCCAGCTTTCGCCCCCAGCCACAGCGCAGGATTGTATGGCGTCTCTGCCAGTTATGTATTACACTCGCCGCATGAAAATCCTCACGGTCCGTTTGCCCGCCGCGCTTGTCTCCGAGATCGAAGCCGAAGCGCGACGGCGCATGATCTCGAAATCCGATGTGGTGCGCGAACGCCTCAGCCGCGCCGCCGGCAAGCGCCGCGCGCTCGATGCGATCGCGGACCTTGTCGGCTCGATCGAGGGCTTGCCGGCCGATCTGAGCGGACGCAAGGCGGTTGCAGACGGCTGACCATGGCAACGAGCGTGATCATTGACGCGGGCTTCCTGGTCGCGCTGCTCAGCCGCGACGATGCCAATCATCCTTGGGCCGCCGCCCAGGCAGCCCGCCTCCCCCCGCCCTGGAAGACGTGCGAGCCCGCCGTGTCGGAGGCATTTCATCTGCTCGGTGCGGCGGGTGCACGCAGCCTGGGCGACTTGCTGCATCGCCGTGCCGCCATCTGCGCCTTTCACCTCGGCGAAGAGATCGAGCACGTCGTCAAGCTGATAACGAAATACGCCGCCATGCCAATCAGCTTCGCGGATGCCTGCCTGCTTCGCATGACCGAGACGATGTCCGATCCGCTGCTGCTCACGACCGACAGCAATTTCCGCATCTACCGGCGGCACGGCCGCAAGGCGGTGCCCTGCGTCCTGCCCGAACAATCACGCCAGAGCGCGGACCCTGGCGCCAAGCCCGATCTCGACGACGTCCTGCAGGACGTCGGTCGCATCTTCCGCGACGAGGGCTGAGGCCAGCGCCCGCTATGATCGACCAGCCGCCGAGCTGCATTGGGGTAAGGACGGAGGCAGCGCGTGAGCACTCACAGTTCGATCGCCCTCGTCATGTTCGCCATCTTCTTGGTGGGCAATGGACTGCCCTCAGCCACCATTTATTCTGGCGACGGCCGTTTTCTGGCTTGCCACGACGCTCATCGTGATCGGCGTCGGCTACCTCCTTGCTAGGGGCGCCCTCGAGCCTGTCGCTCGCTCCCTCCACCCGATCCCGTTTCACGCAGTCAAGACCGAGGAGTTCAAACTGCGCGCTTCTTGTGAGACCCCAAGATCTCGTTGCTCAGATTCAGACGTTCCAGGCCGCTCACCCTATTGGGGATATACTTCTTCCTTTTCTATGTCTCGCCCATACCCGAGAAGCTCGCACCCCTGGTCTTCTCTGACGAGACGCTCAGGTGCCCAGCCATTGCCAGCAGACTTCACTGGGCGCGTCCCATCCCAACGGCCTAAAACCGCCGCGCTGGCACACTTTGACCCCGGGGACCCGCGATATCTTTTTCAGCCGCCACCTCCACATTTTGTGTTATTTTTAGCTGTGCTTGATCGAAGGACCTCACCTTGAAAGTCGAACTCACTCCCGACGCCGCAGAATGGGTGCGGGCCGAGGTCGCCGCCGGAACCTTTCCGACGCCGGAGGATGCCGTGCGGCATGCCATCCGGCAGGCCAAGCGGGCGGCACTGCGCGGCGCGCTCGACGCTGCGGAGGCCGAAGGCGGATGCTTCTCGACTGACGACGTGCGCCGTTACGCGCGCGATCACCTCGACACACTCGGGCAGACGCCGAAGGGCTCCTAAGTGCCACGCCTCGTCTATCGTGCCGCGGCGCGGCGGGGCATCGCCGAAATAGCGGCCTACATCGAACGAGAGACTCAAAGTCGCTCCGCCGCTGATACCTTCATCGGAAGCATAACCGACTACTGCGAGCACATTGCCACACTGTCTTCCATGATTGGCCGCCCACGGCCGGAGTTGGGCGCCGACTATCGCAGCGTCACCTTCGGCAATTACGCGATCTTCCTTCGCTACGCCGACGAGACTGGCCCGCGCAGCCATCTCTATATCATCCACATCCTGCATGGCGCGCGCGACCTAGACGCCTATTTCAATGATGCGCCGAACGACGGGGAGGGCGCCTGATCCCGTG
>DAIUEP010000035.1:2589-26707 GCA_036845065.1 Xanthobacteraceae bacterium | reverse complement strand
AGCACGACGCCGACGATGTTCTTGCCGATGTCGTGCACGTCGCCCTTCACGGTCGCCATCACGATCTTGCCGTTCGAGCTCTTGCGCTCGACGCCCAGCTCCTTCTTCTCCTGCTCCATGAACGGCATCAGGTAGGCGACCGCCTGCTTCATGACGCGCGCCGACTTCACCACCTGCGGCAGGAACATCTTGCCGGAGCCGAACAGGTCGCCGACCACGTTCATGCCGTCCATCAGCGGACCTTCGATCACATGCAGCGGACGTGCGACCTTCCGGCGCGCCTCCTCGGTATCGACCTCGATGAAATCGGTGATGCCGTGGACGAGCGCATGCGAGAGCCGCTTCTCCACCGGCCACTCGCGCCAGGCGAGATCGGCTTCCTTCTTCTCCACGCCGTGGCCGCGGAAGCGCTCCGCGAGCGCGAGCAGCCGCTCGGCGGCATCCGGCCGCCGGTTGAGCACCACGTCCTCGCAGGCCTCGCGCAGCTCGGCATCAAGGTCGTCATAGACCGCCATCTGCCCGGCATTGACGATGCCCATATCCATGCCGGCCTTGATGGCGTGATAGAGAAACACCGAGTGCATGGCCTCGCGCACCGGCTCGTTGCCGCGGAACGAGAACGAGAGATTCGACACGCCGCCGGAGACGTGCGCGTGCGGCAGGTTCTGCCTGATCCACCGCACCGCCTCGATGAAGGCGACGCCATAGCCGTTGTGCTCCTCCATGCCGGTCGCGACCGCGAAGATGTTCGGGTCGAAGATGATGTCTTCCGGCGGGAAGCCGACCTGATTGACCAGGATGTCGTAGGCGCGCTGGCAAATCGCACGCTTGCGCTCGATGGTGTCGGCCTGGCCCTGCTCGTCGAACGCCATCACCACCACGGCGGCACCGTAGCGGCGCACGGTCCTGGCGTGCGCGATGAAGGCCGCCTCGCCTTCCTTCATCGAGATCGAGTTCACCACCGCCTTACCCTGCACGCATTTGAGCCCGGCCTCGATCACCGAGAATTTCGACGAGTCGACCATCACCGGCACGCGCGCGATGTCGGGCTCGGCCGCCACCAGGTTGAGGAAGGTGACCATCGCCTGCTCGGAATCGAGCAGGCCTTCGTCCATGTTGACGTCGATGATCTGGGCGCCGTTCTCGACCTGGTCGCGCGCGACGTCAAGCGCGGCGGTATAATCGCCGTTCTTGACGAGCTTGCGGAAGCGCGCGGAGCCGGTGACGTTGGTGCGCTCGCCGACATTCACGAACGGAATTTCCGGTGTCAGCGTGAAGGATTCGAGCCCGGAGAGCCGCAGCAAGCGCGGCACCTCGGGTATCTGCCGGGGCGCCTTGCCTTCGACCGCGCGCGCGATCGCGCTGATATGCGCGGGCGTGGTGCCGCAGCAGCCGCCGACCACGTTGACAAGGCCAGATGCGGCGAACTCGCCGAGGAGCTCGCCCATGAATTCGGGGCTCTCGTCGTAGCGCCCGAACTCGTTGGGCAGGCCGGCATTCGGATAGGCGCACACCAGCGTATCGGCGATGCGCCCGATCTCGGCAATATGGGCGCGCATCTCCTTGGCGCCGAGCGCACAGTTGAGCCCGATCGAGATCGGCGCCGCATGCCGCACCGAATTCCAGAACGCCGCCGGCGTCTGGCCGGACAGCAGCCGCCCGGAGCGGTCGGTGATCGTGCCGGAGATCATCACCGGAAGGCGCACGCCGCGCGCCTCAGTGGCATCCATGATGGCGCAAATCGCGGCCTTGGCATTGAGCGTGTCGAAGATTGTCTCGATCAGGAGAAGATCGGCGCCACCGTCGATCAGGCCCTTCACCTGCTCACCATAGGCCTCGCGCAGCTGATCGAACGTGATGGAGCGAAAGCCCGGGTTGGACACGTCGGGCGAGATCGAGGCGGTACGGTTGGTCGGGCCGATCGCGCCGGCGACGAAGCGCGGACGGCCATCCTCGGCCTGCGCGATATCGGCGGCCGCGCGCGCCAGGCGAGCGCCCTCGAGGTTGAGCTCGTAGGCGATATCCTGCATGCCATAGTCGGCCTGCGCGATCGCGGTCGAGGAGAAGGTATTGGTGCAGACGATGTCGGCGCCGGCGCGGTAATAGGCGAGATGGATGTCGCGGATCGCATCCGGCTGGGTGAGGATCAAGAGATCGTTGTTGCCGCGCACCTCGCGGTTCCAGGCATCGAAGCGCGCGCCGCGATAGCCCTCCTCGTCGAGCTTGAGCTCCTGAATCATGGTGCCCATGGCGCCGTCGAGCACCAGGATGCGCTCGCGCGCGATGCGGCGCAACTTCACTTCGACATCTGAGATGGGCAATGACATGGTGCTTGCTCAGGCCTGCTCCCTCTCCCCGCAGGGGAGAGGGGTGGGGTGAGGGGGTTCGAGCGGCTCTTGGTTCAACGTGTTCAAGATTTCTTCGAGCACGCCTTCGATGTTGCGCATGACCTCGTTATTCCAAAACCGAAGCACGAGATAGCCCATCGCTTCCAGAGTCTTCGTCCGTTCTTCATCGTCTCGTGTTCGAACCGCATGCTGCCCGCCATCGAGCTCAACGATCAGCTTTGCATCGGCACAGAGAAAGTCGACGATGAAGCGATCTATTGGCACCTGCCGCTTGAATTTCCAGCCGGCGAGACGGAGATTGCGCAAACGCAGCCAAAGAACTCTTTCCGCGTCCGTCTGCTGCCGACGCAAGCGCCTTGCTACTGCGGGGCTGTTTGGCATTGCATGTACCATTACGCAGTTCCTACCCCCCTCACCCCACCCCTCTCCCCGATGGGGAGAGGGAGCACGCCGTGCTCGGGGAGAGGTCTTAGACCCAACAAATGGCAGACCGCGTAGACCAGATCGGCGCGGTTCATGGTGTAGAAGTGGAAATCGGTGACGCCGCGGTCGACGAGATCGATCACCTGCTCGGCGGCGACCGCGGCCGCGATCAGCTTCCTCGTCGCGGCATCGTCATCGAGGCCGTCGAAGCGCGCGGCCAGCCAGTCCGGCACCGACGCGCCACAGCGCGCCGCAAAGCTTTTGGTCTGCTTGAAGTTTTGCACCGGCAGGATGCCAGGCACGACCGGCACCGCGATGCCGCGCGCGCGCACGCGATCGAGATAGCGCAGGTAGTGGTCGTTCTCAAAGAAGAACTGCGTGATCGCGCGGGTCGCGCCGGCGTCGACCTTGGCCTGAAGCATGTCGATATCAACCTCGACGGTCGGACTGTCGGGATGCTTCTCCGGATAGGCCGACACCGAGACTTCGACATCGGCGATGCGCTTGATGCCGGCAACGAGATCGGCGGCATTCTTGTAGCCGCCCGGATGCGGCGCATATTTATCGCCGATGCCGCCAACCGGGTCGCCGCGCAGCGCCACGATGTGGCGCACGCCGGCAGCGCAGTAGCTGCGGATCACGTCGTCGATCTCGGCGCGGGTCGCGGCCACGCAGGTCAGATGCGCAGCCGGTGTCAGCGCGGTCTCAGTCAGGATGCGCTTGACCGTCGCGTGCGTGCGCTCGCGCGTCGAGCCGCCGGCCCCATAGGTGACGGAGACGAAGCGCGGAGCGAGCGGCGCAAGCCGCGTGATCGACTCCCACAGCGTCTTCTCCATCTCCTCGGTCTTGGGCGGGAAGAACTCGAAGGAGACGTTGATGCGGCGCTCGCCTGACGTCCCGAAACGGCTCGCGCGGATCGCATTCATCAGACAGTCTCCAGCACAGCCGTATCGGCGAGCACGATGCGGGGGTCGCGGCCGAGCCACAGCGACACCGCGATCTTGGCCTGCGGGCCGGCGCCGGGCGCGAGCGTCCGCTGCGCGACCACGTCAAGGCCGGCGGCGTTCATCCACTGCTCGACCGTCTCGGGCGCGAAGCCGAGCCGGCGATGCGCGTGCTGATCGCGCAGGAACTCGAGCTCGTGCGGCGCGAAGTCGACCACCAGCAGTCGCCCGGACGGGCGCAGCACCCGCGCCGCCTCCGCGAGCGCGCGCGCGCCGTCGTCGAGGAAGTGCAGCACCTGGTGGACGATGACGACGTCGAAGGAATCCTTCGCCAGCGCGAGGTCGTAGAGGTCGCCCTGGCGAACGCTGCAATGGCGTAGCCCCGCGCGGTCGAGCCGGGAGCGCGCGAGCGCCAGCATGTCGTGGGAGAGATCGAGGCCAAGCCCGCGCTCGATCTGCGGCCCGAACAGCTCAAGCATGCGGCCGGTGCCGGTGCCGAGATCGAGCAGCGAACGGAACGGCCGGTCGGCCAGCGCGGCGACGATCGCCTGTTCGACCTCGTCGTCGGCAACGTGCAGCTTACGGATGCGGTCCCATTCGGCGGCGTGGCGGCGGAAATAGGCCTGCGCGGCGGCCGCGCGTGCGGCGCGCACCGCCGAGAGCCGCTCGCGGTCGCGGGTGACGGTCGGGTCGGCGGGGTCGAGTCGACCGATCAGCGCACGTGCCACTTCGGCAGCGGCGCCCCGCTCGCCCAGCCGGAAGAACGCCCAGGAGCCTTCGCGGAACCGCTCCACCAGGCCGGCTTCGGCGAGCAGCTTGAGATGACGCGAGATGCGCGGCTGCGACTGGCGCAGAATGTCGGTGAGCTCCGATACCGTCAGCTCGGCCTCGGCGAGCAGCGCTAGAACGCGGAGCCGCGTCTCCTCGCCCGCCGCCTTAAGGGCGACGTTGAGGTCGGCAAAGCGCATTTGGGCCGGGGCATGCATTGGGAAACTTCCCACCTTGAACATCATATAAAGATATCTTTATACGTTTAACAGGGTCTTAGCAAGGCCGCCCAAGCTGCGGACGCGGTTGACGGGCGCTTAAGCCGACGTGTCGGGACCCAAAAACTCTCATGGAATCAAAGCCAAAACCCCCACTAAGTCCCCCACTTGGCGGCGGCGCCGGATTTGCGCGACACTTCATCTCATGGATGACAACAACGATGCCTACGGGGTTCGCGAGGGCGAGGTCACGATCGACCTGCCCAAGGCGTTCGACGCCTCGCTCTATTATATTGGCCGTATCCGCACGCCCTGGACCCGCCGTCAGGACTGCCCGAAGAACGCCCGCGAATCCGATGCCGTCTGCACCATCGAGGTCGATCCGCGCTGGGCGGGCGGCCTCAAGGGGGTCGAGACCTGCACCCACATCGCGGTGCTCTACTGGATGGACAAGGCGCGGCGCGACCTCATCCTGCAGAAGCCAAGGCATTATGGCGAGCAGCGCGGCACCTTTGCGTTGCGCTCGCCCGCCCGGCCGAACCCGATCGCGCTCAGCGTCGCGCGCCTGATCAAGATCGAGGACAACACGCTTCAGGTGGTCGGCCTCGACTGCCTCGACGGCACCCCGCTGATCGACATCAAGCCCTATTTCGCCTCGACCGATGCGGTCGCGGATGCGGTCGTCGGCTGGCACAAGGCGCGCAAGGATTAGGGCACAACCGCCGCACCGCAAACCGACACCGGCACGACCAAATCACTTCGCCCGATGCCGAATGGTTCCGCGGGGAAATCAAACTTATTTCCTGAAACCTTTGAACCCCTTGCCGACTTGTTCCGACCAAGAGGCAACAAACGGGGTGCGTCATGAAGCCGATCCGCCTGGTCCGAAACGCCGCCGCGATCGCCACGATGGTCGTCGCCGCCACGTTATCCACCGCCGCGTCAGCCAACCCCTTTTTCCTGTTTGCGCCGTTCCAGCCCCTGCCGCAGGCGCCGGTCGAGCGCGCCATGCCGGGCACCGACGAACAGGCCCCTGCTCACCTGCGCCGTCAGGTCGTCGACTACCGCAGCCACGAAGCGCCCGGCACCGTCATCATCGATACGCCCAACACCTACCTCTATCTCGTCCTCGGCAACGGCAAGGCGATGCGCTACGGCATCGGCGTCGGACGCGAGGGCTTCACCTGGTCGGGCACGCAGACGATCAGCCGCAAAGCCGAGTGGCCGGACTGGACGCCGCCCGCCGAGATGATCGCGCGCCAGCCCTACCTGCCACGGCACATGGCGGGTGGCCCCGGCAATCCGCTCGGCGCGCGCGCCATGTATCTCGGCAACACCATCTACCGCATTCACGGCACCAACGATCCCTCGACCATCGGCGGCCGCGTCTCCTCAGGCTGCATCCGGCTGACCAACGAGGACGTGGTCGACCTCTATAGCCGCGTCAACATTGGCAGCAAGGTGGTCGTGCTCCCGATGAACGCGCGCAGCGTTGCGGTTCACTGAAGTTTGTTTCTCGAGTTTGTCCCAGGCGATGCGTATCAGTCGAGTGGCGTAAGGCCGGTCCCGCCGACACACGGGGCCGGCCTTTGTATTGCTTTGCGCTATGCCGCAACGTCCACATCGAGTGGCGCGATCAACTTGACGCCGTGGAGGTGCACGCCACGACCGGAGCGGCCTTCGCGTTGGTCTTGCGGGATCGGACGCCCCGCTGGATCGGAAAGCCAGAGCCGCAGCAGATGACGCTTGCGCGATGCTTCCGGCCAGTCCTGGTATTCGCGCCGCGTATGCAGGGTCACGAAATTGTTGAGGAACTGGATATCCCCGGGCGCGAAGCCAATGTCGATCGCGCATTCGTCGACGACTTGGCGATAGAGCGCGACGGCCTCCGTCTGAGCCGTCGTGAACGGCGGCACGCCGGGAAGCTTTTGCGCCTTGAAGATAGCGGCGCCGGCGCCCGTGGCGCTGAAGTATCCGTCGATGAAGGAGAAGATCGGCTGCTTGAACCACGGCGTCGCACCCGGATTCACTTCGCCAGCATGCGAGCGGTAGAAATCCTCCGTCAGCACCTTCGCAAGATCGGGACGCCGCTCGAGGATCCGGTTGTAGACCGTGACCGAGCTTGCGACCCGGCTTTCGCCGCCGCTCTTCGCGCCGTGCAGGCACAACAGCCCGACATAGTCGCAGGCATCGGCGTGGAACAGCATTTCGGCGCGGGTCATGTAGCCGCGAGTATTGGGATCGGCGTAGTCGCCGCCGAGGTCCTTCACATGGCCGAGGATATGGCCTTGCCGGTTCTGCGACATGGTCTGGCCGAGAAAACCTCCCAGGCCGAGATAGGCGATCGCCTGCGCCTGCCGGTCGAAGCGATCGATCGGAAAGCCCTGCAGCATGACGATGCCGCGGCCGTCCATCAACTCGCGGCGAACGTCGGCGAGGACATCCGCAAGGTCCTTGAGCGGAAAATTGTCGCGGTTGACGGCCTCGACCGGGATGCCGTTGCGACGCACGGAGGCGACCGCCGCGCTCAGCTCGTCGATGTCGCTATCCGTCATTCGGTAGCTCCAGGTTGCGACATCGCCGAGATCGCCGGATGACCAGCCGGCCGGATCGACCACCGGCTGCAGGGGGACGGCCGGCATGCGCCTCGCCTTGTGGAAGGTGCGGAAATTTCCGGCGGTCACTGCCTCTGCGTTGCGCATCGTAGCCACTGCGCCTGCTCCCTCGCCGAGCGCCGATTTCCGACGCGTGATGTGGACGCAAGCTAGCAGCTTTTGTCTGGCGCAGCGTTGCAATTCCGGCAGACCGGCTTGCGCCGCGCATATTGCAGCGCAACACTCCTTGTAGAACACTCCTTATCGAACCATTGCGCCCGGCGTTGAACATCAGCAGTCTCGAACCGAGATTGGTGGAAAGGTCGTTGCCATGAACGCTACGCGCATCCTGACGCTCGTACTCACGGCGGTTGCATCGCAAGCAGCCCGCGCCGACGATTTCTATCAGGGCAAGACGCTGAGCCTGGTGGTCGGCTATTCGGCCGGCGGCGGCTACGACATCAACGCGCGGCTGATCGCGCGCCATATCGGACGGCACATCCCCGGCACGCCGGCCGTCGTGGTGGTTAACATGCCGGGCGCCGGCAGCCTGCGGTCGGTCGAGCATCTCGAACGGCACGCGCCGAAGGACGGCACGGTCGTCAACATGTTCGACTATACCCAGATCACCAATTCGCTGCTGACGCCCGACAAGGTCCCGATCGACTTCCGCAAGTTCAAATGGATCGGGAGCATCGCGCAGGATCTGGCCGTCTGCTACGTCTGGCATACGGTCAATGCGAAGACGATCGCGGACCTGCAGCGCCTGCCGAAAATCCATATGGGCCGCACCAATGCGGGAACGTCCTCCGACACGCAACAGCGGATCCTGCGAAAGCTCTTCAACGTCAACGTCCATTCGGTCGCCGGATACGCCGGCAGCGCGGAAGCATTCCTCGCCGTCGAGCGCGGTGAGCTCGAGGGCGGCTGCATGACCTGGGCCAGCCTGCCGCCCGCCTGGATCAGCGGCAACAAGATCACCCCGATCATGCGGGTGACGTCCGCCACCGCTCCCGATCTACCGGCCAGCGTGCCGAGCGCCTTCGATCTCCTCGATGGCGATCGGGACCGCAAGGTCCTGCGCGCACTGTCGGCCGCAGGCGAGATCGGCAAGCCGCTGATCTTGCAGCTATCTGTACCGGACGAGCGCGTGCAAATCCTGCGCAACGCTTTCGGCGCGATGATGAAGGATCCGGCCTTCATCGCCGACGCCGAGAAGACACGCCAGGTCGTGAGTCCGACCATCGGCGACGATGCCGTCAAAATCGTCGACGAGATCTATTCGAGCCCAAGAGAAGTCATCGAAGCGGCGCGCGCGATCGCAAACGACTGAGCAAGACTGCCGCGCCCGCTATGGGGCCGAGGCCCCGTGAGAACGATCAGGTCTTTGCGAGCAGCGGCCAAAGGTCGCTCAGGCTTTCGCCCGACGGGAGCCGGTTGAGGGCGGCAAGAATCGCCTTCGCGACGTCCGGGCTCACGGCTTGAGCCGCGCAATCGAAGAATTTCTCCTCGATCTGCGCCGGCGTGATCGGATTGCGATACGAGCCGCTGGCGTAATCCTTGCGCTGTTCGAGCACCTGGCCATCGGCAAACGTAATCCGGATACGCGCCGGACTGTCGTCGCCGCCGGGCCCGAGCTCGGGGTCGACGCTCGCGGTCACGGTCGTCGCCAGCGCCTTGACCCGCTCGTCCTGCAGCGCCTTCTCGGTGAATGCCGCGATCTTCGGTGCGCCATGAATCAACGCGTAAGGAACGAGATAGCCGACACTGAACTTCGCTGCCTCGACGGTCGTGGGATATTGCGTGCCGGCGCGCTGGCCGGCGCTACGGGCCACGAAACAATGGATCGACTTGATCTCGGGGAGACGCGTGCCGACCTTCCCGCGCAGATCAAGCGCAGCCTCGATCGACGTATGCGTGAGCCCGCCGCAGGGATAGGGCTTGAAGCGGTGGCGCCCCTCCACGAGGTCGTAACGCCGGCCGAGATCCTTGAACGCTTCGAGCGAGACCGGCAGGTCGCGCCCGAGCGAGCTCAAGTAGCCGTGGCGGCCTTCGATCGCGGCCGGATTTGACGTAAAGCCGCTACGGCCGAGCAATGCCGCCATCACGCCGTTGCGGGCGGCGCTGCCGCAATGCAGCGGCTTGCTCATGGTGCCGAAATTGGCGTTGAAGCCGCTCGCCAGCGAAGCGGCGATTCCCACCACATCGGGAATGGCGGCGGCCGGCACTTTCAGCAGCCGGGCGCAGGCCGCGGCGGCCCCGATCACGCCGACGACGCCGGTGGTGTGCCAGGCCTCGAACAGCGGGCCGTCCTGGTCCGTCCGTACGACCCGCGCCGCCACCTCGGCGCCGACAATGTAGGCCGCAATCGTTTCGGCGGGCGTCGCCCCCACCGTCTCGGCCACCGGCAGGATCGCCGGAATGACGGTGGCGGCCGCCTGCCCGCGCATGAACGTGAAGTCGTAATCCATGGCGTGCGAGGCAACGCCATTGGCGAGCGCCGCCAGCTGCGGCGAGGCGCGCAGCGATTGCCCGACGACAGTGGCCTGCGGCGCGCTCGCTTCCGCCTTCACCATCTCGACCACAAGATGCGACACCTCCTCATGGCTGCCCGCCAGCATCACGCCGATCGTGTCAATGAACACCGTGCGAGCGCGGTCGATCACCGGCTGCGGCACAGCTTTGATGTCGAAGCCTGCCACGAACTCCGCGATCATCGCGCTCACGCGCTTCGCGTCCGCCTGCTGCATCGCCGCCCTCGCCGCTGGTGCCTGTTGCGCGATCGCTTCGCTGGACAGGCCCAAATGGGCCCCCAAGAGCGCAGACGCGCTGCCGCCGAGAAACAAGCGCCGATCAAGCGCGCTTCTGCCGCCGTAGCCGGCCATGCCGATTCTCCCCGTCATGCGCGCCGGATCAGCGTCCAGAAGTCGTCGAACGAGCGGCGCTCCGCGAGCGAGTTCAATGTTGCCAGGATCTTGCGGGCGACATCGGCGCTGACCGTCTGGGCGGCGCAATCGTTGAACTTCGTCTCGATCTGCGCCTGCGTCATCGGCACCTGCTTCGATCCGGTCGCATAGTCGCGCCGGTGCTCGAACGATTGCCCGCTCTTGAGCGTGATCTTGAGCTTGGCCGGGCTCTCGCCGAAGGCGTCGCTCAGCTCGGGATCAACGCCCGCGGTCACCAGGCGGGCGAGCGAGCGCACGCGCTCGTCCTTGAGCGCTTGTTCGGTAAACGCCGGGATGCGCGGCGCGCCATGGACCAGCGAATAGGCGACCACGTAAGCGGCGCTGAACTTGGCCGCCTCGACCGACTCCGGCCACAGCGTGTTGATGCGCTGCGCGCTCGATTTCGAGACCAGGCAATGAATGTTGGTGACGTCGGAGAGCCGCGTCCCTATCTGGTCGCGTAGCGCCAGCGCCGCTTCGATCGCGGTGTGGCCGCGCCCGCCGCATGGATAGGCCTTGAGGCTGTAGCCGAGCGTGACGAGGTCGTAGCGGCTGCCGAGATCCTTGAACGGCTCGAGCGAGACCGACAGGCCGCGCGTAAACGTCTCGAAAAAGCCCGCCGTGCCCTCGAACGCCGCGGCATGCGAGGTAAAGCCCTGCTTGCCGAGCAGCGCCGCCAGCACGCCGTTACGGGCCGCGTTGCCGGAATGCAGGGGCTTGGTCATGGTGCCATAGTTGACGGCCACGCCACTCGCCAGCGACACGCTGATGCCGAGCACATCGGCGATCTTCTGCGCCGGCAGCTTGAGCAGCCTGGCGCAGGCCGCCGCCGCCGCGATGGCGCCGACGGTGCCGGTCGAGTGCCAGCCGCCGTCGTTCGAGAGCCGCGGGCTCGCGCGCAGCAGCCGCGCCGCCACCTCGCAGCCGACGATGAACGCCGCCACGCAGTCGGCGGGCGCAGCGCCCGTGCTCTCGGCCAGCGGCAGAAGCGCCGGGATCACCGGTGACACCGCTTGCCCGCTCAGGAACGTGAAGTCGTAGTCCATCGCATGCGCGGCCACGCCGTTAGCGAGCGCGGCAAGCTGCGGCGACGTGCGCAGCGATTGGCCGACGATCGAAGCGCTCGCAGATGCGCCCTCGAGCTTCACCACGTCAACGATGATATGCGCGACCTCCTCGCGGCTGCCGGCGAGCATGACCCCCATGGTGTCGATGAAGGCTACCCGGGCGCGATCGATCACTTCCGGCGGCGCGTTCTTCAGATCGAAGCCCGCGATGAACTCGGCCAGCACTTGCGCGAGCTTCTTCGCCTGAGGCCCGCCCGCGCCTGATGCTTGCTGTGCCCACGCCATGGCAGGCAGCGTCGCCAAAGTCGCCGCCGCGCCCGCCCCGAGAAACAATCTGCGGTCGATTGCGTCCGTCTGTTGTGAATTCTTCATGGGTCGCGTCCTCCGTTCCATCCATTCTCTGGGGCTGGAACGATGGACGCAAGACCCCGGTTCGACTGTTCTGCTGCTGTGTCAGCCTTCCAGGAACCGCCGCCGCTCTTCGAATTCCGCCTGATTGATCTCGCCGCGCGCGAACCGCTCCTTGAGAATCTCGACGGCGTAGCCGCCGCGGCGACGATGCATTCCGCCACGCATCATGAAGAACATCATCGCCATACAAGCGATCACAAAGAGGATCATGATGAGCGGCCCGAACGGCATCCAGGGCATCGGCCAATAATCGCTCCACCACCACATCATCGCACTCTCCTTCGCCAGTTACTTTCCTGACAAGATGCAAGGGCCCCGCTTTGCACGTGTTGATATGAATCAACGCCCAGGATGCTAGGCGCTCCATAGTGAACTGCAAAAAATCATTGCAGCAGGAGCGCCACATGGATGAGCGAGCAAACGTAGTGCCGATTTACGTTTGCCCGATGCATTCGAGCGTTCGCCAGCCGCGTCCCGGCAAGTGCCCCGAGTGCGGGATGGATCTGCTCCCGGAGGGCACGCGGTTCGCAATCCTTCGCCATATGATGGGCAGCCCGCTGCATCTTGCCGTGATGGTCGCCGCGATGGTGGCGGTGATGGCGGTGGCGATGATGCTGATGCGTTGAGCGCGCGGTATATTGGAGTCAGCTGCGGGGGCAGCTTGCTGCCCCCGCGGCTAGTGCTCCGTTTCCAAAGTTCGTGATACGTCGGACGTCAGGCTCACTTCGCCAGATAGAAATACCCGACGCGGTCGTTCGCCGGCGAGCCGAACCACATGCGGCCTTTGTCGTCGAGGAAGAAGTCGCGCATGGTGTTCTCCGAGCGCGGCAGCGGATATTCGATCACCTTGCCGGTGTCCGGATCGAGCCGCCCGACGACATCCATGTACTCGGACGAGTACCAGACCTTCTTCTCGGCATCGATGCCGAGCGCGTAAGGCGTCGCCTTGGGTCCCGGCAGCGGCCACTCCTTGAAGGTCTCGGTCTTGGGATCGAAGCGGCCGATCTTGCCGGCGTCGAATTCGGCGAACCAGACCATGCCGTCGCCATCGACCTGGATGCGGCGCGGACGCGCGCCTTGGGTCGGGATCGTGTACTTGGTCACTTTCAGCGTCTTGGCATCGACCTTGCCGATCTTGCCGTTGGGCAGCAGCTCGGTGAACCAGGCATTGCCTTCGGCATCGAGGTCGATGCCGTAGCTGGTCGGCACCTCCGGAATGTGATCGAACTTCTCGGTCTTGGGATCGAAGCGCGTGAGCGCGCCGGTCGACCACACATGCCCGGTCTTCGGATCGATCCGGATCGTATGCTTGCGCACCGTGTCCTGGTACTCGGTGATCTTCTCGGTCTTGGGATCCCAGCGGCCGAGCTTGTCCGAGCCCTGCTGCGTGAGCCAGACCGAGCCGTCCGGGTGCGGGACGGCCGAATGGATCGCCGCCGTGCCGGCGTGCGGCACCGGATATTCCTTCATCTCGCCGGTCACCGGATCGAGCTTGGCGATCTTGTTGGCGCGCCCATAGTAGGGAACCCAGAAGCTGCCATCCTTGGCGGGATGCGCGCTCCAGGGCATGCGGTTCGGGCCCGGCGTCTCGTACTCCGCGTAGACGATCTTGAGCGCGTCATCGCCAAAGCTGCGCACCGTGTCCTTGTATTGCGGCAGATCGGCCGGCGAGCGCGGCAGCACCGATTCCTCGCCAAACACATGGTTCATGTAATGAACGATGTCCTCGGCCTTCTGGTCGGTGAAGTTGTTCTGCGGCCGCGCGATGAAGAAGGCCATGGATTCGCGCATGTAGTTCATGCGGTCGCGCCAGCCGTCCTCGTTGCGCTTCACCGCGGCCATGCGGGTCTCGAAGCCGTGGCAAGCCATGCAGTGGATGAAGAACAGGTTCTTGCCGCGCTCCTCGGGCAGAAGCTGGATGCCCTGATACATCGAGATATCGGTCCAGCGCACGTAGCTCGTCTTCAAGGCGAAGTCGTGGGAGGCGTTCTGATCCTGGGTCAGCGCCATGCCGTTGCGCGTGTCCGCCTGGAAGCCCGGCGCCCGGATCTGCAGCCGGTAGTCGCCCGCCGGCAGGTTCTCGACCCGATAGCGGCCCTGGTTATCGGAGAGCACGCTGATCATGATCTTGGTCTTGGCGTTGCGGGCCTGCACGAAGGCGCCGCGGAACGGGGTGCCGTCCGGGCCCTTGACCGTGCCGGTGATGGTGGCGGCGTCGGCGGTCGAGATCGCGAGCGCGACGAGACTGATCATTCCAAGAGAGGCTGACAGACGCATGGCGTTTCCTCGTTTTTCATTGACGATCTGGGACAGTGGGCCGCTTTGACTGGCGTCCTCCGCCCTCATCCAGAGGAGCGCGCGCAGAGTCAAAGCCTGCGAAAATTGAGATCGCGCATTTGCGCGCGCGTCTCGAAGGATGGGGGCGGCCCGGGCGGCCTGCATGGTTCGAGACGCCCGCCCCCGCGCGAAGAAGCGCGGCGCGGGCTCCTCACCATGAGGCCGGTCATACTCTTTCATTGGTGGCACTCACGAAATAACGCCGGGACTCTTGCGAATCCCGGCGCGTCATCAGCACATCCGCTCAGCGCGCCTCGGCGCTGCGCTGCCGGTTGGAGACGTAGAAGTAGCCAACCTTGTTGTTGGGCGGGGTCGCGAACCACATGCGGCCGTCCTTGTCGACGAAGAAGTCGCGCATGCCGTTGTCGACATAGGGCATCGGATACTCGATGACCTTGCCGGTGTCGGGATCGAGCTTGCCCATCACGTCGCGGTAGTAGGACGAGTACCAGATCTGCTTGTCGGTCGCGATGCCAAGCCCGTAGGGCTTCGTCTGCTTGTGCGGCAGCGCGTAGTCCTTGAAGGTCTCGGTCTTCGGATCGAACTTGCCGATGCGGCTGTCGTCATAGACGGCGAACCAGATGGTGCCGTCGTCGGCGATCTGCATGCGGCGCGTGCGGTCGCGGAACGGCGGGATGTACTTGGTCACCTTCAGCGTCTTCGGATCGACCTTGCCGATGGTGCCGTCCTTGGTCATCTGGGTGAACCAGACCGTGCCTTCCTTGTCGACGCCGATGCCGTAGGCGGTCGGCACTTCCGGGATCTTGGTGTAGGTCTTGGTCTTCGGATCGAAGCGGGTGAGGCCGCCGGTCGACCAGATCGAGCCATCCGGATGCGCCGCGATGGTGTGCTTGCGCCAGTCGTGCTCGAACTCCTCCCACTTCTCGGTCTTGGGATCGAAGCGCCCGAGCTTCTTGGAGCCCGCCTGCGCGACCCAGATCGAGCCGTCGGCCGCCGGCACCGCCGAGTGGATGAGCGCCGGGCCGAGGTTCGGCACCCGGAACTCCTTCATCTCGCCGGTCTGCGGATTGAAGTGCGCGACGCGATTGGACGCGCCGTATTGCGGGACCCAGAACGTGCCGTCCTTGTCCGGATGCGCGGTCCAGGGCGAGCGATCCGGCCCTGGCATGTCGTAGTCGACGTAGACGATCTTGAGCGCCTCGTCGGAGAACTCCGTCAGCGTGCTCTTGTAGGCCGGCAGCTCGGCCGGCGACTTCGGCAGCACCGACTCCTCGCCGAACATCTTGTTGATGTAATAGGTGATGTCCTCGGCCTGCTGGTCGGAGAAGCCGCGGCGGTCGGCGAGCGAGGAGCGCATCGCCTCGCGCATGTACTCGACCCGGCTGCGCCAGCCGTCGAGATCGCGCGTGACGGCCGCCATCTTCGACTGGAAGCCGTGGCAGCTCATGCAGTCTTCCACCAGGACGTTCTTGCCGCGATCATTCGGCAGGAGCTCGATGCCCTGCAGGATCGACAGGTCGGTCCACTTCACCATGCCGGTCGCGAGCGCGAAGTCCTGCGCCAGGTTCTGGTCGGCGGTAAGCTTGAGGCCGGTCTTCGCCGCGGCCGAGTAGCCGGGCGCCCGGATGCCGACACGATAGTCGCCGGCCGGCAGGTTCTCGACGACATAACGGCCCTGGTTATCGGTCAGGACGCTGACCGTCATTTTCAACTGCGCGTTACGGGCCTGCACGAAGGCACCGCGGAACGGCGCGCCGTCGGGGCCCTTCACAGTGCCGGTAATGGTGGCGGCATCCGCGGACGAAATAGCAAGAACTAGACCCAATACTCCAAGGGGAGTGAGTGATTGCATGGCGCTTCCTCTAGTTTCCGCCCTGTCGGACGGCAATTCATTCATTCTGTCGCGTTCTTCCGTGCGGCGGGAAGCATGGCACCCCCCCCGCCGGACCACGATATAGGCAGCCTACCACCCCGGACGGCGCGCCGCCACAGCCGGATATTGCGACCGCGGGGAAAAAGCCCGCGTTGACACCCCTCCCCGCGGGCCTAGAGTCGACATCCAGTGCCGGGCCAATGGGGGAGACCTGCGATGAAGCTCCGAACCGCGGTAGCGCTCTTGGCGCTGATGCTGGCCTCGAGCGCCCCGCTCGCGCAGCAAGGCGGCGACACCGCCCGCATCGAGAAACTCAAGACCACCGTGGTCGAAAGCGTCGAAGCGCGGCGCAAGCTCGCGCAGGTGATGAACGACACGGTGTTCTCGTTCGGCGAGCTCGCCTACCAGGAGTTCGAAACCTCGAAATACCTCACCGATGTTCTGGAGAAGAACGGCTTTGCGGTCGAGCGCGACATCGCCGGCATGCCGACCGCCTGGGTGGCGCGCTGGGGCTCCGGCCATCCCATCATCGCGCTCGGCTCCGACATCGACTGCCTGCCGAAGGCCAACCAGAAGCCCGGCGTCGCCTATCGCGACGAGATCGTCCCGGGTGCGCCGGGCCACGGCGAGGGCCACAATTCCGGACAGGCCGTCAACATCGTCGCGGCGCTCGCGGTCAAGGAGCTGATGGAGCGCGAGAAGCTCTCAGGCACCCTGGTGATCTGGCCGGGCGTCGCCGAGGAGCTTTTGGGCGGCAAGGCCTACATGGTGCGCGCCGGCCTCTTCAAGGATGTCGACGTGGTGCTCTACACCCACGTCAGCGACAATTTCTCGACCTCCTGGGGCAAGGCCAACGGCACCGGCATGGTGTCGGTCGAGTACACGTTCGAAGGCGAGTCCGCGCACGCCGCAGGCCGCCCCTGGCGCGGCCGCAATGCGTTGCGCGCGGTCGAGCTCATGAACATCGGCTGGGACCTCAACCGCGAGCAGCTTCGCCCCGAGCAGCGCTCGCACTATGTGATCACCAACGGCGGCGACCAGCCCAACGTGATCCCGCCGCTCGCGTCGGTCTGGTACTTCTTCCGCGAGATGGATTTCGAGAACATCAAGAAGAACTACGAGACCGGCAACCGGATCGCGCAGGCGGCCGCGATGATGACCAACACCACGGTCACCCGCAAGCTCGTCGGCACCGCCGCGCCGCGCCACTTCAACAAGACGATCGCGGAAGTCCTGCAGAGCAATATCGAGCGCGTCGGCCTGCCGGCCTGGACTGCAGAGGAGCAGACCTTCGCCAAGGCGGTGCAGAAAGTCGCCAACGGCCCCCAGGACGGCCTCGCGACCAAGATGCGGGGCTTGCGCCCGCCCGCCGAGAACCCTGAGAGCGGCGGCTCCGACGACATCGGCAACGTCTCCTGGGTGGCGCCGACCGCGCCGCTGTTCTACCCGGCCAACATCCCGAACCTGCCGGGCCACAACTGGGCGAACGCGATCGCGATGGCGACGCCGATCGCGCACAAGGGCGTGATCGCCGGCTCCAAGGTGATGGCGCTGTCGATCATCGACTTCCTCACCCGGCCCGAGCTGGTGCAGGCGGCCAAGACCTACTTCACCGACGTCCAGCTCAAGACCGACAAGCCGCAGGAGTTCCTGGCCGAGAGCGACGTGCCGCAAATCCAGATCAACCGCGAGACCATGGCGCGTTTCCGCCCGGAGATGCGCAAGTTCTATTACGACGCGACCAAATACGAGACCTATCTCGACCAGCTCGGCGTCAAGTTCCCGTCGCTGGCGAAGACGCAGTAGCACGACGGCGCCGGAACATCGGCGCCCGTTATTGCGCCCTCTCCCCCTTGCGGGAGAGGGCAGCGCTGAGTTTCAGCGCAACGGATCGGGTGAGGGGGATAGGCTGTAACCCCTCACCCAACAGAGATTGCTGACAATCCGGCGCTGCCCTCTCCCGACATAAGGGCGTTTACGCCCGTCTTCGCGGGCTATGGGGAGAGGGCGCAGCAACAACCGCCCGGCAGCCTGGACATCAACCCACATGCCGCGTTGACACCCCCGCGCTACGGCCTACATTAGGTGTTCGTTCCGAGGGGAGCTCCGGCAGGGAGCTGAGAAACCCGCCTCGACCCAAACTCAAGCTGGGCAGCGCGGGAACCCTTTGAACCTGATCCGGGTCATGCCGGCGAAGGGACAGGACACTTTCCGTGCCGACACTATCCGCGCCACGCTCGATCGCATTCGCCAGATCATCCTTGCCCGCCGTCGGCTTAGCCGCTGCGGCGCAATAGCTTAAGACTGTCAAACGGGAGCAATCCAAATGAACAAGCACATCTCCGGCTCCGAGCTCGAGACCCCGAAGGTCACGACCGGTCCGCTGCCGGCCTCGCGCAAGGTCTACGCCAGGCCCGACGCCGCGCCCGACCTGCGCGTGCCGGTGCGCGAGATCATGCTGGACGCCTCCTCGGGCGAGCCGCCGCTTCCGGTCTATGACACCACCGGCCCCTATACCGACCCCGATGTCACGATCGACGTCGAGAAGGGCCTTTCGCGCCGGCGCATCGACTGGGTGAAGGAGCGCGGCGGGGTCGAGGAATACGACGGCCGCGAGATCAAGGCCGAGGACAACGGCAACGTCTCCGGCAAGCACGCGGCGCGCACCTTCCCGATCGTCAACCGGCCGCTGCGCGGGCTCGACGGCCACAAGGTGACGCAGCTCGAATTCGCGCGCGCCGGCATCATCACCAAGGAGATGATCTACGTCGCCGAGCGCGAGAACCTCGGCCGCAAGCAGCAATTGGAGCGCGCCGAATGGGCGCAGGCCGACGGCGAGAGCTTCGGGGCTTCCGTGCCGCTGTTCGTGACGCCCGAGTTCGTGCGCTCAGAGATCGCGCGCGGGCGCGCCATCATTCCCTGCAACATCAACCACGCCGAGCTGGAGCCGATGGCGATCGGGCGGAACTTCCTCACCAAGATCAACGCCAATATCGGCAACTCGGCGGTGACCTCGTCGGTGGAAGAGGAAGTCGACAAGATGGTGTGGGCGATCCGCTGGGGCGCCGACACCGTGATGGACCTCTCCACCGGGCGCAACATCCACACCACCCGCGAATGGATCATCCGCAACTCGCCGGTGCCGATCGGGACCGTGCCGATCTACCAGGCGCTGGAGAAGTGCAACGGCGACCCGGTGCAGCTCACCTGGGAGCTCTATCGCGACACGCTGATCGAGCAGTGCGAGCAGGGCGTCGACTATTTCACCATCCATGCCGGCGTGCGGCTCGGCTACGTGCATCTCACCGCCAACCGCGTCACCGGCATCGTGTCGCGCGGCGGCTCGATCATGGCGAAGTGGTGCCTCGCGCATCACAAGGAGAGCTTCCTCTACACCCACTTCGACGAGATCTGCGACCTGATGCGCAAGTATGACGTCTCGTTCTCGCTCGGCGACGGCTTGCGCCCGGGCTCGATCGCGGACGCCAACGACCGCGCGCAGTTTGCCGAGCTGGAGACCTTGGGCGAGCTGACGCAGATCGCCTGGAAGAAGGGCTGCCAGGTGATGATCGAGGGCCCCGGCCACGTGCCGATGCACAAGATCAAGATCAACATGGACAAGCAGCTCAAGGAGTGCGGCGAGGCGCCGTTCTATACCCTGGGCCCGCTGACGACCGACATCGCGCCGGGCTACGACCACATCACGTCGGGCATCGGCGCCGCCATGATCGGCTGGTTCGGCTGCGCCATGCTCTGCTACGTGACGCCGAAGGAGCACTTGGGCCTCCCCGACCGCGACGACGTCAAGGAAGGCGTCATCACCTACAAGATCGCGGCGCACGCGTCGGACGTCGCCAAGGGCCACCCGGCCGCGCAACTGCGCGACGACGCGCTCTCGCGCGCGCGCTTCGAGTTCCGCTGGAACGATCAGTTCAATCTCGGGCTCGATCCCGACACCGCGCGCGAGTATCACGACGCCACGCTGCCCAAGGAGGCGCACAAGGTCGCGCACTTCTGCTCCATGTGCGGCCCGAAGTTCTGCTCGATGAAGATCACGCAGGACGTGCGGGATTACGCGGCCACGCTCAATGACAAGGAGCAGGGCATGGCGCGGATGAGCGAGAAGTTCAAAGAGATGGGCGGCGAGGTGTATGTGGCGGCGGACGCGGTGAAGGAGAGTAATGCGGTGAAGGAGAGTAATAAGGTGTTGTGAGCCTGGAATTTTGATTTCGGATCGTAGGGCGGGTTAGCCGAAGGCGTAACCCGCCTTTCCTTTTTATTGGCGGATTACGCTGCGCTAATCTAACTGCATCACAAATTCTTGCTGTCGTCCCGGCCGTGCGAGCAAAGCGAGCGAAGAGCCGGGACCCATATCGCAGAGCCGTTGTTGCAAAGCCGTTGTTTCTGGGTCCCGGCTCGGCGCCACGCTTCGCGTGGCTTGGCCGGGACGACCGCGGAGAGATATTGATCTCGCGGTCCAAAGGTCTTTTGACGCAATAGGACTAATCCGCCCTGCGCTCACCCCACCTTCCGCTCCAGCAGCTCGATCGAAATCCCCTGCGGACCACGGATGAAGCATATGCGCACACCAGGCCGCACCGTGGTCGGCTCCTTGGTGAACTCGACGCCCTTGGCCTTAAGCTCGGCGGCGACCGCGTCGATTCCTGACACCGTCAGCCCGAAATGATCGAGGCCCTGATAGGGCGTGGTGGGCGCGGGATTGACCCCGTCGCCGGCCGCGACCGGCGCGATGAAGATGTTGGCGCCGCCGAGCTTGAGGTCGATGCGGGGCTGGCCGTGCTGCATGCTGCGGATGACCTCGGCGCCGAGCATGCGCTCGAACCACTGCGCGGTCGCCTCCGGGTCCGGGCTACGCAGGTGGATGTGATCCCAGGTGTATGTCGGCATTTGCTCCCCCAATGTCTCTCGGCATGCCTCGGGAGCAACAGCATATCGCATCGCGCCACGGCGCGCGATCACTGTTCGGTATTCCGATCTCACAGTCTGTAGGATGGGTTGAGCTCTTGCGAAACCCATCGTGTTGCCAAGGAGCTGATGGGTTTCGCGGAGCCTGTCATCGGGCGGCGCTTCGCGCCGACCCGTTGGCTCAACCCATCCGACGCGCGGCGCAAGGCGCCGGACCCGCGAAGACGTAGCAGGGCAAAGCTCGCGTGTGATACAATGAACTTATGATCAAGGTTCTGGAAGACGCCATCGCGAAAGTCAAAAAGCTGCCCGAGGACCGGCAGGCCTATGTGGCCGAGGTCTTGGAGCAGCTGATCGCGGACGCCGACGCCGGTGTGTTCGATATTCCCGACGAGCACATGGCAGGCGTGCTTGAGGGCCTTGAACAGGCACGGCGGGGCGAGCTCGCCTCCGATGCGGACCTGGACGCGGTCCTGCGCAAGCCATGGCGCTGAAGATCAGGCTCACCGTCCGAGCGCTCCGCGACCTGCAGGAAATTCGAGCCTACCTCATCGCTCGCAGCCCAAAGGGCGCGGAGCGCGTTCGGCGCGAGATCGAGCGAGCAATAGCAAGCCTCAGCGAGCATCCTGGCATCGGTCATTCGACCCGCATCGGTGGACTGCGTGTCATCGCGACCAGGCGTTATCCGTACCTTTTGTACCATCGCGTCACGGACACGGAGCTGACAGTCGTGCATGTTCGTCACGGTGCTCGCGCGTCTCCGACGCCCGAGGAATTGCGATGATACTGCGCCCTCGCTGACGCCCACCTCAGGTGTATGCGTCGGCGGTGAAGGAGAGTAATAATGCGGCGTAACGCGCCACGATCATTCGGGAGGCAACATGAAAGCGTCTGTTCTGGCTGCGGCCGTTTCGCTGCTCAGCGTCACGCTCGTCCTGCCAACGCTCACCTCCGCCCACGCCGCTGAGCTCAAGGTGCTCGCGGGCGGCTCGATCGCCGGTCCGCTGAACGAGCTGAAAGCGCAGTTCGAGCAAGCCTCCGGCCACAAGCTCACCATTCACTTCGATTCCACCCCCAACCTGATCAAGCTCGCCACATCGGACGCGCCGTTCGACCTCGGTGTCGTGCCCGTCGATGTGTTCAAGGACGCCGCCGCGAAGGCACGCTTCGTGCCCGGTCCGACCATCGACATCGCGCGCGTCGGCTACGGCGTCGCGGTGCGCGCCGGCGCGCCCAAGCCCGACATCAGCTCGCCCGACGCGTTGAGAGAGGCGCTGATCAAAGCGCAATCCATCGCCACGCTGCCGGCGAGCGCGGCCGGCGCCTATGTGCTGAGCGTGTTCGAGCGCCTCGGTATCGGCGAGGCAATGAAAGCCAAGATCAAGCCGCAGGCCACGCCGGCCGCGATCCCGCAGGCGGTGGCCAACGGCGAGGCCGAGCTGGGCGTGTTTCTCAGCAATGTGTTGATCGCGCCGGGCGTCGAGCTCGCCGGCGCATTCCCCGCGCAATTGCAGCAGGAGCTCCTGTTCACGGCGGCGGTCGCCGCAGCCAGCAAGGAGACGGACGCCGCCAAGGCATACATCAGCTATCTGACGACACCCGCCGCCACCGCCGTGATCAAGGCCAAAGGCATGACTCCGGGTTAGCAAGCAGGATGGGTTGAGCAAGCAGCCGCACGAGCCTTAAGCGCGCTCGCGCGTCCACAGCCCGGCGGGTCGCGATGAGCATTCGGCGGCTCCGCAAGATGGCCTGCCGCAGCCGCCAAGATTACCATTGTGATGATTTCGCTGGACGCGTCGTAAAAAAGCAATCGCAGCGCTCCGCTTTAACCTTTAACCTTTAACCTTTCCGCCGCCACGCCATCGTCACCGAAACGCCAACGTTGGCTGGCGTCTGATGCTGTCGCTAAAGTCAAAGGGGGTATGTCTCGTGAAATCTCAATTGTTGTTCGCAAGCGTCGTCGTCGTCGCGGCCATGGCTGCACCGCTCACGGCCCAGGCTCAGGGGGGTGTTCCAGGCGGCTTCGTCCATGGCGCCAATGAAGGCTATCGCATCGCAGGTCCGGTCGGTGCCATCGTGGGCGCGCCGGTCGGCGGCGTCATCGGGGGCGTCAAGGGCGTGCTCGGCATCGACTCCGGCTATCAGGAGCCGCGGCATCACGTCCGCCATCATCGCGCGGCCCGCAAGCGGCACGTATCGCGGTAACATATCACGGCCCGATCGCCGGAATTGAGCAGCGCATAGGACGGGTTGGCTTCGCTCAACCCGTCCCGCGTGTGATTTGCGCTTGTTACGTACGATCCGCGCTTGGCGCAGTCAGCTCAAAACAACCCAAACCGCCACGGCCCGAACAATGGCTGCGCGGCTGGCTCTCGCTGTGCGACGCGCGGCTGGTTCTGACCCGGCGCGTCCGGGCGCTTCTGGATGCGCTCGGCCGCCTGTCGGGGTGTCGCTGTCACCACCACGGGCCGCTCATCACTTGCCTTCGTCCCGGCGACGCTTGGCGCCAATCCGAGCTTGCGGTTTTCCTTGTCGGCCACCGCGGTCGCGGCAAGTTCGGCCGCAACCTGTTTGCCCTCAGAGCCTGCGTCCAGGATCTTCGCGGCCGCCGGTGGCTGATACGCCGCAACGCCCGGGTTCCGGAACACCGTCGGCTTCATCAGCCAGTATCCGCCTACCGCAAACAAAGAGACCAGGCCCAGGACGATGACCAGGGCTGGCACAAGCGACATTTCGGAATTGGGCAACGGGCGAGCGGGCATCATGAACGCACCGGTACGAGGACTGCTGTGTGTAACCCGTCAGACTCTCCGGGGCGGTAAAAGGTTCAACGCCGGACGCACGAATCTGTCGTTTTGTTAATGAAATGGTAAATGAGGTCGGCTGCTCGGGCTGACCCCCACTATTTTACCTTCGTTTCGCCGCCAGCCGCGCGTCGAACTTCACGCGGTCGATCACCGCGCGCGCGTGCGTGCCGGCGCCGATCTCCTCGGTGGCGTCGCGCGCCGTGACCTTGAATGTGATGTGGCGGCCGTCGACCTGCGTGACCTCGGCCTCCGCCGTGACGTCCTGGCCGGCCGGCGTCGCCGCCAGATGGCGGATGTCGACCGCGGTGCCGACCGCGCTCTCGCCGGGGTCGAGATAGCCGCGGATGGCGTTGAGCGCCGCGTTCTCCATCGCCAGGATCATCATCGGGGTGGCGAACACTTCCGGCAGGATCGCGTCCTTGAATTGATTGGCGAGGTGCGCGGGCGTCACGCGCAGCACGAACGTGCCCTTCGCTCCCAACGGTATCGGACGCAT
>DAIUEP010000035.1:0-2489 GCA_036845065.1 Xanthobacteraceae bacterium | reverse complement strand
CGCAAGCCCAACATCGACGGCTCGATCACCTATTGGCAGGAGGACAATGCCGGCGCCGTGACGCTGCGGCAGAGCCCCGGGGATCCGTGCGTCTTCCATGTCAACGCGCTCAACCTGCGACCGGCGACCGGCGGCGCGGCGCTGATCGAGACGATCTACGATCTGCGCGGCATTGCCTTCGAGCTGCTTCCGAAGCACGAGCGGGCACCCGCCGGCGGCTCCTTCTTCCGGATGAAGGGACAGCGCGTGGTGTGCGAGGTGCGCACCGGCGGCAACCGGGATGGCGTGAAGCAGACGGTCGAATGCAACAACCAGATCGAATCAACCGTCGAGCCGCAGATGCTGCCGATCATGGAGCAGACCGCGCCACGGCTGCGCGCACAGTGCCGCTGGCGGTGATGGCGCTGATGCGGCTCCTCGCGCTCGCGGCGCTGACGCTGGTGCTGACATTCGTGTGGGCGGCGCTGATCGCGCTCGTCTTCCGCTTTCCGATTCCGCTCGGCGGCTATGCCTCGGGATTGGACGCGATGCGGTTGAGCCCGATCGCGGTCCTGTTCTACGGAGTCTTTTTCGGCGGCTTCCTGGTGCCGCTGGTGCTCGCTTTCCTGGTCGAGGCGCTCGTGCGGCTGTCGGATCTCAGGCTCGGCCCGCGCGCGCGGCTCTGGCTCGCCGCCAATGCGGGCGCGTTCGCCAGTGTGATGACGCTCGCGCTCCTCGATTTTATCATCGGGCCGTGGTGAGGGCGACAACAGATCACAGCGAAGCGCATCAGGCCGAAAGCGGCAGCAGGCAGAGCACGATCGCGATTCGAAACAATCGCGTCATTCCGGCTCGAGCCTCTTTGTCTTGGCAAGCTCCGCCAATGCTTCCGCCTCAGGCACGGGCTCGAAGCCAATATTGGCGGTCGCGTGCACGATGACGACTCCGGGAAGGACAATTGGAACGAAGGACTTGTATGTCTCGCTGTAGCGAAAATACGCGGTCGAGCCTGCAGACACGCTGAAGCTCGTCTCGCCGCGGACTTTGCCGGTGTCGTTTCCGAGCAATGACTCTGTCGTGGTCAGCCGGTGCTTGCCAGGTGTGACCGGGAACGCAACGTGACCGCCGATGCGTATGCGCGTAATACGCCGGCCATCCAAGTGCATGATCGAAACGTCGGCATTGCCGATGCCGATCAACGTGTCGGGCCGATACACATAAACCAGCGCGCGACCAGGCGCCGGCTTGACCAGGTCCGGTGCGAATTGCGGACCCGATGCACCGCAGCCGCTCAAGATCAGAAACGACAGTAAGAATCCGCCAAGCTTGGCGCCACGCCCCCATACCAACATGGCCACCCCCTTTTGCCCGCATTCGTATATATTTGATTGCCAATATCCACCAGTACGTGCAATAAGAATCTCGTGTGCATTTCAGCCGTGAGCTTCGAATGCGTGTGACTCGTGCTGCCTTGCTCATAATCGGCGTCAGCGCTCTTGGCGGCTGCGTCAACCGGCACAGCAGCTTCACGGTTCAAACGAGCCTTTCGTCCGCCGCACCACCGCCGGCGTTCCTCCCATTGTCATTCGTAGCGCCGCCAGCAGATTGAGCCCGTTGCGAGACGAGGCATGTCAGCCTCACGCGGCGAGGAGCTACTTCACCCGCTTGTACACATTGAACGCCGAGCCGCGGCCGCCGGCGACGTCGGGATTGGAGTTCACGAACTCGTCGGCGGTGAGCTTGTCGATGGTGCGCCGCTGCGACTGGCCCTGCTGATTCGGAAACGTGCTCGACACGATCGCAAACGTCACCGTCTTATTCGCCTCGTCGACCGTGTAGGTGCCGAAGATCGAGAGGCTGCGGCGCATGATCGCGGCGTATTCCTCCGCCGTGCCGGTCAGGCGGTTGTTCGACGCGAACTTGGGCACGTCGCTCGCAATGTGGATCTGCGAGAAGTGGCCATCGGGCGTGAAGATCAGAAGGCCCTTCGGGGTCTCGCCGAACGGAAACGACTTGGTGCCGTCGGGCGCCGTGATCTCGGCGACCACGAAGGTCCAGGTGCCGACGAGCTGGTCGCGCAGGCCCTGCTGCGCGGCGGCGTTGCCGAGCGTCAGCGCGAGCGCGAACGTGGCGGCGGCGATCTGCATGAGCCTCATGGTGTCCTCCCGATGGCGGTGCGCGCGCGCATGCTAGTGTCCTGATTCCGAAGTTCGCATCATTCCGCGGCACCCTCGTTTGCGAACTTCGGAATCGAAGGACACTAGCAACTTATTGATCTAGTGTGGCTTTGGTTCAGAAGTCCGCGTCCCGACTCGCGGCAAGAATGATGCGGACTTCTGAACCGCCACACTAACCTGCCGGCGCACCGTCGCAAACGGCCGAAGCGCCCTACTCCGGCTTCAGGCCCACCGCCTTGGCGACCCGGTCGGTCTCCTCAACCTTGGCCTTGAGATAAGCGCCGAATGCCTCCGGCGTGCCGCCGACACGCTCGACCCCGAGGTCGGACAGCC
>DAIUEP010000034.1:21730-27231 GCA_036845065.1 Xanthobacteraceae bacterium | reverse complement strand
GGGTTGAATTTTCCCAATCCGGTCGGCATGGCGGCCGGGTTCGACAAACATGCCGAGGTGCCGGATGCCTTGCTCAAGCTCGGGTTCGGCTTCGTGGAGATCGGCACCGTCACGCCGCTGCCGCAGCCGGGCAATCCGCGGCCGCGCCTGTTCCGGCTGCCGCCCGACGAGGGCGTGATCAACCGCCTCGGCTTCAACAGCGAGGGCGCCGAAGCTGTGCTGCGGCGGCTCGCCGCGCGCGCCGGGGCCGGCGGCATTGTCGGCGTCAACGTCGGCGCCAACAAGGAGTCCAAGGATCGCATCGCCGACTATGTGCGCCAGATCGAGATGTTCGCGCCGGTCGCGAGCTACTTCACCTGCAACATTTCCTCGCCGAACACGCCCGGGCTGCGCGACCTGCAGCAGGGCCGGGCCTTCGACGAGCTGCTCGCACGCGTCATGGACGCGCGCGCGCGCATGAATCGCAAGGCGGGTACGACGCCGGTGCTGATCAAGATCGCGCCCGACCTCACGCTCAGCGAGCTGGACGACGTGGTCGGCGCCGCGCGCCGGCATCGCGTCGACGGCATGGTGATCGGCAACACCACCGTGCTGCGGCCTCATTGGCTGCGCGACCGCGCTACCGCCCATGAGCTGGGCGGGTTGTCCGGCCGTCCGTTGTTTCACCTTGCGACCCGCATGCTGGCGGAGACCTATGTGCGGGTTGAGAACGCGTTCCCGCTGGTCGGCGTGGGCGGCATCGATTCGGGCGAAACGGCTCTCGCCAAGATCAGGGCCGGCGCGAGCGTCGTGCAGCTCTACAGCGCGCTCGTGTTCCACGGCTTCGGTCTCGTCGGCCGGATCAAGCGCTCATTGGCGGATGCGCTGCGCTCCGGGCAATATGCCGGGCTGACCGAGCTCGTGGGCGCGGACGCCGCCGCGATGACCGCGGAGCCCTGGCCGGAGTGACGATGGCTCAGAACGTCGCCCGCACCAGCGCCCGATAGCGCGCGGCCTGCAGCGCGCCGCGCGCGGTGAGAAAGACCAGGATCGCCACCCACAGTCCGGCATTGCCGTAGCCGCGTAGCGCCCACCAGGTTGCGAGGTAGAGCGCAAAAGCCGTCAGCATCAGGTTGCGCATGTCGCGCGCCCAGGTGGCGCCGATATAGACGCCGTCGAACGTGTAGGCGAGCGCGCCGAGCACCGGCGCGATGGCCGCAAACGGCATGAACTCGTTGGCGACGCGCTGCACCTCGATGTTCGTGGTCATTAGATCGATCAACGCCGGTCCGCCCGCCAGGAAGAGGACCGTGCAGACTGCGCCAAATCCGACACCCCAGCCGAGCGCAAGCCTGGTCGCCTCCACGAACGCGGATCGATCGCGCGCTCCCACCGATCGGCCACACAACTGCTCGGCGGCCGTCGCCATGCCGTCCAGGAAGAAGCTGCCGATCAGGACAAAGTTGTGCAGCACCGCGTTGGCGGCGAGCGCGATGTCGCCCGTGCGGGCGCCCTGCGCGGCGAAGAATGCGAACGCGCCGATCACGCAGGCGGTGCGGATCATGATGTCGCGGTTGACCGCGAGCATCCGCGCGAGCTTGCTGCGCTGAAGCACGATCGCGGCGGTCGTCTCGAACCGTCCGCCCAACAGCCGAAAGGCAACCGCAAGCCCGGCTGCGAATCCGACCGCTTCCGCCAGCACGGCCGCGAGCGCCGCGCCCGCAATGCCGAAATCGAGCCAGAGCACGAACAGCGCGGTGAGCGCGATGTTGATCGCGTTGACCACGATCTGCAGCCCCAGCGCCGTAGTGGCGCGCGCGATCCCGGTGAGCCAGCCGATGAGCGTCAGATTGCCGAGCGTGAACGGCGCCGACCAGATGCGGACAAAGAAGTAGGTCTGCGCCGCCTGCCGGACGGCGTCGCTTCCTCCCAGGAGCTGGGAGGTTGCCGAGGCAAGCGGTGCCTGCAGCGCGACCAGCGCAGCGCCGATAAGGGCCGCGAGCAAGAGTGCGCGCGACAGCACGGCGCGCTGCTCGGCGGCATCGCCCGCGCCAAGCGCCTGCGCGGTGAGCGCGACCGTGCCCATGCGCAGGAAGCCGAACAGCCAGTAGATGCCGTCGAAGACGATCGCAGCGAGTGCAACGCCGCCGATGAGGTGTGCCTCGCCGAGCCGCCCGACCGCCGCCGTCGCCACCAGCCCAAGGAGCGGGGTGGTGAGATTGGCAAGCATCGCAGGGCCCGCGATCGAGAACACGCGGGCATGGGTGATCCGGAAAGGAGAGTTGACGGTCGTCACCGTCCGCGCGGCGCACGGACAAGTCGCACGACCAGCCAGATCGGGACGACCAGCACGGCGCCCAAGAGGAAGTAGCGCCACAGCCGGACGAAGGCATCAAAGCCCATGTCCCAGATGGTTTGAAAGAGCTCCCGGATGCTGCGGATGATGTCGAACGGATCGAGCCCAAGCACCTTGAGAATGAATCCGACCAGCACCGAGAGCAGCGCCAGCCGGAAGAGCACGGACAGCGGCCGGCCGCCAAAGAAGCGGGTCATCGCGCTTGGTTGATGGCTGGCGTCGGACATCGGGGGTTCCTGGGGAAGGCTCATGATTACAGCCTATCACGTTTCACGATTCGTCGCTGCAGTGCCGACGAGGCGCCCGCGCTCGATCTGGACCAGCATGGCCTCCAGGGTCTCGAGCCGGTCGGCCTCGCTCGGCGGCTTGTCCCAGCGCAGCCGATTGATGCGCGGAAAACGCATGGCGAGCCCGGATTTGTGACGGGTGGAGCGCTGCAGGCCCTCGAACGCCACTTCCAGGACCAGGCCCTGGTCGGCCTCGTGCACGACTTCGCGCACCGGGCCGAACCGGTCGACGGTGTGGCGGCGCACGAACCGGTCGATCTCGATCAGCTCCTCGTCGGTAAAACCGAAATAGGCCTTGCCCACCGGCACGAGCTCATCGCCCGCAGCGCCCGCAGCCCAGACTCCGAAGGTATAATCAGAGTAGAAGGATGAGCGCTTGCCGTGACCCCGCTGCGCGTACATCAGCACGGCATCGACCAGGAGCGGGTCGCGCTTCCACTTCCACCACTGGCCCTTGGGGCGGCCGGGGACATAGGGCGCTGTGCGGCGCTTGAGCATGACGCCTTCGATCGCCTGGGCATCGGTGCCTTTGGGATTGGCGCGGGCCGCTGCGACCTCGTCCCAGCTTGTGAACGCAATGAGCGGCGAAAGGTCGATGCGCGGATCGTTGAGCCGCGCGACGAACGCTTCGAGTTTGGCGCGCCGCGTCGCGAACGCCTGCTCACGCAGGTCTTCGACGCCGTCGGCGAGCAGGTCGTAGGCGCGCAGGTGCGCCGGAAAATCGGCGATGAGCTTGGCGTTGACGGTCTTGCGGTTGAGCCGCTGCTGCAGCACGTTGAAGCTCTGGACGCGTCCCTCGCGCATGACCAGGAGCTCGCCGTCGATCGCGCCAGGGAGCCGCAGCGCCTCAGTGAGATCGGGAAAGCTCGCCGAAATGTCTTCACCCGTGCGCGAATAGAGCCGCACCTGCGGTCGGCCATCGCTGTGGACGCCGGCGACAGCCTGGACGCGGATCCCGTCCCATTTCCATTCCGCCATGAAATCCTCAGGCTCGAGCGCGGCAAGATCGCCATCCATCACGGCGTGGGCGAGCATGGCGGGTCGGAACGGCGCAGGCTCGCTGTGCACCGGCTTGTCGGCGCGGCCCTCGAGCCAGGCGAACAGGTCGACATACGGGGGCTGCAGGCCCGGCCAGACCAGCTCGATCTCCTGCGGGTCTTTGTTGCCGAGCGCCGCCGCCGCGGTCTTGGCAAGGCGTGCCGACACGCCGACGCGCAGGCCGCCGGTCAGGAGCTTGAGCAGCGCCCAGCGCCCGGTCTCGTCGAGCAGGTCGAGCCAGCGCGCGATCTGCCCCGGCAGCTTGGCCTTGCCCAGCGTCGACAACGTCTCGATGACGTCGCTCAACGTCAGCGCATGGTTGCTGCGGATGGCCTCCACCGGTGCTGGCCACATCAGCGCGACCGTCTCGGACAGATCGCCGACATAGTCGTAGGAGAGATCGAACAGAACCGGATCGGTGCGCTCGCCGATCAGGGTGCGAATGATGCCGGGCTTGGCGTGCTGGAAGCTGAGCGCGCCGGTGAGCGCCGCCAGCGCCCAGCCGCGCTCGGGGTCTTCCGTGCTGTGCAAATGCTCCGTGATCAGCCTTAGCTTGTTGTTGCGGGCGGGCTCATAGGCGAGGCGGTCGAGCAGCTCGGCGAAGCGGTTCATGCGCTGGCCTCGCCGCTGGCCGCCGGCTCCGGGTCCTCGCTCTCGCCTTCGTCGCCATAGCCGACGATCGCGAGCGGCCGCGCCTTGAGCCCGCGCAACTTGGCCCAATGCACGAGCGCGTCCTCCTGCCCATGCGTGACCCAGATCTCGGTCGCGCCGGTGGCCGCGACGGTGGCGGTCAATCCGTCCCAGTCGGCGTGGTCGGAGATGACGAGCGGCAGCTCGACGCCGCGCTGGCGCGCCCGCGCGCGCACCCGCATCCAGCCCGACGCGAATGCGCTTACCGGATCGGGAAAGCGGCGCGACCACAGTTCCTGCAACGCCGATGGCGGACAGAGCGCGATCGCGCCCGCGAGCTCGGCCTTGTTGGCATTGCGCACCGCGCGCAGCTCGCCGAGCGCGATGCCACGATCCTGATAGTAGTGCGTGATGCGCTCGAGCGCGCCATGCAGATAGATCGGCTGGTCATAGCCGGCCTTGCGGATGAGCGCGATCACGCGCTGCGCCTTGCCGAGCGAATAGGCGCCGATGAGATGAGCGCGCTCGGGGAACAGTGCGACCGACCGCAACAGCTTGGCGATCTCGCCGTCCGGATCGCCATGCCGGAACACCGGCAAGCCGAAGGTCGCTTCCGTGATGAATACGTCGCAGGGAATTAGCTCGAATGGCGCGCAGGTCGGATCGGCGACGTCCTTGTAGTCGCCCGAGGCGACGATGCGCAGGCCGTCCGCTTCGACCGCGACCTGGGCCGACCCGAGCACGTGGCCGGCGGGATGCATGGTCACGCTCACGCCGCCGAGGCTGACGCTGTCACCATAGCGGATGGCCTGGGTGGAGCCCGCGAAGGCTTCCCCGTAGCGCAGCCGCATCAGGTCGAGCGTCTCCGGCGTGGCGAGCACCGCGCCGTGGCCTGAGCGCGCGTGGTCGGAATGCCCGTGCGTGATCACCGCCCGTTCTACCGGTCGCGTCGGATCGATATGGAATCCGCCGGCCCGGCAGCACAGGCCGGCGGGCGTCGGCACCAGGAGGTCCTCGGGGCGCATGCGGCTTAGATAGGGACGCCCGGTCGCCGAGGCCACTCTCAGGCACCTCTTGGCCTCGACCACGCCGCCTTCGGAGGCTACCTCTACGCTGGTGACCCTTCTCGATCCCATCGAGGCTGTAGCCTCGCTGCCCGACCCGTTCGAGCGCTGGTTCGCGGCGCGCGGCTGGTCTCCGCGCGCGCATCA
>DAIUEP010000034.1:0-21630 GCA_036845065.1 Xanthobacteraceae bacterium | reverse complement strand
CATCGTCTGCGGATCAATCTCTTATCCGGCGCCGGCTCGTGTCCGTCGGCCGCGATCTGCGCCGCGAAGGCGGGCTGCATACGCTCTACATTTCTCCGCTCAAGGCATTGGCGGTCGACATCGCCCGCAATCTCGAGACCCCGGTCGCCGAGATGGCGCTGCCGATCCGCATCGAGACGCGCACCGGCGACACGCCCGCCGGCAAGCGCCAGCGCCAGCGCCGCGATCCGCCACAAATTTTGCTCACCACGCCCGAGCAGTTGGCGCTGATCCTGGCGTCACCGGATGCGCCCTTCCTGTTCGGCTCGCTGCGGCGCGTGGTGCTCGACGAGCTGCACGCGCTGGTGACCAGCAAGCGCGGCGATCTCCTCTCGCTCGGGCTTGCGCGCCTGTTCCGCCTGGCACCCGGCCTCACCAGCGTGGGCCTCTCCGCCACCGTCGCCGCGCCGGATGATCTGCGCCGCTTCCTGGTGCCGCAGCCGCAAGGCGCGCCGGCGCTCGCCGATCTCGTCATCGCGGAGGGTGGCGCGCCGCCCGACGTGAGCATGCTCGACACCGCCGAGCGGCTGCCCTGGGCCGGCCACTCCGCGCGCCATGCGCTTGGCGAAATCTACGCGCTGATCGCGCGCCACAAGACCACGCTGGTGTTCGTCAACACCCGCAGCCAGGCGGAGAGCATCTTCCAGGAGCTGTGGGGCATCAATGATGACGGGTTGGCGATCGCGCTCCATCATGGCTCGCTCGACGTGGCGCAGCGCCGCAAGGTCGAGGGCGCCATGGCGGCCGGCCGGCTGCGCGCGGTGGTTTGCACCTCCTCGCTCGATCTCGGTGTCGACTGGGGCGATGTCGATCTTGTCATTAATGTCGGTGCTCCGAAGGGCGCCTCGCGCCTGCTTCAGCGCATCGGCCGTGCCAACCACCGCATGGACGAGCCGTCGAAGGGCGTGCTCGTTCCGGCGAACCGCTTCGAAGTGCTCGAATGCCGGGCCGCGCTCGACGCGGTCGCGGAGAATGCCCAGGATACGCCGCCCGCGCGCATCGGTGCGCTCGATGTGCTGGCGCAGCACGTGCTGGGCTCCGCCTGCGGCGAGCCGTTTCTGGCTGATGAGCTTTATGCCGAAGTGAGCAGCGCTGCGCCCTTTGCGGGCCTCGCGCGCGCCGATTTCGACGCCGCGCTCGACTACGTGGCGACCGGCGGCTACGCGCTCAAGGCCTATGAGCGGTTCGCCAAGATCAGGCAGGGCAAGGATGGCCGCTGGCGCGTGAGCCATCCCATGATCGCGCAGCGCTACCGCATGAACGTCGGCACCATCGTGGAAGCCGACATGCTCAAGGTCCGCCTGGTGCGCTCGCGCGCCTCCAAGATGATCCCGCGCGGCGGCAGGCTCTTGGGCGAGGTCGAGGAATATTTCATCGAGATGCTCACGCCCGGCGACACCTTCGTGTTCGCGGGCGAGGTTCTGCGCTACGAAGCGCTGATGCAGGACGAGGTTTACGTCTCGCGCGCCTCGTCCGAGGACCCCAAGGTTCCCTCCTACGAGGGCGGCAAGTTCCCGTTGTCGACTTATCTCGCAGCCCGCGTGCGCGACATCATCTCCGATCCGAAGGAATGGCGGCCGCTCCCGCCGCAAGTGCGCGAATGGCTCGAGATCCAGGACTGGCGCTCGCTCATTCCGGGCCAGGGCGAGCTTCTGGTCGAGACCTTTCCGCGCGCGAACAAGTCCTACCTCGTCTGCTACCCGTTCGAGGGCCGGCTCGCCCACCAGACGCTCGGCATGCTGCTCACGCGCAGGCTCGAGCGGGCGCGCCTGCGGCCGCTCGGTTTCGTGGCCAATGAATACGCGCTGGCGATCTATGGACTGGGCGACGTCGCGCTGCGCATCGATCGCGGCGAGCTGTCGCTTGCCGCGCTGTTCGACGAGGACATGCTGGGCGACGATCTCGAAGCCTGGCTCGCGGAATCGGCGCTGATGAAGCGGACGTTCCGCAATTGCGCGATCATCGCCGGCCTGATCGAGCGCCGCTTCCCCGGCCAGGAGAAATCGCGCCGCGAGGTGACGATCTCGACCGACCTGGTCTACGACGTACTACGCAAGCACCAGCCGGACCATCTTCTGCTTCGCGCCGCGCGGGCCGACGCCGCCACGGGCCTCCTTGATATCCGCAGGCTCGGCGAGATGCTCTCGCGTATCAGGGGCCGAATCATTCATAAAGCGCTCGATCACGTCTCGCCGCTGGCGGTTCCGGTCATGCTGGAGATTGGTCGCGAACAGGTCTATGGCGAGGCAGGCGACGCGGTCTTGGCCGAGGCTGAGGCGGAACTGGTGAAGGAGGCGATGCAGTGACATCCCTGGGGGGCCCCGTATACGCGCAGCCGCAACCGCTATTCGACCGAAGGGGTGCCGAGGGCGTGCTGGTGGTCGCTGGTGCTTCGGTCGTAGCCGACTGCGCGGGCGCGCTGTACTGGCCGGAGCAAAGCATGCTGGCCGTGGCTGATCTGCATCTCGAGAAGGGGTCAAGTTTCGCGGCGCGCGGTGTACTGTTGCCACCCTATGACACCGCCGCGACCTTGGCTCGGCTGTCGCGTCTCATTCTGCGCTATGCGCCGCGCACGGTGGTAGCCCTCGGAGACAGCTTCCATGACGGCGGTGGGCCGGCGCGCATCGGCGACGACGATCGCACGATGCTGACGGCTCTGCAGCGTGGCCGCGACTGGATCTGGATTGCGGGCAACCACGATCCCGAGCCGGTCGATGGTTTGGGGGGCGTATCGGCGGCCACGATCGCGATCGGCGCGCTGGTGTTTCGGCACAAGCCCACGTCCGGCACAGCCGCCGGCGAGATCGCTGGCCATCTGCACCCGATTGCGCGCGTGAGCGCGCGCGGCCGCACGGTGAGCCGGCGCTGTTTTGTGAGCGACGGCGGGCGCGTCGTGATGCCGGCCTTCGGCACCTATGCGGGCGGCCTCAACGTGCGGGCCCGCGCGTTTGTCCACCTGTTCGGCACGCTGAGCTTCACGGCGCACATGCTGGGCGAGGGCCGCGTGTATCCGATCACGGCCAAGCGCTGCCTGCGCGACTAGCACAGCCGATTTGACATCTTCCGCAGTTGCGGCAGGAGGGCACCAGCATGGGTGTGCGCCTGATCGGATAGCCGCGTCAGGCTGCGGCTTGGGCGGCGCGCTCAAAGCGCGCCAGGAAGTGCGGCACGTCTGATGCTTTTTGAGCCGGACCGAATAAGTATCCCTGGGCTTCGGTACATGCTTCAGCGTGAGCCAGATCCCGCTGCTCCTGGGTTTCGACGCCCTCGACCGTCGTGGTCATGCCGAGGTGGGCCGCGAGCCGGGCCACCGCGTGGACGATCGCGATGCATTGGCGGTCGTGGTCGAGTCCGCGGACGAACGACTGGTCGATCTTGATCTTGTCGAACGGGAAGGAGCGAAGATAGCTCAGCGACGAATAGCCGGTCCCGAAGTCGTCCATCGCAATGCGCACACCCAGGCTCTGCAGCTGATACAGCACCGCAAGGGTCGCCTCGTTATCCTGCAGCAGGCTCGTTTCGGTGATCTCGATCTCCAGCCGACGCGGGGCAAGACCGGATGTGGCCATCGCCGAGATGATGACTGCGACGATATCCTTGCTGTGGATCTGAACCGGCGAGAGATTGACCGCCACGCCGATGGTGTCGGGCCATTTGGCGGCGTCGCGGCAGGCCTGCTGAAAGATCCAGCTGCCCAAGGGAATGATCAGACCGCTTTCCTCCGCGAGCGGAATGAATGTCGCCGGCGGAACGAAACCGCGCGATGGATGATTCCACCGCACGAGCGCCTCAAAACCGGTCACCCGGTTTTGCTCGAGATGGACGACCGGCTGGTAGTAGAGCTCGATCTCGCCCGCATTGATTGCCTTGCGAAGATCGACTTCGAGGGCGCGGCGCTCATGCATCTGCGCTTCCATCTCGGGCGCGAAGACGGCAAAGCCGTTGCGTCCAGCTGCCTTGGCCCGATAGAGGGCGAGGTCGGCTCTCCGCAGCAGTTGATCGGGGTCGTCGCCGTCATGTGGTGCGGTCGCGATGCCGACGCTGGTGCTGACGATGATCTCGTGCCCTTCCACCATGAACGGGCGACCCAGATCCTCCACGATCCGTTTCGCCAGGGTCATCGCCTGGGCCGGCTGCGTGCCGCCGGCCTGGATGACCGCGAACTCGTCGCCCCCGAGCCGCGTCACGAGATCGGCATCTTCCACGCCGTGCTGCAGCCGCTGTGCAACCGCGCGCAACAATGCATCGCCGACCGGATGGCCGAGTGTGTCGTTGACATTCTTGAAATAGTCGAGGTCGAGGCAAAGCACGGCGATCTCGCTGCCGCGCGAATAATTGAGGTGATAGTTGAGCCGCTCGCGCAGCAGGGCCCGGTTCGGAAGATCGGTGAGCTCATCGTGGTGCGCCAAGTGAGCGATGCGTCTCTCGATGCGCTTCTGCTCGGTCACATCCTGATGGATGCTGACCCAGCCGCCGTTTGCCATTGGCTTTTGTGAATAGGAGATGGTGCGTCCATCCCGCAGCTCTTCGATGGCATAATAGGGCTTGCTGCCGGCGCGGGCGACCGCCTTGACCCGACGCTCGACGAAGTCGGTTGCGTCGGCCGGGGAGCTTCCGACGGCTGCGCGACGCTCAACGACCGTTCGCATGGGCGTGCCCGGTTGCGTGTCCTGGGGGAGCAGCCCATACATTTCGGTATATTTGGCGTTGTAGACGACGAGGCGCTGCTCGCCGTCGAACATGCTGAGGCCGTGTGGCATGTTTTCGATGGCCATCTCGAAATGAAATTTCTGCAAGGCCAGCTCGTTCTCCCGCTCCTTCAGACGCGCAAACGTCTGATCCAAGAGCCGAAGCGGAAGCCAGCGCAGCGCGCAGAGAATGAGGAGGCCGAGGAGCAAGCTGCCGCCGGATGCCGCAATGATCTGGTCAAGAATGGGACGCGCGCTTGTCTCAATCTCGATCCGACCCGCAACCGTCGTGCCGACGATGATGGGCTCTGAGCGTGACAGCGTCGGGCTGGCCTGCTCGGGGCCTTCATCCAGGATCAGCGTGGCGTCGGAGTCGTAGACCCGCTGGCGGATCGGGGCGCCTCTGCCGTCCGTCAGGTCGATCAGCTCGGCCAGCCGAACGCGGTGGAAAGGCCACATCGACCCGTGCGTATAGACGTATCGGGACAGCCGCGTCGCGTTGATGCGGGCGCGCAAGGCGAGCGCGTCGGCATCTTGCTGATAGACCACCACGCCATAGCCTAGAGGGACAACGGTCGCTGTTGCTATCGCCGCTGTCGTTCCAACGATACCGATCCAGCGTCGAAGAGAAGCAGGCAGCATAGCGATCCACGTCCGGGTCTGTCAGCGCCGGGTTCGCGCCGTCGCCGTCGACGTCGGTATTGCCGACGACAGCGCCACGGTACTGGCGCGCGACCCACGATAGAGACGTGCAGTTTGAGGCGCCCGCCAGCCATGCAAGTAGTGGTGGAAAGAAATAAATTCTACGCTAACTCTCTGGCAAATTGAGTGTTCGGCGGTGCCAGCAATCTCTAACGTTAATGGGTCGGACGACCGCCGCGTGCTGGGCGCCGACCGCATTGGTTATTGAAACGTTAGCGTTGTGACAGATGGGTCCGCTGAGCCGATATGCGAGTCAGGAACAGATCTGTGTTGCCGCGGAAGCAATCGGCGTCGCGCACCTCTTGCTACTTGGCCGGGCGTGAGCTGCCCGAAAGCTCGTATCCGGATGTTGTTGCGATCGGCGCCTGCACCAGGATCGTCACGCGATTGAACGTTGCGATCGTTGCAATGAACGCGACGACGAACACCAGTCCGGCAATGAGTCCCAAAGGGTTGCCTTGCGGCATGTGTGCGGCCCCATCCAACCTCGAACGACCCTAACATCTCCGTGCGCGCGAGTTCAGGCACGCTGATGGGCCGGTTAATAGGGCGTTCCACGCATTTACGCTTGCGGCGTGATCTTGGTTGCGGCGGTATTCGAGTCTGGGATTCTGCGGCTGCGGCGTGTAGGTGCAAGCGCCCGCAGCCGCAGGGTGAAGCGCAGGGCGAACACTGATTGCGACATCGCGTTGGAACGGCGCGGGATGTTTCCGTTTCCGAATGGGCTGGAGCGGGCGGCGGCGCTCGGCGGATGCCGCCGCCCTCAATCCCGCCTGAACACCACGCTCGCAAACCAGCCGGTCACCAGTGCCATCATGGCGGTGGTCAGGCCGTAGACGAGGCTGTGATCGCGCGCGGCCGACGTCATCACCTGTTCGATGCCGGTCTTGAAGACCTCGAATGCAGAGTTGGTGCGGGCGATGGGAGCGCCGTCGGCGAACAGGCGTACATCGATCTCGTAGTCGCCAATGGGCGACTCGGCTGGCAGCGGAATCGACGCGCGATACAATGTCGGCGTCAGGAACGTGATCCCATTGGTCGCCTCCTGATAGAGCTGCTGCTTCTGACGGAGCTTGAGAAAGGCGAGGCGAAACGGGTCGTCGAGCGAGGAATCCGCGATGGTGACGGCGGCGCGTTGCAGCAGAACCACATTGGCGAGGCCGAGCTGAAGCCGGCGCAATGTTTCGGCGTTCGCGATCATATCCAGGGGACGGTTTGCGAGCACCGCGAGATAGCCCGGGACGTTGTCGAACACGCGTGAATCGACATTGACCCAAATGCCCAGCACCCGGTCCTTTCGGTAGGTCACCAGATTCTGGCGCGGCCCGTTGACGATCGCGATCACGTCATAGCCACCCCGCCGTTGCGGATCGTTGGACGCGCGCTCGATCGAGCCGAACAACACCAGCTCCTCGCCGGTGAAGCTGGAGCTCACCTGCACGCGATGGTTCGACACCGACGCGACCAGCCGCTCGGCCGCAGCCGGCGTTGCGAGCGCAGGCGCCGCAAGCGCGAGGCAGAGCGCGAGCGGGCGGAGCTTCATGAGCCGCCCTCCAGTGGCCGGATGAAGTAAAGCTCGTCGGGCGTAAGCACGAGGTCGAGAGCGAAGCGAACGCCCACGGCGAGGACCAGGAGCCCGAGCAGCAGTCGCAGCCACTCGCCGCTGATTCGGGCGCCGGCGCGGGCCCCGAACTGGGCGCCGATGACTCCGCCGACCATCAGGATCAGAGCCAGCAGCGCGTCGACCAAGTGGTTCGTGACCGCGTGCAGGACGGTTGCCGACGCCATGGTGATGAGGGTGAGCACCATGGAGGTCCCGATCACGGTCGCGGTCGGAACGCGCAACAGATAGATCAGCATCGGCACCAGCAGAAAGCCGCCGCCGATGCCCATCACGGCGCCGACAAATCCAATGATGAAGCCAATCGCCCAGACCGGAATCGCCGATACATAGATGCGCGAACGCTTGAAGCGGACCTTGAACGGAAGCCCGTGGAACCAGGTATGGCTGCCCGGCCGGCGCAGCTCGACCGGCTTGCCCTGCCGGGCGCGAATGATGGCGCGCAAGCTCTCCGCGACCATCAAGGCGCCGACGATGCACAGCAGCACCACGTAGGACAAGCCGATGGTCAGGTCGAGCTGCCCGAGCGAACGCAAAAGCGTGAACAGCCATACGCCGAACACGGTGCCGACGAGGCCGCCGCCAAGCAGCATGAAGGCGAGCGCTATATCGACGGCGTTGCGCCGCCAGTAGCTGACCGCGCCCGACATCGAGGAGGCGGCGATGTGGCCGGTCACGCTGGCGACGGCCACTGCCGGCGTTACGCCCAGGAAGATCAGGAGCGGGGTCATCAGGAAGCCGCCGCCGATGCCGAACATGCCCGATATGAAGCCGACCGCTAATCCGATCGCGAGGATCACGAAGATGTTGACCGGCAGGTCGGCGATCGGAAGGTAGATCTGCACGATCGGTTCCGTTGTTGGCGACCCGGGACGGGATGCCGGGGAGCCAGCGACACGCCGCTGGCCCAGCGAAGGAGCGATTGATCGAGTCCCGACCCGTTTCGCGGGCCGTTCTCGTGCCGCCGATTTGAAGTTCCTGCGGCCAAGACGTCTCGCGAATGCGATCGAGGCTCGAAACCTAGTGCCGCCGATTTGAAGTTCCTACACCACCTGCAGCAAACTCGGTTAGGAACTTCAAATCGAAAAGCGGCACTAGAATCATAGAGTTGCTAGTGCCCCTTTGTTTCCGAAGTTCGTGTCGGAGTGTGCTGAGATGTATCACGAACTTCGGAAACGGGGCACTAGCGGATAAGCGCGCGCATTCTACCCATGTTGGCGGCGCGGGCCACCCGTCGACCGGATATTTTGTGTGCAAGGTTACGGTGTCGCGCGCGGAGCTTTGGCTTCGGACGTGACGCGGCGCTTGGCGGGCGCCGCCGCCGGCGCGCCGTCCCAGCCGCCGGCCGGCGTCTTGACCTGTGTTGCTGCTTCCGGTTGCGGTTCTGCAACCCAGGTCCGCACGGCGGCATGCGCAGCCGCCGCGGTCGCCTGATCGAGCCTTGTGCTGAGCTCGTCACGCTTCTTTGCCGAATCGCGATCGCCCTCGCGGGCGGCCAGCGCGAACCACTTGTAGGCTTCCGCAAGGTTCGTCTCGACCCCGATGCCGCGGGCATACAGGATGCCGAGATTGTATTGGCTGTCGGTCACGCCATGGTCGGCGGCCTTGCGAAACCAATGCGTGGCGGTCTGATAGTCGGGCTTGCCGTCGGCGCCTTCGGCGTAGAGCACGGCCAGATTGTGCATGGCCTTGGCGTTGCCGGCATGCGAGGCCGCGAGGTAGAGCCGGCGAGCGGCATCGAGGTCTTTCTTCACCCCCATGCCCTTTTCGTAGAGGCCGCCGAGGCGGAACTGGGCCGGGGCCAAGCCCTGCTTGGCCGCGCGTTCGAACCATTCCGCTGCTGCCGCGAAGTTCTGTGGCGTGCCGCGCCCTTCCGCGAACCGAACCGCGACTTCGAACTCGGCGGCCGGATCGCCCTTGGCCGCAGCCGCGCGCAGGCCGCCGACGATCGCGGCGGGAACCTTGTCGGTGTCGGTCGGTCGCGCCGGCGACGGTGGGGTCGGGGAGCTCGGCGGGCGCACTGTGCCGGTGACGACGCGATCGCGTGCCGGATCCGGGCTCGCGGGCACGGACGCTGGCGCAGGCGGCTCGGGCGGCGCCAAGATGCCGGCGCTGGGCGCTGCAAGGATCTGATCGACCGGTAGCAGCACCGATTGCCGGCTCGGGGGAGCTACCACGGCCGGTTCGATGTCGGCTGGCGCGTTGCTGTTAGGAGCGGTCGCGGTCGGCTCGTCTGGGGCGACCGCGATGGGGCCGCTCGAACGGTTGAAGAAGCCGGAGAACACCTGCAGTGATCCGAGCACGACCATCACCACGCTCGCGGCGATCAGGAGAATACGGGCATGGCCGCCCATGGCGTTGTTGGCGGTCTGATCGTCGCTGCGGGCGCGGCGCAGCTGCTCCGGCGCGCGTCGGTCGGCGCGTCCGGTCAATTGGCTGCTGGCGGCCTGTGCTGCACGGCGCGCGGCGGCGATGAAGTTCGCCTTGGCATCCTGATCGGTATTGCCGGATGTCCGTGCCGCACCGAGCGTTGCGCCGAGAGCGGCCTGGGAGGCGGCGATGCGCTCGGCCGGCGAGCTGCGGCGGTTCGCGCCCGGCTCGAGCGGATGGTCGGGCGGCAAATCGGGTTCGATGGGGGCCCACTCGTGCGCGCGGGCGGGGTTGCCGTGGACGGTGGGCACCAGGGTCGCGGCGGCAGCCTCCGGGCGCGCGGGCCGCACTTGCAGGTCTGTTGCTTGCAGGTCTGTTGCATGCACGTCCGGTGCTTGCACGTCGAGCGCTTGCACATCTTGCGCCGGCTCGCTGGGCGCGTCGCTCGGCTCCGGCTGTGACGGCTCGGGCGTGCCGCGCAGGCCGGTCTCGATGATCGTGAGCCGATCGACGACCTGCCCGAGCGTGCCGTGCACGGCCTCGATCGAGTCCTGGGTGCGCTGGACGTCGCGCTTGAGAGTGTCGAGCTCCGGGAGGTGCTCGCCGGGCGCCGCTTGCGAGGCCGGCTGGCGATCGATCTGGAGCAGCAGCTCGGCGAGCGCGCGCTCGATCTTGTCGAGCTGGCTGAAACGGGCGTCGGACGACTCGATCTTCTCGACCAGCCTCGCGATCTGCTCCTCGATCAGGCTATTGGGATGATCGGCGCTCGCCTGCTGGAGGCGCTCGATCTTGTCCGCCAATCCCTGCACCAGGGCTTCCAGATCGTGGACGTCGCGGTCGGCCTGCGGGCGTGACTGCAGCGCGTCGGCGATCACCGTGATGCGCTGCTCGAGCATGGCCAGAATGTCGGCGCTGGCGACCTGATCGACCTTGAGGGCAAGCGCGCGCACCTCGTCCGACAGCCGGGCGAGCGCGTCGTTTGAAGCGACGTGGGAGACGACGCTGCGCAATCCTGCGATCGCGCCTTCGAGGTGCTCCAGCGCTGTCGGATCCTGGGCGACCGCGGCGATGCCGTCGATCTTTTGCGACATCGCCCGCACCGCCGATTCAACACCGATGAGGTTTTCGGCCGGCGTGAGCGCACGCAGCGCGTCGCGCACCTCCACGAGCCCGCGTTCGATACCCATGAGGTCGGCGGCGTCGGCGCCGGCGTCGCGCTTGCTGTCGATCCGCTGCGCCAGCGAGCGGACCTCGGTTTCCAGCGCCTCGATGGCCTGGCGCGGCATGGCCTCCCTGATCAGAAGGCCGATCTCGGCCAGGTCGTCGCGCAAGGTGTCGACGGCGCCGTTGATGGCGCAGGGTTTGAGCGATTCGATCTGGGAATTGACGCTGCGCAGCTGCTGCTCGAGGCCACCGAAGCCCTGGGTCGGGGCGCGCGGCAGCTCGGAGCGCGTGCTTTCGTTGTCGAGCATGCGCTGGCGCTCCGCGATCTCCGCGAGCGCCAGATCGAGCGGACTTGCGGGAGCGGCTGCCGGGGGCTGAGCGGCCGGCGTCTCGGGCGCGCTGCCGCGCCGAGGTGAGCCGGCAGGCCGCTCGCTCTCGCGTGGCCGGCGGTCGATCAGTTGGTCCAGCCGGCGATCGAGCTGGGCCAGGGCGCTTGCGATCTGGTGCGGCGCGTCGTCCTCGCGGCGGCTCATCGGTACGCCGATCGCAGCGCTCGTGGCCGCCAGCCGTTCGAGCTGTTGCGACAGGGTGTCGAGGCGGGCGCTCACCTCGGCTAACGGCTCGCGCGGCGCGGGCTCGGGCGTCTCGCGGCTTCGCCGGTCCTCGCCCGCCTCGGGATGCCGGTCATGGTCGGGGCGGCGGGGCGGCGGGGCAGCGTCCTGTCGCGCCGATTCCAGGATCACCGAGTCGAGCCACTCGCCAACCGACATGCCGGACCGCCGTGCGGCTTCCCGCGCGGCTTCTAGCGGTTGGGGGCGAACGCCCCTGGCTTGCCACGTCATGTCAGATGTCATGCCCACGTCCGCGTGCTGAACGGAGAGGGGCCGGACGGCTTTCTGATCGTTTACAGAAGGTATCCAGACGGCGCGGCCCTGTGCCCTCGCGCGGGAGTTTTTCAACCTAAGGGTAAACAGGCGGTTAAGGATGGGGTGGTCCTGGGCGGAAAGGTGCAATTAAGCTGATATTGCCCCGCCGCCCGCGCCATCTTCGGCCAATACCGCTCAGGTTTGCTTGGTGGTTATCGGGCGCGCTGGCGGCTTGGCCTGCTGGATGCCGCAGAATCGGCTGACCGCCGCTAGCGCGGCGTCGGTGATCCTGGCCCGGTGCTCAGGTGTCTCCAAGAGGAGCTCGTCGGCGCGATTGACGATGATGCCGGCCTCCAGCAGCACGGCCGGCGCCTTGGTGAGCTTGAGGACTAGCAGTTCATCGTATTGGTAGACGCCGAGCTCCGGGTTGATGAGGTCCCGGCGCTCGCCCGCGATGGCCTCGGCGTGGTGGCGGGTGGGATGCAGTCCGCGCGATTGCAGCTCGGCTCCGAGGAGTGTTGCGAACGCGAGACTGTCGTTCGGGTTCGCGCGCGAGACGAACAGCGCATGGCCGGAGAACACGTCGCTGTAGAGGTGAGTCTCGCCCTTGTAGGTCCATCTGCTCTTGTGACGATCCTGGACATCGTCATGGTGGAGCGAGAGCAGGAGATCGACGCCGAGCGAGTTGGCCCGCGCGGTGCGCGCCACGAGCTGGGCGCGGCCGACGCCCCGCATGATGAACAGATGGGTCTGGGCGAAGCCCGCCTCCTTGAGCCGCGCGGCGAGCTCCCGGCCGAGGCGCAGATTGAATTCAAGCTCCTTGACGCCGCGCGCGCTGGTCGCGCCCGGCGCCTCGACCGTGTGTCCGACATCGAGGGCAATCTTGAAGCGGGGCGGTTCGCAGGCGCCCGCTTGCGCTGCCGTGATCGGTCCCGCGGGCGCGCGTGCCAGGGTTGCCGTCCCGGCCAGCACCACGATCGCAGCCGCGCGCACCGCTTGGCCTGTCCTGCCGCCTGTGCCCATGGTCCATGTCCAGCGGAGAGATAGGAGTCCAGGTCCCGCCGTTTTTCTATGCCTGGATGCCGACATTGATGGTATCCATGGCGCTGCGCAACTGATTCACGCCGACCGGCGGCCGTCGGCGGAGCGCCGCGTTGTTCGTTCATCCGCATTGTTGGATCATGTCATCGCCGAGTGAGTTGAGATGCGCAGGGCGCGTCAGCGCGCGCGGAGTGCGTCGCAGCCGAGGAGGACATCGTGCCGATCTACAAAGCCCCCGTCGACGAGGTGCTGTTTCTCTTGAACGACGTATTCCAGATCTCGCGCTACAACAATCTGCCAGGCTTCGCCGACGCGTCGCCCGACCTGCTCGAGCCGATCCTGGGCGAGGCCGCCAGGCTCTGCGAGGAGGTGGTGCAGCCGCTCAACCTGCCGGGCGACCGCGAGGGCTGCACTCGCCACCCGGACGGCCGCGTATCGACCCCGAAGGGCTTCAAGGAGGCCTACCGGCAATATGCGGACGGCGGCTGGATGGGCATCTCGGCGCCGACCGAATTCGGCGGCCAGGGCCTGCCGGGCCTGATGACCACCATCGCCAACGAGATGCTGACCTCGGCCAGCATGGCGTTCGCCATGTATCCGGGCCTCACCCAGGGCGCGATCGCCGCCATTCTGCATCACGGCTCGCCGGAGCAGAAGGCGGCCTATCTGCCCAAGATGGTCGAAGGCCGCTGGACCGGCACGATGAACCTCACCGAGCCGCATTGCGGCACCGATCTCGGCCTCCTGCGTGCCAAGGCGGTCAAGCAGGGTGATGGCAGCTACAAGATCACCGGCACCAAGATCTTCATCTCGGCCGGCGAGCACGACCTCGCCGAGAACATCATCCATCTCGTGCTCGCGCGTATCGAAGGCGCGCCGGCCGGCACGCGCGGCATCTCGCTGTTCATCGTGCCGAAGATGCTGCCGAAGGCCGATGGCTCGCCCGGCGCCCGCAATGCGGTCGTCTGCGGCTCGATCGAGGAGAAGATGGGCATTCACGCCAACTCGACCTGCGTGATGAACTATGACGGGGCGACCGGCTTCCTGATCGGCGAGGAGAACCGCGGCCTCAACGCCATGTTCACGATGATGAACGAGGCGCGGCTCGGCGTCGGCGTGCAGGGGCTTGCGGTCTCCGAGGCCGCCTATCAGAACGCTACTGCGTATGCGCGTGACCGCCTGCAGGGCCGCGCGCTGACTGGCGCCAAGTTCGCCGACAAGCCGGCCGATCCGATCATCGTGCATCCGGATGTGCGCCGCATGCTGATGACAATCCGCGCTTTCAACGAGGCGGCGCGCGCGCTGGTGGTGTGGACCGCGCTGATGGGCGATGTCGTGCATCGCTCGCCGGACGACAAGGCGCGGCAGGCGGCAGACGACCACATGGGTCTGCTCACGCCCGTGATCAAGGCGATGCTCACCGACCAGGGTTTCGCCAATGCGGTGCTGGCACAGCAGGTCTACGGCGGGCACGGCTACATCGCCGAGCACGGCATGGAGCAGTTCGTGCGCGATGCGCGCATCGCGATGATCTACGAGGGCGCCAACGGCATCCAGGGGCTCGATCTGATCGGCCGCAAGCTGCCGAAGGACGGCGGGCGCGCCATGCAGGCGTTCTTCGCCGAGGTGCAGGGCTACATCAAGGCGCATGGCGAGGACGCCATGAAGCCCTATGTCGGGCCGCTCGGCACGGCGCTCGGCCATCTGCAGCAGGCCACCATGTGGCTGATGCAGAACGCGCTCGCGAAACCCGACAACGGCGGCGCCAGCGCGACCGACTATCTCGGGCTCTTCGGCCTCTGCGCGCTCGGCTACATGTGGTGCCGCATGGCGGAATGCGCGCAGGCGAAGCTTGCCGCGGGCGACGGCGCGGCCGAGCGCATGAAGGCCAAGCTCGTCACCGGGCGCTTCTTCATGGAGCGCATGCTGCCGGAAACCGCCACGCACCTCGCGCGCATCCAGGCCGGCGCGGCGAGCACGATGGAGCTGCCGGCGGAGGCGTTTTAGGGCGTGGGAGTGAGTGCGATGCTGCCGAAGAATGATGACGAGCCGCTCAGCAAAGAGGATCAAGAGAAACTCGATGCTCTGCGCCAAGCGCTGATTGAGGGTGAGCAGAGCGGTGAGTCGACACCGTTCGATTTCGACGAATTCCTCCGGGAGGTGCACGAAGAGCACAAAGCCAAGAAAAAGGGACTGTGACTCACCGCACCATCATCAGCCCCGCCGTCACCACCGCCAGGATCACCACCGTCGTGCCGGTGACGGTCGCGACGTGCCGCCAGCCGAGCGCCGCGATCGCGGGCAGCGACGTGCCGAGTCCGAGCGCCCCGATCGCGATCAGGAGCCCCCAGGTCGAGGCTTCGATCAGCGGCGCCTTGACGAGCGTGAATACGGGCGCAACGCCGCCGATCGCCATCGCGATGCTGTTGACGACGCACAGCACGACGAACACCAGCGCGAAGACCGGGAAGGGGATGCGGGCGGCGTCGCTCGTGACCGAGCGTCGCGCGAACATGAAGCCGATCAGGAGCACCACCGGAAACAGCAGGAAGACGCGGAACAGCTTGACGATCACGGCGGTGTTGCCGACCGGCTCCGACACCGCATAGCCGGCGCCGACCACCTGGGCGACGTCATGGATGGTGGCGCCGAGCATCACGCCGGTCGCTTGCGGATCGAAGCCGAGCGAGCTGCACAACAGCGGATAAAGCACCATCGCGATCGTGGACAGCGCGTTGACCGCGACCACCACGAAGGCGACGTCCGCCTCCTTGCCTTTGTAGTCGGGCAGCACGATCGCGGTCGCGAGCGTCGCGGAGGCGCCGCAGACCGCGGTGGCTGCGCCGGCGAGCGCGCCATAGGCGGCGCGCTGGTCGAAGGCGCGGGCGAACAGGAAGCCGCTGGCCACTGTCAGCGCCATCGAGATGATGACCAGGAGCCCGGTCGCAAGCCCGAGCGCCGCGATCTCGCCGAGCGCGATACGCAAGCCAAGCAGCGCAACCGCCCAGCGCAGCAGGACCTTCATGCAAAAGCTGATACCGGGCTGGAACAGGGGGCGTCGCGCCAGCGGGTTGAGCGCGATCCCGATCACCAGCGCGACCACCATGGCAGGGATTGGAACGACGCGGCCGATGAAGGGCGCCGCCGTTACGGCGACGACCGCGACCAATGCCGATAGCGCGAGGCCCGGCAGTATGCCTCGGGCCTGGTCCAGGGGCGTCCTGAAAGCGGGATGATTGGCTGTCACGTGGAGGCCTCGCACCCAGAGGGTGCAAGCAGGGAGGAACCAATACCAATTAAGGCAGGTGGAACAGGAAGAATAATCTATCATGTCCTTGGAGTAGAGGATGAAATTAATGACCCACCGATGCGCTTCCTGGGGGTTGCTCGCTCCGGGATGCGCGCACACGTACAGTGGCCTTACGTGATTCGCCCATCGTTCCGCCGGGACGATGGTCGACAGGGAGAGCCCCATGCCCGACGCCTTTATTTATGACCACGTGCGCACGCCGCGCGGCCGCGGCAAGGCGGATGGCGCGTTGCACGAGGTGACCGCGCTCGCGCTCGCGACCCAGGCGCTCGCAGCGCTGAAAGCGCGCAACACGCTCGATCCCGCGCTCATTGACGACGTGGTCCTGGGCTGCGTCGATCCGGTCGGGGAGGCGGGTGGCGACATCGCGCGCGCGGCAGCCATCACGGCTGGTTATGGTGACGGCGTGCCGGGGGTTCAGATCAACCGGTTTTGCGCCTCCGGGCTTGACGCGGTCAATTTCGCGGCCGCGCAGGTGATGTCCGGCCAGCACGACATGACGATCGGCGGCGGCATCGAATCGATGAGCCGGATCGGGATCGGCGCCTCCGGCGGCGCCTGGCCGGTCGATCCGTCGATCGCGCTCAAGTCCTATTTCATGCCGCAGGGCATCTCGGCCGACCTGATCGCGACCAAATATGGCTTCTCGCGCGCGCAATGCGACGAATACGCGGTCGAGAGCCAGCAGCGCGCTGCCAAGGCCTGGGACGAAGGCCGCTTCGGCGGCTCGGTGATCCCGGTGACGGATGTGAACGGCCTGACCATCCTGGCGCGGGACGAGCACATGCGCCCCGACACCAACATGCAGTCGCTGGCGCAGCTCAAGCCCGCGTTCGTGCAGATGGGCGAGCTCGGCGGCTTCGACGCGGTGGCGGTGCAGGCCCATCCCGAGATCGAGTTCGTCGAGCATGTGCACCACGCCGGCAATTCCTCCGGTATCGTCGATGGCGCCGCCGCCGTCCTGATCGGCAGCCGCGAGGCCGGCCGCGCCGCCAAGCTCAAACCGCGCGCCAAGATCAAGGCGTTTGCCAATATCGGCTCGGAGCCCGCCCTGATGCTGACCGGCCCGGTCGACGTCACCGAGAAGGTGCTCAAGCGCGCCAACATGAAGCTCAAGGACATCGACCTGATCGAGGTCAACGAGGCGTTCGCGGCGGTCGTGCTGCGCTACCTGCAGGCGTTCCGGCTCAACCCCGACAAGGTCAATGTCAACGGCGGCGCGATCGCCATGGGGCATCCGCTCGGCGCGACCGGCGCCATGATCCTCGGCACCGTGATCGACGAATTGGAACGCCGTGATCTCGAGACCGCGCTGGTGACGTTGTGCATCGGCGCCGGCATGGGCACGGCCACCATCATCGAGCGCGTGTAAGCGATGCCCAAGATCGACATCACCAAGGCGGTCGTCCGCACCAAGGGCATCTATCCGCAGCCCTACACCAGCATGACCGACGGACGCGAGAAGGCGGCGCTTGGCAATGTCGCAGGGCTGACCCAGTTCGGGGTCAATCTCACCCGCCTCAAGCCCGGCGCGGCCTCGGCGCTGCGCCATTGGCACGAGCAGGAGGACGAGTTCGTCTATGTGATCGAGGGCGAGCTCGTGATGATCGAGGATGGCGGCGAGACCGTGCTGAAACCGGGTGACTGCGCCGGCTTCAAGGCCGGCGTTCCCAACGGTCACCATCTCGTCAACAAGTCGCAGCGCGACGCGCTCTATCTCGAGATCGGCACGCGCGCGGCCGCCGAGCGAGGCCACTATCCGGATGTCGACCTTGTGTTTGAGCGCGACCAGCGCGGCATGCGCTTTCTGCACAAATCGGGCGAGCCATATCCGACTTAATGAGAGATTGACGAGTTGCACGCATGCCCAAGATCGATATCGCGAGCCTCAAGACCGAGATCGGCACCGGCTATCCGGATCCTTATCATGTCCCGGTTGCGGGGCGGGCGCGCCAGCGGCTCGGCAACGCCGTCGGGCTCGACCAGTTCGGCGTCAACCTCACGCGGCTGCCGCCCGGCCAACAGTCGTCGCAGCGGCACTGGCATGCAAGCGAAGACGAGTTCGTCTACGTGCTCGAAGGCGAGCTGGTGCTGCGCGAGAACGACGGCGAGACCGTGCTGAAGGCGGGCGACGCGGCCGGCTGGAAGGCAGGCGCCGATAACGGCCATTGCCTGATCAATCGCTCGCAGCGCGATGTGGTCTATCTCGAGGTCGGGACCCGCAAGGTGCATGACCGTGTCGTCTATCCCGACATCGACCTCCTGAACATCAAGGACGAGAACGGCCCCCGATTTACGCACAGATCGGGAGAGCCATATCCACCACGGAAGTAACAAAAAGCGTTCCGATCTGCGGCGCGCCGGCGCGAAAGACAATTGAGGGCTCAGCCATGACCACTGTCAACTTCAAGGTCGACATCGACGCCGACGGCATCGCGCTCGTCACCTGGGATGCGCCTGGCCGCTCGATGAACGTCATCGATCTCAAGACGATCGAGGAGCTGTCCGGTATCGTGGAGACAGTGGCGGGCGACGCCGCCATCAAGGGCGCCGTCATCATCTCCGGCAAGGAGACGTTCTGCGCCGGCGCCGACCTCACCATGCTCGAAGTCTTCAGCCGCGAGTTCACCGACGTGGTGAAGGCGCAGGGCGAGGAGATGGCCGTCAAGCGCCTCTATGAGGAGAGCCGCAAGCTCTCGCAGCTTTATCGCCGGCTCGAAACCAGCGGCAAGCCCTGGGTGGCGGCGATCAACGGCACCGCGCTCGGCGGCGGCTTCGAGCTCTGCCTGGCGTGCCACCATCGAGTGGCTGCGGACAATCCGAAGGCGCGCCTGGGCCTGCCGGAGATCAAGGTCGGCCTGTTCCCAGGCGCCGGCGGCACGCAACGCGTCGCGCGCATGATGCAGCCGGGCGATGCGCTGCAGTTCCTGCTCAAGGGCGACCAGATCAGGCTCGCGCAGGCCAAGGGCATGAAGCTCATCGACGCGGTCGTGCCTCCAGCCGAGCTCGTCAACGCCGCCAAGTCCTGGATCAAGGCCGGCGGCACCGCCAAGGCGCCGTGGGACGTGGATGGGTTCCGCCTGCCCGGCGGACCGGTCTACTCCAAGGCCGGGATGATGACGTTTCCTCCCGCCAACGCCATCTACCGCCGCGAGACCTACGACAACTATCCGGCCGCGCGCGCGATCATGCAGGTCGTGTACGAGGGGCTGCAGCTGCCGATCGATCTCGCGCTGCGGGTCGAGTCGCGCTGGTTTGCGAAGATTCTGCGCTCGCCGGAAGCGGCCAGCATGATCCGCTCGCTGTTCGTATCCATGCAGGAGCTCAACAAGGGCGCGCGGCGGCCCAAGGATGTGCCACCAACGACGCTCAAGAAGGTTGGCGTCCTCGGCGCTGGCTTCATGGGGGCGGGCATCGCCTACGTCACGGCGCTCGCCGGCATCGAGGTCGTGCTGATCGATCGCGACCAGCCCTCCGCCGACAAGGGCAAGGCGCATTCCCACAAGCTCATGAGCGATCAGGTCAACCGTGGCCGCGCCACCTCGGCCGAGCGTGACGCGCTGCTCGCGCGCATCACGCCGTCCGCCGACTACGGTGCGCTCAAGGACTGTGACCTCGTGATCGAGGCCGTGTTCGAGGACCGCAAGGTCAAGGCCGAAGCGATCGCCAACGCGGAGGCGGTCATCGGCGCGAGCGTGATCTTCGCATCCAACACCTCGACGCTGCCGATCTCCTCGCTGGCGCAGGACTCCAAGCGGCCGGCGCAGTTCATCGGCGTGCATTTCTTCTCGCCGGTCGAGCGCATGATGCTGGTCGAGATTATCCTCGGCAAGAAGACCGGGGACGCGGCGCTCGCGACCGCGCTCGACTTTGTGCGGGCGATCCGCAAGACGCCGATCGTGGTCAATGACTCGCGCGGCTTCTTCGCCAACCGCTGCGTGCTCAACTACATCCGCGAAGGCCATCTGATGCTGATGGAGGGCGTGCCGGCCGCGATGATCGAGAACGTCGCCCGCATGGCCGGCATGCCGGTCGGGCCGTTGTCGCTCAACGACGAGGTCGCGCTCGATCTCGGCTGGAAGATCCTCAAGGCAACCGAGGTCGACCTTGGGCCGAAGGCGGTCGATCCGCAGCAGAAGGCGCTGTTGCAGGAGCTGGTCGAGAAGCAGGGCCGGCTTGGCCGTAAGAACGGCAAGGGCTTCTATGACTATCCGCAGGGCGGCCCCAAACGCTTGTGGCCGGGCCTTGCCGATCTGCAGAAGAAAAAGCTCGACCCCGACAAGATCAGCGTTGAGGAGCTCAAGCACCGCCTGCTGGTCGTGCAGGCGCTGGAAGCGGCGCGCTGCGTTGAGGAAGGCGTCATCACCGACGTGCGCGAGGCCGACGTCGGCTCGATCCTCGGCTTCGGCTTTGCGCCGTATTCGGGCGGAGCGCTGTCCTTCATCGACATGATGGGGACAAGGCGGTTCGTCGATCTTTGCAAGCGGCTGGAGAAGAAGCATGGGTCGCGCTTCGAGCCGCCCAAGCTCCTGCTCGACATGGCGACCAAGGGCGAGGCGTTCTATGGCCGCTTCGCGCCCGGCTCGGCGCGGGCGGCCTAATGCCGCCGATTTGAGCTCCGGACATCGGCTATTCAATCGTGGAGACGACATGAAGCTGTACATGCATCCGGTATCGATGACGTCGCGTCCCGTGCGTCTGTTCATCGCTGACAATAAGATCAATTGCGAGGAGGAGCTGGTCGACCTGATGACCGGCGCCCACCTCCAGGAGCCGTTTGCCTCGCTCAATCCCAACCGCTTGGTGCCGATGCTGGTCGATGACGATCTCAAGCTGACGGAAAGCTCGGCCATCTTGAAATATCTCGCCGACAAGATCGGCTCGCCGGCCTATCCCACGGACCTCAAGGCACGCGCCAAGGTCAACGAGGCGATGGACTGGATCAACACCAACTTCTATCGCGATTTCGGCTACGGGCTCTGCTATCCGCAGCTGTTCCCACACCATCGGCGGCGCAGCGACGAGGCGCAGCAGGCAACACTTGAGTTCGCCGCCGGACGCGCCGAGCACTGGCTGCGGATCCTCAACGACCACTGGATCGGGTCGAAGCCCTATCTGTGCGGGGATCGCATCACGATTGCGGACTATTTCGGTGCTGGGATTGTGACGCTGGGGGAGCTCATCGGTTGCGACTTCGCGGCCTATCCGAACGTGCGGCGCTGGCTCGACACGATGAAGAAGCTGCCGAGCTGGGCGCGCATCAACGAAGCCTTTGACGGCTATCGCGAGCACCTCAAGTCGCAGCAGTTCGTGCGCGTTTGAACGGGCGTTGCGGTTCCGTCGAATCGCGGGTGAGGTCCATTGTGAGGGCATGGAGTTGAGTGCTGAGCCAGAGCCCGATCGCTCGCTCCTGCGCTGGCGCCGGATACCCGGCGGCGTCTGGGCGCTCGGGATCGTGTCCATGCTGATGGATATCTCCTCCGAGATGATCCATGCGCTGTTGCCGCTCTATCTCGTGGTCGGGCTCGGCGCCTCTGCGCTCGCGGTCGGCGTCATCGAGGGCATCGCGGAGGCAACCGCGCTGATCGTGAAGATTTTCTCGGGTGCGCTCAGCGACCGGCTCGGTCAGCGCAAGTGGCTCGCGGCCGCGGGCTATGGTCTTGCGGCCTTCACCAAGCCGGTGTTCCCGCTTGCGCCCTCAGTCGGCTGGCTGTTCGCGGCGCGCTTCATCGACCGCATCGGCAAGGGCATCCGCGGCGCGCCGCGCGATGCGCTGATTGCCGACATCACCCCGCCCGACCTGCGCGGCGCGAGCTTCGGGCTGCGGCA
>DAIUEP010000033.1:12006-28120 GCA_036845065.1 Xanthobacteraceae bacterium | reverse complement strand
TCGTGCAGACCATCCGCACGGAACTGGTCTGGAAGTGGAATTGGGGCGGCCCGGTCCGCGCGGCATATTGAGCAGAGTTCTGGTATTTCCTGCATGTCGCAAGCTGCGTGCGGATGTGCTGTAGTCCGGCGCGTTGCCCTCGCCTTGGAGGCGGCCATGACAATGCGTTGCGCGATTCGTGTGATCGTCGCCGTTGGACTGTCGGTCGCATGCTCGCACGTCACAGCGGCCAACGCGGCCGAGATCAAAGTCTTGACCGCAAGAGCGATCGCGACCGTGTTGGACAAGATCGGCCCGGATTTCGAGCGCGAGACCGGTCATAAGCTCAACGTGATCTCCGGATTCGGCCCCGTCTTCGTGCGACAAATCAATGCCGGCGAGCCGTTTGACGTTTTTGTCAGTTTGCCCGCGACCATGGAAGGCCTGTTCAAAGACGGCAAGCTCATCGCCGACACGCGCACCAATCTCGTGCGCTCCGGCACCGGCGTGGAGGTGCGGGCGGGAGCGCCCAAGCCTGACATCAGCACTGTCGAAGCGTTCAAGCGTGCGCTGCTCAACGCGAAATCGATCGGCTATCTCAGAGTCGGCGGAGTGCCGGAACTTGTCGATCGGCTTGGAATTGCGGATGCCATCAAATCGAAAGTCACCATTCCGGATACCGATGTGGTGTCCGAGCTTGTCGCCAAGGGTGAGCTCGAGCTCGGCGTGGTCGTCATCACCCAGATATTGACGACGCCCGGCGTCGAACTGGTCGGGCCGCTCCCGCCCGAAATCCAATTTTACATCACGTTCGTCGCCGGCATCAGCGCCAACTCAAAGGTGCCGGACGCGGCGCGAGATCTGATCAGATACCTCACTGGTCCAAAGGCCGTTCCGGTCATCAAGTCGCAGGGCATGGAGCCCGGCTGAGCGCGACCCATTGCGACGATCAGCTGGCGCGCGCGCCCCACTGGGAATCCCTCGATTCACAAAAGGCGGAAAGCTCGCGGCCGTTTCTCAAGCTGAGGCAGGCAAGGCCGATGGACTGAAAGCCACGACGACGGGGACCGTGAAAGCCAACCCATCGCCCGTCGTCCGTGATCATCGCGGGGAGGGGAAAGTGCTCCCGGCCCCGCCAATATCCATGTATTGCCATCGCCCGCCCTGTGTCATCGCCCTTGGGGTGTACAGCGTGGCGCGAACGTTCGCGACCATCGCGGTCCTCGCGTTGTGCCGAAGGAAGATCCAAAGCAAAAATGGTGACTTCCGTTCGCCCGGTGCCGCCGCTTCTCGGTCAAGTGTTGGTAGGGCTGCGCGAAGGAATTGCAGCGGATCGGATCAGCACGCTCACAGTCCCAAAAAAAGGTGCGGCCGCCTCCGGGGGGAGAGGCGGCCGCGCGCGAACCCGGTCTGGGGACGGGGAGGGGTGGGGACGTGACCGGGGTCGCGTAGCTCCTTGTGTCTTGTTGTCTCTTGCTCAGCGCGAGGTTGCGGTGGCGAAGGCCGGGCGGGTATCGCCGAGCGAGACCCAGGCGTTCTGGTCCGACTGGGACTGTCGTTTCACGAAGCGGTAGCTCGTCTCCGACCAGAGCAGGATCTGCTCCTCCTGGTTGTCGAGGATGAACTCGCCCTTGTCGGTCTTCACCGTCAGCACGGCGTGGCCTTCGCCCTTGAGATCGCGCACGACCGTGATCAGCAACGCCTGCCGCGGCCAGCCGGCCTGCATCAGCATGCGACGCTTCAGCAGGACGTAGTCCTCGCAGTCGCCATAGCCGTCGTCCGGATAGCTCCAGCGCTCGATGACACCCCAATGGTCCATGTCGGTCATCGGCTTGATGGCATCGTTGACCCACTTGTTGATCCGCTCGAGGTCCTTCCAGGCCTTCTGCGACAGCACGACATCGCGTGCCTCGAGCGGCCGGCCATCGCACTCGCGCGGCGTCTGGGCGCAGAAATCGGTCCAGCCGATCGGGGCACGCGCGCTGGCGCCGACGGCGATGAACATCAGGCGCTCGTTCGCCGCCTGTGCCGCCGGCAAGCTTAACGCAGCCATCACGGCCACCCAGCCGATGCCCGCGCCCAAGAGTATCTTGCGGTCGAGAAGCATGTCTTGACCCCGTCCCTGTTGTTGGGGCCATACTTCCCACAAAGGTCTTGCAACGCCGCCAATTCAGGCGCGACGTTTTAAGTAAAATTCAGATCAATACTTTGGAAAATTCGTCTAATATTTGAGGCGTACTTTCGTAAAATGCAGAATAGTACAATTTGAATCAAAGGCGCTGCGTTAACCGCGTAAACCGCGCTCGAACGGTCCGTTCGTGGTAGCGCGGATATCCGCCGTTAACCAGGAGGGATTGAGATGCCGGAGGCCGAGAGGGAGGGTCAAGGGGGCCGCGGAACAGGAAATCGCGGCGCCGGCGCCGCCGGCGAAGCGGTCCGCGTTTACCCGCCGGTGACGTTCTCTTCGAGGAAGTCCGCGTGCTGGAGGCGGAGGTACTCGATCGCGAACCCGTCTTCGAGGTGGCGCACCACCCGGCCGGGCGTCTTGCCGATGGTAACAGCGGCCCCGATGCCGGGCCGCTGGTCGGTCGCAATGGCACAACCGGACTGCGAAACGTCGATGACCCGCACGGAAATGTTGTTCCCGCTGGGCAGCGTCAAGCGGCCCGCCTGGTTGCGCGGCGACACGCGGCCATGGCGGCGGTCGTCGATGGTGCCGAGAAGCTCACGGTTGGCGAGCCAGGTGAGCTGGGCGGCGAGCTTGTCACGCTTGCGGGGGGTGGCCGCAATGTTCATGGCGAAGCCATTGTCGAGCTGGCGGGTAATCACGCCTTCGAGCCTGCCCACATGATCCACATAGGCAATGACGCGCTCATCGAGCTTGCCGACGACCGGGGCGACCAGTGTCATGCCGCCCTGCGACATGTCGGTGACCTGGCAGGGATACTCGTGCCGGTCGGTCAGCATATAACGACCCAGCAGGTTGACCTGCACGCGCGGATAGCGCCGACGCTCCTCGCTGAGCGGCAGTCGAGGCGACTTGAGCTGGGGAAGCGCCATTCGCTTCGTCCATTCCTGCAATGTAAATGCTTTGACGCGAGCCTAGGCCCGCATCGTTAACGACGCGTTAGCCAGAGCAGGCGTCATCATGCAGAGATGCAAATTTAGGTTTGCCCGCCGTCATAGACGACTAGGCCGTGGCGCACACGGCCGCCCGGCGGTAGCGCTTCCATCTGTTGCTCCGGCTCGACAGCCTCGTGGTGGCCGAGGTAGCGAAAGGTCCCAAGCGAAAGCCTGCCGACCGGATTCATGCCGAACCAATAGGGCACGTCCCGCGGGGCAAGACCGCCAAGCAGCCGGGCGTCGGCCGCGGTCCGATGACGCAGCGGGAGAATTAGCAGCTCGAAGTCGAGGACGGCTCCTTCGGCGCTCTGGCCGTGGGCGCCTGCGACCACGCCGACACATTCGCGTGTGACCACGCCGAGCAGGTCGTGCATGCGGTGTCTGCTTTCGCGATCCCAGAGCTCGATGAAGGCCGAACCCCGGAGCTCGCGGCCGAACGCCGCGCACAGGCGAGTTCCGGCGATGCGGAACGAGTGCCCGGCGCCGGTATCGTAGGTCAGGATGAAGGTGTCGGCGAGCGCGCGGCGAATGGCGCCCGGCTCGATATCGGAGCGCTCGGGGGCCGCCCGCGGCCCGCGCTGGGCGTTCCAGTAGTCGTAAAGCTCCCGAACCGAGGGGTGTTTCATGAGCGTCCCTGTCTCGCGCGTCGAATTTTTGGGCCGCCGGTGTCTCCATTCGGGACAGCGCGCGGGTTTTGTTCCCGATCTCCCGTTGGGAGCAGCAGGACTCGTGCCGGCCGGGTGGGGAGGAGCGGGCTGCGGACGACGGGTTAGTGTTAAGGCGCGCTAGCGGTGGCGTCCGCCTTCGTCCTCCCGTATGCGTCGCACCTGTTTCCCGGGGCGCCTGTTTGATCCGAGGCTCAATTCAAGACGCGGGGGAGGTGAGGGGATGTGACAGGCGCCAAGAGAAGCGCCGCCTCCAAGTCAGCTGAAGCAAGTGCTTCAGCCGACTTGGGGGTTCAACTTGGGGGTTCAACTTGGGGGTTCAAGAAGAGACCTGGGGGACAACCTCGCATGCAGGCTCAAGGGGAGGCCTCCCCTGTTTCTCTGATCTCGTGCCACTCGTGTCGGGAACGGCCGGCTTCGATCGCGTTCAGTCTCCATTGACGCCGATGTGGTCTCGTTGGCTTGCCACTTCGCACCGCGCAGCCTATCTCCGCTTCTCCCACCTGGAACGACTTCGTGCAGCCAACCCGCGAACGCATCTTCAATGTCCCGGTCGTCGTGCTGTCGCTCTTGGCCGTCATGGGCCTCGTCCATGCGGTCTACGAGCTCGTGCTCAGCGGCGACCAAGCCAATGCGTTCCTGGACTTGTTTGCCTTTATCCCCGCGCGCTACGACTTGAGAATACTCCATCAGTTTCCGTGGACGCTCGGCTGGGGCGCCGCGGTCTGGACGTTCCTGACCTATGCGTTCATCCACGGCAGTCTCATGCATCTGGGCTTCAACGGGGTCTGGCTCCTCGCTTTTGGCACGCCGGTCGCGCGCCGGTTCGGTCCGCTGCGGTTCTTGATGTTCTTCCTGGTGACAGCGGCCGCTGGTGCCGCCGTCCATCTCGCCCTTCACTCCGGCGAGCGGCTGCCGATGGTCGGCGCCTCGGCGGCGATCTCCGGCGCCATGGCCGCGGCGATGCGCTTTGCGTTTCAGCGCGGCGGTCCGCTCACTACATTCAGACGCGACGACGAGCGGGCCTATCGGGTGCCGGCGACGCCGCTATCCGTGATGCTGCGAGATCCGCGCCTGATCGTCTTCCTGGTGGTTTGGTTCGGCGTTAATCTTGTGTTCGGGTTGGGTGTCGTCACTCTCCCCGGCGAGAACGACATGCCAATCGCCTGGGAGGCCCATATCGGCGGCTTTCTCGCCGGCATGGTGGGCTTTGTGCTGTTCGATCCGGCACAACATGATGCGTCATCAGAGGAATCGATGGGCGCGTAACACAATTGCGGCGATTTGGCCTCTTGCGCCTGCCGCAATCGGGGGGGATGCTTCGCGCTTAGTCGGTCCGAGTGCTCGTGGCCCGGATCTGCGCGTCGGCGTTTTGTGTATGTTTTGGCGTAGTGCGTGGCCGCCGCGCTTCCGACGACGGACCTCGGAGCCGAGTAGAAAATGGAAGATGTCAGTGGCTGGCGAGCCGCGACACGGCTATCGCCGGTCCAGGAGGCGACCCATGACGGTGAAGACCATTCTGTCCAGCAAGGGCCGTGACGTCACCACGATCGAGCCCACGGCTACTCTCGAAACCGCCATTGCGCTGTTGGCGCAACGCCGGATCGGCGCGCTCGTCGTGCTCGGGCCCGGGGGCCGCGTGATCGGCATCCTGTCCGAACGCGACATCGTTCGCGTGCTTGCCGCGCAAGGTGCGGCCGCGCTGAACGCACCGCTCGCTCAAGTGATGACGCGCAAGGTGTCAACCTGCTCGGAGAGCGATACCGTGAGCGCCATCATGGAACAGATGACCGACGGCAAGTTCCGCCACGTTCCGGTCGTCGACCAGGACCGTTTGATCGGCATCGTCTCGATCGGCGACGTCGTGAAGCATCGGCTCGAGGAAATGGAGCGCGAGTCCGAAGCGCTGCGCGACTACATCCAGACCGCCTGAGCAAGGCTCAGCGCAAGGACCTGCACGTCGTCCGGCCCCTGCCAAGCGGGCCGGGCGACGCTTCATGCCATGTTGCGCTCAGGGCCGGAAAGACGCATCGTAGGTGTCGCAGGGCGATCGACCCGGCCGGACGATTCCGACAAGACACACCATTGCAAACGGGAGGAACTCATGCGCCAAATCATGCGCCAAGACTTCATTCATGCGGTTCTGGCGGCCGGCGTCGCCGGCTTGCTGCTCTCGGCCACTGATGTGAGCGCGCAAACGCAGCGCTCGCTGCCGCGGTTTGAGGTGGAGGCCGGATGGCCGAAAGTGCCGCCGCAATTTCGCGTCGGTGATGTATCGAGCTTTGCCGTCAATGCCCAGGACCAGGTGTTTCTCCTGCACCGGCCGCGCACCCTCAAGCCGGATCAGGCCGCGATGGCGGCGCCGCCGGTCATGGTGTTCGACGCGGCCGGCAACTATCTCAAGTCGTGGGGCGGTCCCGGCGCGGGCTACGAATGGGTCGAGCGCGAGCACGGCATCCATATCGACTATAAGGGGTTCGTCTGGATCGGCGGCAACAACTGCCCGACCAACAACCTGCCCGGGCTCAAGCCGGTTGCCGACGACCAGCTCTTGAAGTTCACGCAGGACGGCAAGTTCGTGCTGCAGATCGGCAAGAGCAACCAGAGCAAGGGCAACGCCGACACCGCCAACGTGCATCGTGCGGCGGACGGCTGGGTCCACCCGGCCACCAACGAGCTGTTCGTGGCCGACGGCTACGGCAATCATCGCGCCATCGTGTTCGATGCCGATACCGGCGCGTTCAAGCGGATGTGGGGCGCATTCTCCAACAAGCCGGTCGACAAGGACGATTGCGAGATCCAGCGCTACACGACCTTCTCGGATCCGGGCCCCGATCAGTTCAGCATCGTGCACGCCATCCGGGTCGCCAACGACGGCATGGTCTATGTGGCGGACCGCGAATTCCGGCGCGTGCAGATGTTCAGCAACGACGGCAAGTTCATCAAGCAACTGGTGAAGCCCGACACGCTGTTTGCGCGCAATCTGGCGCTGTCCTCTGATCCCGAGCAGCAGTTCCTCTATGTCGGCGACGGCAAGACCATCGCGGTGGTCGATCGCAAAACGCTGACGCTCGCGGGCGCGATCGAGGCGCCGGGCATGGTGGGCGGCGGCCACCACATCGCGACCGACTCGAAGGGCAATCTCTACGTCGCGGCGACCGGCAGCGGCATGCAGAAGCTCGCGTTCAAGGGCATGACGACCGCGAGCCGGTAGCGGCGCGGAAGAGAGTGAGCGATTGGCAGGCGCCGGGCAGTTTGCCCGGCGGCTGCGCATTGGTGAGGCGACGTCCCGTGAGACGAGGTCGCGATGGGGATGCCGCGTCAGAGCACGAAGTCCGCCGCGGTGAGATTGTAGGTGCCTTCGAGGCGGATCGACGCCGAGTTGGGCGTATCGGCGGTGGACAGATAGACATAAGTGTAGCCGCCGTCGTGGCGGTACTCGATCTCGCCGGTATCGCCGTTGATCGAGGGGCCGACGCCGTGCAGGAGATAGGCGCCGAAGTCGTCCAGGCCGTCCCAGAACTCTTCCCACGCGCCGTCGGGCGTCGAGTCGAAAGTGAACGCCTGATTGCCAGCGAGATCGGGGCGGGCATCGAGGGCGCCAAGGTTGATCTTGTCGACGCCCTGCTGGAAGTCCGTGATGGTGTCCACGGTGTTGAAGTCGCCGAAGGACGAATAATAGAAGGTGTCGGCGCCGGCGCCGCCGGTCAACGTGTCGTCGCCCTGGCCGGCCCACAGGAAGTCGTTGCCTTCGCCGCCATCAAGGGTGTCGTTGCCGGCTTCGCCGTAGAGCGAGTCATCGCCGTTGCCGCCGATGAGCGTGTCGTTGCCGGTTTGGCCGTTGAGAAAGTCGTTGCCGTCGCGGCCGTCAAGCCGATCCTGGCCGGACCCGCCATAGAACGAATTGGCCACGGTGCTTCCGAGCAGCGTATCGTTGCCGATGCCGCCATAGGCGCTCTCGATCGAGGTCAGCGTGTCGATGCCTTCCGAGATCGCGAACCCGCTCTGCAGGTCGAGCGCGACGATCTGCTGGCTCAAGGCATAGGAGACCCAGTCGGTGCCGTCACCGCCGTTGACCGTGTCGTTGCCAAGACCGACATAGAAGAAGTCGCTGCCGGCCTCGCCATTCATCACGTCGTTGCCGGTGCCGCGGTCGTAGAAGACGTCATTGCCGGCGCCGCCATTTGCGGTGTCGTCGCCGTTGTAGAGCGTGATCCAGTCGTTGCCGCCGCCGGCATTGACCGTATCGTTGGTGCCCCAATCAACGCCCGAGATCAGGTCGGAGAGGGTATCGTTGCCTTCGGTGCCCTCGATGAGAAAGCCGGCGACCGGGACGGTGGTCCAGCTATTGTTCAGCACGGCGCTGTTAAAGACTGCCATGACATTCTCCCGTGGATGGGCCCACATCGGACCATCCGATGCGGGATAGGGAGCACAATTGTCGGGAAATGCACGATCGCGATGTGCTCGCGGTCACACTCCGGCGCAATTGAATTGTAGGGCGCGGCGGCGAACTGCGGCACGCACCGGGACGGCTGGCGTTTACTCCGCGGCCTGCGCCTTGGCCTTCGCGTCCGCCGGCGCCTGCGGGCGCACCACCGGAATGACCTTGTCGACGACCGCGTAGTCGGCATAGCCGCAGCGCGCGATCGGGCGCATCGCGGCGGTGTCGACGCGGCCGTCCTTGATGAAGCGATCATCGATGTGGATGCCGACCACCTGCCCGAACGCGACGTGGCGATGCGCGGGCTGCCCGTCGAGATCGTTGAGGTCGACGATCTGCAGGAGCTTGCATTCGAGCGCACAGGGCGAGGCCTTGACCCGCGGCGGGCGCACAAGGCGCGAGGGAACCGGCTCAAGCCCGGCCTCGATCATCTCGTTGATGCCGCGCGGATAGGAAATGCCGGTGGTGACCACGGCGGCAATCAGGTCGAGGATCGCGAGATTGCACACGAATTCCCGCGTCTGCGCGATGAAGGCGAGCGAATCCTTGTAGCCATCGCTTGAGAACATCACGATCGGCGGGCCGTCCGAAACCGCGTTGAAGAACGAGTAGGGGGCGAGATTGATCTCGTCATTGGAGCTCATCGAGGTGATCCAGCCGACCGGACGGGGTGACACGATCGCCTTGAACGGGTCGCGTGGCAGGCCATGGTCGTTCTTGCTGGTCTCGTAGAACATGGGTGATCCTTGTTTTGGCGAATAGCGAATAGCGAGTAGAAAGTCGTGTATCACCAGCAATGCTTACTGAACCCTATTCGCCATTCGCCATTCGCTATCTCGCTATTCGCCACTCGTTTCGAATCGCGTCGTGATCTCGGCGAGCGGCGGACGCGGCCGATCCTCGGGGGCTTGGGCGGGCTTGCCGATATGAATAAAGCCGGCCACCTTCTCGTTGTCCTTGAGGCCGAGCGCGTCGAGCACGCGCCGATCGTAGGCGTACCACTCGGTGATCCAATTGGCGCCGTATCCGAGCGCGTGCGCGGCCAGCACCAGGCTCATGGCGGCGGCGCCGGCGGACAGCACCTGCTCCCATTCGGGGATCTTCACATGCGGACCGGCCCTGCTCACCACCGCGATCACCAGCGGCGCGCGGGCGAGCCGCTTGCGCTCATAGTCGACCTGGTCCGGCTTGGCGTCGGGATATTTGATACGGAACGCCGCTTCGATGGCGCGGCCTGCGGTTAGCCGCGCATCGCCCTCGAACACGATGAAACGCCATGGCACGAGCTTGCCATGGTCGGGCACGCGCGACGCAATCGTCAGCAGGGTCTCGATCTCGGCTGTGGAAGGGCCCGGGGCGACGAGTTCTACCGGCTTGAGAGAGCGCCTGGTTCGCAGCAATTCGAGGGCTTCGGGCATTGAGTTGGTTACCATTCTGGTCCCTGTGCCGGGTAGCATACCGCTCCTGTTGTGACAAACGCTGGAGGTGGCTTGAATTTGCCGCGATTTCGGCCGAGAAATGATCCTTGATGAGGATCGCAGCAACCAGCGCGAACGGGGCCAGATTAGCTTTGGCCGTTGGTTTCTGGCTCTCGGCCTTTCTGGCCGAGACCCACGCCCAATTCTTCAATATTTCACCGCTGCCGCGCCCTCCCTCGGAGGTGCCCGGGCAGACCCCCGGTCCGGCCCAGAATATCGCACCGCCAAACAACAACCGTCCTGCCCCGATACCGAAGGGCCCCGCGCTGCAGTCGCTGCCCCCCGCGGGCGCGTCGCCGCCTGCCGCATCCGCCCCGCCAGCCGTTGCGCCAGCCGGACAGGCCTCGCTTACGCTCGGCGCGCGCTTTGGCCGCGAGCTGCCGAATATCACGGGCGGACTGCATTGGCGGGTGTATCCGGGCAAGATCGAGCAGGGCGCGTTGCGTCCGATCAAGGAGGATCGCGGCTCTTCGCCCACCCTCGCTCTGCCGGCCGGTTCTTATGTGGTCCATGTCGGTTTTGGGCTCGCGAGCGCCGTGCGAACCGTGCAGGTGCGAGCCGGCGAGGCGCAGCGCGAGATCTTCGACCTGCCGGCGGGCGGGCTGCGCATCGAAGGCAAGGTCGGTGACGCGCGCATTCCCAATGGGCAGATTTCATTCGACATCTACCGGGGCAGCCAGTTCGAGCCGGGCGACAAGCGCGCGATCGTGCAGGCAGCCCAGACCGGCGACGTGATCCTGGTGCCGGAAGGGACCTATCACATCATTTCGAACTACGGCGATGTGAACGCGATGGTGCGTTCCGACATCCGGGTGCAGACCGGCAAGCTAACCGACGCCACCGTCACCCACCGCGCCGCGGTCATTACCCTCAAGCTGGTCAACGACGCGGGCGGCGAAGCGCGAGCCGACACCCAGTGGTCGGTGCTCACACCCGGCGGTGACGTGATCAAGGAATCGATCGGCGCCTTCCCCCGCGTGATCCTGGCGGAAGGCGAATATCGCGCGATCGCGCGCAACGACAACCAGTCCTACGAGCGCGCCTTCAAGGTGGTGACCGGCGTCGATACCGAGGTCGAGGTGCTCGCCCGTCGTTGATGAGGAGGGAACCAGTTCCCGTTCTCGTTCGTTGTTCCTATTTGGGATCACGAAATCGGGCGGTGGCGGTGCTTATTGATACGATCGACATTCGAACAAGCGCGGTGCTGCTTGATGTCGATGGGACGTTACTCGATCTCGCGGATACGCCGCCCAATGTCGAAGTCCCGCAGCAATTGAAGCGGGCGCTCAAGGCGCTTGATGAGCAGAGCGGCGGAGCGACGTCGTTTGTCAGCGGGCGCCAGATGGCCGATCTCGACCGGCTGTTTGCGCCGCTCAAGCTTGCGGCGGTCGCCGGCCATGGCGCGGAGCTTCGCACGCTTGGAGGGGCTCCGCCGCATCGGCAAGAAGCGGCGATCCCCGGCAATCTCCGCCGCCGCCTTGCAGAATTCGCCGCCGCGAACGAAGGCGTCATCGCGGAAGACAAGGGCTACTCGCTGGCGCTGCACTATCGCCTGGTGCCGCAGCGCGCGGCCGCCGTGTACGAGGCGGTGGCGGCGGCCTGTGCGGACTATCCGGAAAGCGCACTCGACGTGCTGGCGGGCAAGGCCGTCCTGGAAGTGAAGCCGGGCGGCTTCAACAAGGGGACCGGCATCCGTGAATTGATGAAGTCGCCACCGTTCCGCGGGCGCCGGCCGATTTTCATCGGCGACGACCTGACCGACGAAGCGGCGTTCGCGGTATTGCCAGAATTCGACGGTCTCGGCTTCTCGGTTGGCCGCGAACTTTCCGGCTTGGCCGGCTTCTTCCAAAGTCCGAGCGACGTGCGGGCGTGGCTCTATCGCGTCGCGGACACCGTTGGAGCGGACAAGCCATGATCGATCATGGATTGGACACCAATTATGGATTGGACTTGGCAGTGATCGGCAACGGGCGCACGGCCGCGCTCGTCGATCCCTCGTCGCGAATCGTGTGGTGGTGCTTCCCGCGCTTCGACAGCGACCCGGTCTTCTGCCGGCTGCTCGCGGGAGACGAGGAGAAGGGCTTCGCGGACGTTGTCCTCGACGGGTGCGTCGACATCAAGTCGGAGTACGTCCGTAACACCGCGATCGTCACGACCATCATGCGCGATGGACAGGGAGCCGCGATTCGAATCACGGATTTCGCGCCGCGATTCTATCAGTTCGGACGCACGTTCCGGCCGCCGCAGCTCATCCGGATCATCGAACCGATGGCGGGCCTGCCTCGCGTCACTATCCGGATTCGCCCAACGCACCACTATGGCCAGCCGACCCAGCATGCCATGGGCAGCAATCATATCCGATACTCGGGCGGCTTCACCGCGCTTCGAGTCACTACCGACGCTCCATTGTCCTATGTGGAGCGCGAGGCCGCATTCGTGCTGATGCGTCCAATTCATCTTGTGTTCGGCTCGGACACGCCGATCGAGGGCAATCTGCAAACCGTCTGCCGCGAATTTCTCGATCACACGAAGGGCTACTGGCTGGAATGGGTTCGGCGTCTCGCGGTCTCATACGATTGGCAGGAGGCGATGATCCGCGCGGCCATCACCCTCAAGCTGTCGAACTTCGAGGAGACCGGCGCGATCATCGCGGCGCATACGACCTCGATCCCGGAAGCGCCCGGCTCGGGCCGGACCTGGGACTACCGCTATTGCTGGCTGCGCGACGCCTATTTCGTGGTGCGCGCGCTCAACCGCATCGGCGCGACCCGCACGATGGAGGACTTCATCTCCTATATCCTCACCATCGCGTCCGCGCCCTCCGAAAAACTGCGTCCGGTCTACAGCGTCGTGCCCAGCGACCCGATGGAGGAGCGGATCGAGCCGGGCTTGCACGGCTATCGCGGCGACGGGCCGGTGCGGGTCGGCAACGAGGCCGCCCTGCAGGATCAGCACGACACTTATGGCAGCATCATACTGGCTGCGTCGCCCATGTTCTTCGATCGGCGCCTGCCGCGGATGGGCGATGTCGATCTGTTCCGGCGGATCGAGCCGCTCGGCGAGATGGCGGCCAAGCTGGCGCTGACTCCGGATGCCGGGATTTGGGAATTTCGCGGGCGAAAGCGCGTCCACACCCACTCGGCGGCGATGTGCTGGGCGGGTTGCCAGCGCTTGGAGGCGATCGCGGCGGCGCTTGGCCTCGCCGACCGCGCCAAGGTCTGGGGCGAGACCGCGGCTCGGTTGCAGACCGAAATTCTGTCGCGGACCTGGAATCCCCGGCGCAAGGCGTTCACCGCGGCGATTGACTCCGACGATCTCGACGCCAGCGTGCTGCTGCTGCCCGAGCTCGGCCTGATCGAACCAAATGATCCGAGGTTTGTTAGTACGGTGGAGGCCGTCGAGCGAGAGCTCAGGCGGGAGCAGCACGTGATGCGCTATGCCGGATCGGATGATTTTGGGCTGCCTGAGACCGCCTTCCTGATCTGCCGCTTCTGGCTGATCGACGCTCTCTGGATGATCGGGCGGCAAGACGAGGCACGCGAGCGCTTCGTCGATGCGCTCAAGCTTCGCAACCGCTACGGGCTCCTCTCGGAGGACGTGCATCCGACGACCGGCGCCTTGTGGGGCAATTTCCCGCAGACCTACTCGATGGCCGGGTTGATCCTGACCGCGATGAAGCTGTCGCGCAGCTGGGAGGACCGCTATTGGCGCAGCTCATCATAGTCTCAAATCGAGTGGCCGTTCCTGACGAAGGCGGCGTGCGTGCCGGCGGACTTGAGGTCGCGGTGAAAGCGGCACTCAAGCGGATGGCGGGAACGTGGCTTGGCTGGAGCGGACGGATCGCGCCGCAGTCCAAGATCAAGCCGCGCACGGTCAAGCGCGACAACGTCACCTACATCGTCAGCGATCTCAGCGCGGAAGATCACAAGGAATACTACAACGGATTTGCCAATCGCGTGTTGTGGCCGATCCTGCACTATCAGCTCGAGCGTGCCGAATTCTCCCACCGCGATCTCAGCGGATACCTGCGGGTCAACGACGCCTTCGCCCGGCAATTGCACGATGTGATCAAGCCCGACGATCTGATCTGGGTCCATGACTATCACCTGATGCCGCTCGCCAAGGCGTTGCGCGCGCTCGGCCACAAGAACCGCATCGGCTTTTTTCTCCACATCCCTTGTCCGCCGCCGGAGATCATCACCGCGCTGCCCCACCACGAGCAGCTTCTTCCGGCGCTGTGCGACTACGACCTGGTGGGCTTTCAGACCGGCGACGACGCCTTCAATTTCAGCCGCTACCTGACGCGCGAATGCGGCCTCCCCAGCCGCGACTTCAACTTTCCGCTGGGCGAGCGGACCATGCGAATCGAGGTGTTTCCGGTCGGCATCGAAACGGCAGCCTTCGCGCGCCTGGCAAAGCGCAGCGAGCGCTCGGCCGACGTCCAGCAGGTGCGCCAGAGCCTGGGCGGACGCGCGCAGATCATCGGGGTTGATCGTCTCGATTACACCAAGGGGCTGCATCTGCGCATGGAGGCGTACGAGCGCTTCCTGGCGACACAGCCGCAATGGCGCGGCAAGGTGACTTATCTGCAGATCTCGCCGAAGAGCCGTAGCGACATCCGCGAATACGCCGACATGGCGCAGCAGATCGAATCGTCGGCCGGCCGCATCAACGGCACCTTCGGAGAGGCGGATTGGACGCCGATCCGTTACGTCAACCGCGCCTATGGCCGCTTCATGCTGGCCGGCCTCTACCGCGCCTCGCGGGCCGCGCTGGTGACGCCGCTGCGCGACGGCATGAACCTCGTGGCCAAGGAATACATCGCCGCCCAGGATCCCGAAGACCCCGGCGTGCTCATCCTGTCGCGCTTTGCCGGTGCGGCGCGCGAATGCCAGACCGCCCTGCTGGTCAATCCCTATGATCCCGACAGCGTCGCGGCGGCGATCGGCCAGGCGCTGTCGATGCCGCTCGATGAGCGCCGCGAGCGCCATGAAGCGACATTTCGCGCCCTTCTGCGCGACGACATCGAGACCTGGGCCGATCGCTTCTTGCGCGCGCTCGCCAAGCCGCGCGGGGCGACGAGCGATTTGGAGCGGATAGCATCGGTCGGATTGCACTGAGGCCCGGGACTGCGCCTCATGAGTGCGCTGATCGTCCCGCGATGGTGCGACGGAGAGGAGACGAAAACCCTTAAAGTCTGCTCGGCCAAGAAAATCGCTCGATACCGTCCGGCAACAGCTTCATTTTAGAGGGATAATGCCCATAATGTCAGGTGCCGAGTCTTGCGTCCCGCCCTGGGCCTGGACACGGATCAACTGGGTCTGCGTCATCGCAGGGCGCACCGGCCGTCGGGGAGGAAAGACAAGCAAATGCCCGCCAGTCGCTACCGAACGGCTGCATTGCTCCTGCTCATCGGCGTTGTGGCCGCGAACGCCGCGCCCAGCATTCCGCCAGCCGAGATGCCTGGCCGTGAACGCGAGCGCTTCATCCCGTCGCCGGTCGACCGCCTCACCGATCCGTTCGCCTGGCCGCGCCAGGCCGAGCCGCTCTACCGCTGGTGCGACGAGAAGGCGACGAAGCGCGCGAAGCGCAAGCAAGGCCGGCGCGACCAGGGCTGCTGAGGGCAGCTAAGCGCCCCGACGCCGCTGACCGCGTCGCCTCATGCCGCCTTGCTGATCCGCCTTACATCCGGCGGCACCGCCTCGTCCGTCAGCATCGCGAGCGCCGCGTCGAGCGCCATCACCTGCTGGCCGTCCTTGCCGAGCCGGCGGATCGAGACCGTGCGCTCGGCCGCTTCCTTCTTGCCGATCACCAGCAGCACCGGGACCTTGGCGAGCGAGTGCTCGCGCACCTTGTAATTGATCTTCTCGTTGCGCAGGTCCTGTTCCACCCGCAGACCGGCGCGCCGGGTGGCTGCGACCACATCGCGGGCGTAATCGTTGGCGTCGTCCGTGATGGTGGCGACGACTGCCTGCAGCGGATTGAGCCAGAGCGGCAGATGGCCGGCAAAATGCTCGATCAGGATGCCGGTGAAACGCTCGAGCGAGCCGAACATCGCGCGATGCAGCATCACCGGCGTCACCTTGTTGGAGTGCTCGTCGATGTAGAAGGCGCCGAGCCGGCCGGGCAGGTTGAGGTCGACCTGTACGGTGCCGCACTGCCAGTCACGCCCGATCGCGTCGCGCAGCACGTATTCAAGCTTCGGCCCGTAGAAGGCGCCTTCGCCCTTGTTGAGCATCCACGGCCGCCCGGAAGCCTTGAGCGCCGCCATCAAGGCGGCCTCCGCTTTGTCCCACACCGCGTCGTCGCCGATGCGCTGGTCCGGCCGGTCGGAGAATTTGATCCGCACATCCGGGAAGCCGAAGTCTTGGTAGATCGACAGGATCATGTCGTTGATCTTGAGCGCCTCCTCGGCGATCTGGCTC
>DAIUEP010000033.1:5000-11906 GCA_036845065.1 Xanthobacteraceae bacterium | reverse complement strand
GTAGATCGACAGGATCATGTCGTTGATCTTGAGCGCCTCCTCGGCGATCTGGCTCTCGGTGATGAACACGTGCGCATCGTCCTGCGTGAACGCGCGCACCCGCATCAGGCCGTGCAGCGCACCCGACGGCTCGAAGCGGTGCACCTTGCCGAATTCCGCGATCTTGAGCGGCAGGTCGCGATACGACTTCAGGCCGTTCTTGAAGATCTGCACGTGGCCGGGGCAGTTCATCGGCTTGATGGCGTAGATGCGCTCGTCATCGGTGCGATGCTCCGTCAGGAACATCATGTCGCGGTATTTCTCCATGTGGCCGGAGGTGACCCAGAGCTGAGAGTCCATGAGCTGCGGCGAGTTCACCTCGACATAGCCGGCTTCGGCCTGGCGCCGGCGAATGTAATTCTCGAGCGCCTGGAACAGGGTCCAGCCCTTGTGATGCCAGAACACCGAGCCGGGCGCCTCTTCCTGGAAGTGGAACAGGTCCATCTCGCGCCCGAGCTTGCGGTGGTCGCGCTTCTCGGCCTCTTCGATCTGCTTGAGATAGGCGTCGAGCTCGTCCTGCTTGGCGAAGGCGGTGCCGTAGATGCGCGAGAGCATCTCGCGATTGGAATCGCCGCGCCAATAGGCGCCCGCGACCTTCATCAGCTTGAAGGCAGAGCCGATCTTGCCGGTTGAGGTCATGTGCGGCCCGCGGCAAAGGTCGAACCAGTCGCCCTGCTTGTAGATCTTGAGGTCCTGGTCTGCCGGGATGGCGTCGACCAGCTCGACCTTGAACAGCTCGCCCTTGTCCTTGAAGACGCGCTTGGCCTGCTCGCGCGACCACACTTCCTTGGTGAAGGGTTTGTCGCGCGCGATGATCTCGCGCATCTTCTTTTCGATCGCGTCGAAGTCCTCCGGCGTGAACGGCTGGTTGCGGAAGAAGTCGTAGTAGAAGCCGTTCTCGATTACCGGCCCGATGGTGACCTGGGTGCCGGGCCAGAGCGTCTGCACGGCTTCCGCGAGCACATGCGCGCAGTCGTGCCGGATCAACTCCAGGCTGCGCGGGTCCTCGCGGGTGAGGAGTTCGATTTTCGCGTCGCGCTCAATAGGGTCGTTCAAGTCCATGAGCGCGTTGTCGAGCGCCATCGCGACCGTGCGCTTGGCGAGCGAGGGCGAGATGCCCTTGGCGATGTCAAGACCGGTGATGCCGTTGGGGTACTCCCGACGCGCGCCGTCGGGAAAGGTCAAAGCGACCATCGTCCACTCCTGTTGCTCACTCGCTGCCTACGAACGCAGGTAAGCGCGGCGCCTCATTATCGCAGCGTCGCTTGATCCGCAACTCGGTGGAGGGCCAGCACAACAGCGACGCAGGGCCGCTTGCGGATCGATGCCCGCAGCGCTTTTGCGATCGTTCGAGCCAGGGGCGCGCGGGGGACCAGGAGCCGCTATAGGGGGGGCCGGGGCCCCGCCGGCGTGCCACAATGTGAGGCGGACTGATCGGGCGGGGGGGCGTTGCCCGCCCTGCGTGCATGCCCCGCCGCCGCACTGGGGATCCCCGTCACGAAAAAGCCAGAGATTTGACGGGAACTAAGATGGAGTAAAATAATACCTTTGAAGCTACAGTATTACCTGTGATGACCTACCTTAATACCGTACACTGGATCAATATACCTCAGTTAATCATAAGTCTTGAAAGTGCTCGCCTCATAATGATCAAAGTCATATCACAACCACGCCTAATTTATTGAGAAAGCTTGAACGTCCGTGTGAGGCGCAAGCGAGGTTAACGGTTGCGAAGTAAATCACGGGTCAAGCGTTAGCAACCGATTCGGTCTGCTGCGCGTGTGTGGAGCGTCTGCGTAGTGTAGGCCCGCCGCTTTCGGGGGTGAGAATGTGGGGAGGTCTGCGGCGGCCCATGGGGCCACTTCAGGTGACTTGCGTATTGGCCGCGACGATGGTCGTCGCAGCCTTTTCCATAACGGCCACCTACGCACAGAATGCCCGCAATCGATGGTTTCCGGAAAAGCAAAATTTCGGCGCCCTCGGTGAACGGGTCAACGCCAACACGGTCACGATTGTTTCGGGCGGTCCCGACGGGACCTATCTGTCGGTCGCTCACGACTTGTCTGCGGTCCTTGACGACGGGGAGGAGTTTCGCGTCTTACCCCTCGTCGGCAAGGGCGGCGGTCAAAACATCCGCGATGTCCGTTTTCTCAAGGGAGTAGACCTGGGCATCACCCAGGCCAATCTTCTCAGCGCCTTTCGTCGCAGCAACGAGATCGGCAATCTCGACGGCAGGATCGTCTACATCGCCAAACTGTTTGGTGAGGAGATGCATATCGCGGTGCGCGCCGATTCCGGCATCCGGTCGATCGAGCAACTCGCTGGCAAGACGGTGAACCTGGGCGGCGTGGATAGCGGGACACAGCTCTCGGCGCGTGATGTGTTTGGCCGCCTGAATATCAAAGTCGAAGAAGTCAACCTGGCGCAGGCCGACGCGGTCGAGAAGCTGAAGTCGAGCCAGATCGCGGCATCCGTGCTGGTTTCGGGTAAGCCGGCGGCGCCGATGACCAAGCTGGCGGCGGAGCAAGGGCTGCGCTTTCTGCCGATACCATTCGCCAAGGCGCTACAGGACGATTACCTGCCGGGAGTTCTGACCAGCGAGGACTATCCCGGCATGGTGCGGGTGGGCGAAGACGTCGAGACGATCTCGGTCGCCGCGGTGTTGATCGCCTATAATTGGCCCAAGGGCAGCGAGCCCTATCGCCGTCTGGAGGAGTTCGTTGGGCGTTTCTTCTCGAAGCTCGACGCGTTCACGCAATCGTCGCGCCATCCCAAATGGCGCGAAGCGAACTTCGCAGCGCCGCTTGCCGGTTGGACCCGTTTCCAGCCGGCCGAAGACTGGCTGGCACGCAATCGGCAGGCGTTGACTGCGCGTCGCCAATTCAACGAGTTTCTAAGCAGCCGACTGGGTGCGGGGGCGCCTGGCAGTGAGGAAGAGCGCGAGCGTCTCTTCAACGATTTCGTCAAGTGGAGCCAGGAGCGCGAACGCCGTTAGTGGGTTGGTCGGCCACCACTCTGCTTGGCATCGGCCGCGATGATCGGACAGGGGAGATATTTTCATGAGTACTCCAGTCCACGATGACGGTGACGTCAACAGGAACGTCAACAGGGACGTCAACAGTGTAACGTCCAGCGGCTCGTCACCGGAACGCGAGGTATCCGCCAAGGCATCGGTGTCGTCGACGCCACCGGAGCCGGCTGGCGAGGATGCCGCGGCGGCGCAGCGCAGGGCACGAGCAAGCCGCCCACCGTCGCGGCCAAAGAGCGCGAAAGCCTCGCCGACGACATCGATGGCAGCGCCCGCGGACAGCGAGCGGCGATCGTCAGATCCGAAGTCGCCGGCACAGCCTGCGGAATCCCCGCCGACGGCGCCGGAGACGGGATCTGTCGGCGACGAGACCGAGGCGCCTCCGACTGCGCCCGAGTTTGCCGTTGTGCGCCGGCCGCCGGTCCAGGCGGCGGCTGCCGAGCCGCGCGTGCGGCCATCGATGCGTTTGCCGCAGGGGCTTGGCGGTCCCAACATTGCGGCCCCCACCGCGCTGGAGCTGTTGCGTGCCCGCAATTCGATTCCTCCGGGTATCGAAGGGCTCCCGGTCACCGGGCTGCCGGCCGTGACGAAGACACCGCATTTTGAGGGCGACGTTGCAATCAGGGCGCTGCGACAGCGCTTGGCGCTCGCCCCCGAGATGGTGTCCCCGCCGCCGGTCCGGCATCGATCGAATTCGATGATGCCGTCGCTCGGAAGGCTGTCGCTGGTGCTGCTGGTGGCCTCGACCGTCGCCCTCAGTGTTGCCTTGGTGACGCTGCCCGACACCCGGCCTGTTATCCTGAAGAGCGACAACGGCGTTAGCTCCACAATTGGGCCGGTGCTTGCCGGCGTGTCCAATACCCAACAGCCATCGCCGCGCCTGATTGGCGTTGAAGGCCGCCAGACTTTCTCCAACGAAGCGATCTCGCTCGGAGTGTCGCTCTATGGCGCAACTGGCAGCGAGCTGGCGCTGTTGACCGGGCTGGTGTCAGGAACGCGGCTGTCGGTCGGAAGCCCGCTTGGTGACAATGCATGGCGGCTGCCGGCACGCGATCTGATGAGCGCGCTTGCCTATGCGCCGAAGGACTTCATCGGGGTCATGAACGCTGCGATCGACCTGCGTCTGCCCAATGACCGGGTGGTCGACAGCCGGGTCATGCGGCTTGAGTGGGTGCCGAAACGATCGGAATCGCTGGTCGTCGCCCGACGTCCTGATCGCGAGGATATGAGGACCGGGACAAGACCTGAAGCCAGACCCGAAGCGAGGCCGGAGCCGAAGCCTGAACCCAAGCCCGAGCCGAGGCCCGAGGCGACGCCTGAAGGGAAGCCTGCGCTGCAGGCGATCGATGGTTCGGAGGTCGCTGCCCTGCTCAAGCGCGGCCAGGATTACTTGCAGAACGGCGATATCGTATCGGCGCGCTTGATGTTGCGGCGGGCTGCGAGTGCAGGCGATGCACAGGCTGCTCTCCTGCTCGGCGCCAGCTTCGATCCGATCGTGCTCAGGGACCTTGGCGTCCTTGGCTTCACACCGGACACGGCGCAGGCCCGCACCTGGTATCAGCGGGCTGCCGACGCCGGCTTGCCCGAAGCCGCGCGGCGCCTCGAGCGGCTGGTGAAAACGACGCGCTGAAGAGGCGCGACGTTCTTCCGCTGCCATCAAGCCTCGCGGTGCACATGCAGATCGTGTGTGCGCCGCCACAGGCCATAGCGCCAGGGCCGGTACCAACGCGCTCCTTCGGGTAGCGTCGCAGGCACCACGTCAAGCCCCGACGTGCCCCAGGGGTGGCAACGCAGGAGCCGCGCCAACGTCATCCAGCCGCCCGCCCACAGGCCGAACCGACCGATTGCCTCGTCGGCATAGTGCGAGCAGGTCGGCAGGTGCCGGCAATGCATGCCGACCAGGGCGGAGAAAGTGTGCCGATAGACCGCGATGAGGCCGCGCCCCATCATCCGCGGCGCACGCCGGGCGGCATCGAGCACTGAAGCCATGGTCATCGCTGTCCTCGCGCGCGCGGCTCACTCCGCGGCGACCGCGCTCCGCCGCTTGGCCTCGATCTGGTTGACGGCGTCAATCACCGCATCGAATGTCAGCATGGTCGAGGCGTGGCGCGCCTTGTAGTCGCGCACCGGCTCGAGCACCGCGATATCGGCCCACTTGCCCTCCGGCGGCGCGCCGTTCTCCTTGAGCATCTTGCGCACCGTCTCGCGCAGGTTGCGCAGCTCGTCCGCCTTCGCGCCGATGACGTGGCGAGCCATAATCGAGGAGGAGGCCTGGCCCAGCGCGCAGGCCTTCACCTCGTGGGCGAAGTCGGTGACCCGGTCACCCTCCATCTTGAGGTCGACCGTGACGGTCGACCCGCATAGCTTGGAATGGGCGGTGGCGGAGGCCTGCGCATCGGGCAGCCGGCCCAGCCGCGGGATATTGCCCGCCAATTCGATGATTCGCTTGTTGTAGACCTCGTTGATCATGACTTTCGGCCGCGTTTTGTCGCTATTGCCGGCAATTGCGCCGTGCGCCCGAAGGAATATATAGGTGCTGACCGGCGGGCGCGAGATCGTCTGGCGCTGACCGGCCCGGTTTTCGCTGCGAGCGAATTCGCGTAGAATTAGCCTGCCTGAGTTGGGAATGCGGCGTCCGGTCGGCGCGCGGGGGGACTTCAGCCCTTGGCGCCCAAGACCGATGCGGCCGCCCCGGTGACACCCCCGGTCCGCGCCTCAAGGGACCGGTCGAACGGAGAGACCGTCATGGACGCTGTCGTCAAGCCTTTACGCAAGGCATCCCTGTCCGATCATGTCAAAAGCGTCACGCTGGGCGCGCGGCCCTCGCGCGAGGAGGCCGAGGCTGCGGTGCGCACGCTGATCGCCTACACGGGTGATGACCCGGCGCGCGAAGGCCTGCTCGAGACCCCCAAGCGGGTCGTCGACGCCTATGAGGAGCTCTATCGCGGCTATCGCGAATGCCCGGCCGAGGTGCTCGACCGGACCTTCAGCGAGATCGGCGGCTACGACGATCTCGTCCTGGTGCGTGACATCGCCTTCAATTCCCAGTGCGAGCACCACATGATGCCGTTCATGGGCAAGGCCCACATCGCCTACAAGCCGGTCGAGCGCGTGGTGGGACTGTCCAAGCTCGCGCGGCTGGTCGACGTCTATGCGCGGCGGTTGCAGACGCAGGAGCACATGACCTCGCAGATCGCGACCGCGATCGAGGAGATCCTCAATCCGCGCGGCATCGCCGTCATGATCGAGGCCGAGCACATGTGCATGTCGTTGCGCGGCGTCGAGAAGCTTGGCGCCTCGACGGTCACGACCCATTTCGTCGGCTCCTTCCGTGACGATCCGGCGGAGCAGGTCCGCTTCATGACCCTGGTGCGCAAGGGCTGACCGTCGATCGTTGCGCGAGAGGCGCCTGTGGCCGAACCATCCGCATTTGCCGCGCCGGGCTCGACCAAGGAGGTCGAGGACGGCCGTGCGCTCACTCCGAAGTTCGATGCCGACGGCCTTGTCACCTGCGTGACGACCGATGCGCAATCGGGCGAGCTGCTGATGGTTGCGCACATGAACGTGCAAGCGCTCGCGCAAACCATCGCGACCGGCGATGCCTGGTACTTCAGCCGCTCGCGCAAGCGGCTGTGGCGCAAGGGCGAAGACTCCGGCCATACCCAGCGCGTCGTCGAGATGCGCATCGACTGCGACCAGGATGCGGTCTGGATCAAGGTCGAGCAGCAAGGCCCCGGCGCCTGCCACACCGGCCGGCGCTCGTGCTTCTATCGGGTCGTGCCGCTCGGCCAGGACGGCGCGGTGACGCTTGCGTTCGACGGCGACAAGACCTTCGATCC
>DAIUEP010000033.1:0-4900 GCA_036845065.1 Xanthobacteraceae bacterium | reverse complement strand
GGCCGGTCGTACATCACGCCTTCGATCGCGACCACGCCGCCGCCCGGCGCCTTCGCGAACGCATCGACGATCGCCTGCGCACGCGCGATCGCGTCCGTCGTCGGCGTGAACACCTCGTTGATGACAGGCACCTGCGCCGGATGAATGGCGAGGCGACCGACGAAGCCGTCGCGTCGCGCCATCTCGGTATCGCGCTTGAGCGAGGCCAAGTTGCGGAAGTCGACATAGACGGTCTCGATCGCCGCAACGCCGGCCGCGGCCGCCGCGAACAGGCAGACGGAGCGGGCGAGCCGATAGGGCTCGGTGAGCAGGCCGTCGCTGTCACGGTTTGATTCGGCGCCGATCTCCGCGGAGAGATCTTCCGGCCCCCAGGTCAAGCCGATCAGGCGCGCGCTGGCGCCGCGGAAATTGCCGGCCGCGAACAGGCCTGCGGCGGTCTCGATCGCCTGCGCCACGATCTTGACGTGGCCTTCTTGCAGTCCCGCGATCGCCTCGCGCGCGGCGAGCTTGGCGTCGGCATGAATCACCGAAGCGCCGCCTTCGGCCTTGGGCAGCAGGATGGCGTCTGGCGCGGCCGGCACGATGGCGTCGAGATCGGCGTCGGTGAGGCCGGTCGCAATCGCATTGACGCGCACCAGCAGGCGAGGGCGCCGCTCGCGTCCGACTGCCGCCTTGAGGAAATCCGCCGCGCTCGCGCGCGCCTGCGCCTTGCGATCGGGCGCGATCGAGTCCTCAAGATCGACGATCACCACGTCGGCGCCGCTCATGAGCGCCTTGTCGAGCTTGGAGCCGCCGTCGGCGGGAACGAACAGGAGCGAGCGCATCAGACCTCGATGGTGCCTTCGGTGACGACGATGGCCGGGCCGCCAACGGTGGCGAGCCTTAGCGTGCCGCTGCGCAACGTGAGCGTGAGCTCGACCAGGCTCGGGCGTCCCATTTCATAGCCCTGTTCGACCACGAACCGGTGCTCGCCTTGATCGAGCGATAGCGTTCGCACGCACAGCCCGGCCATTGCCGCGACCGCGGAGCCGGTGGCTGGGTCTTCAACCACTCCCAGCCGCGGCGCGAACATTCGGGCATGGAACTGGTTGGCGGGATTGATGGTCTCGCCGGTGAAGACGAAGGCCGAGGTCCGGCCGCCTAGCTCGAAAGCCTGGTCCCAGGCCGCCTCGTTGACGCGGCAACGGCGGATCGCATCGAGATTGCGCACCGGGACGAAGGTGAAGGCATTGCCGACCGACCAGCGCGCGGGCACGAAGCGCTCAAAGCCGATGTCATTCACCGAGAGCCCGAGTGCGGCCGCGAGCGCCGCGCCAGGCGCGGCCGCGCCCGCCCCGCGCGGCAGATCCGGCAGCAGGAACCGTGCGTGGCCGCGGTCGGCCCCGCCGGGAGTGACCGTGCATTGGATGACGCCGATCTTTTCCTCGAGCACGATCGTGCCGTTGTCGCCGTGCCCCCTGAGCGCGAGGATGAGCGCGGTGCCGACTGTCGGATGGCCGGCGAAGCCGAGCTCGGCGCCCGGTGTGAAGATCCGCACGCGCGCGGTGCTGCCGAGCGCTTCCGGCTTGAGTACGAACACCGTCTCCGGGTGGCCGAACTCGCGCGCGATCGACTGCATCGCCTCGGTCTTGAGCTTATCGGCGTCGAACACTACCGCGAGCGGATTGCCGGAAAAGCGCTGGTCGGTGAACACATCGAGCGTCGCAAAGGGTAGTTTCATCGGTGCCACATCTACACATGTACACTGGGTTCTAGGCTTGGCTCGTTTTCGGTCGATCGCTGCGGCCGGTCATGGTGGCCGGCGCCGCGATTCACTTCGGGCGCATGCGCATGAACGCCTGGCGGCGGCACTCGGCGACCAGCTTGCCGTCCTGGTTATAGGCGCGGTGGTGGAACTGCACGATGCCGGCGCCCGGCCGCGAATTGGATTCGCGCTTGCCGAGGATCTCGGTGGTGCAATGGACGGTGTCGCCCTCGAACAGCGGGTGCGGAAACTTGACCTCCTCCATCCCCAGATTGGCGATGGTGGTGCCGACCGTCAGGTCGGAGACGGAAATCCCGATCATCAGCCCGAGCGTGAACAGCGAGTTCATTAAGGGCTGGCCCCATTCGGTTTCCTGCTCGCAGAAATGCCGGTCGATGTGCAGCGGCTGCGGGTTGAGCGTCATGTTGGAGAACAGCATGTTGTCCATCTGCGTCACGGTGCGGCGCAGCCGATGCTCGTGGAGCTGCCCGATCACGAAGTCGTCGAAATAGAGGCCCCCGCGCGGGTGCCGTTCCGCCGTGATTTCAGCCATTTGTTGCCCCCTCAAGCCCGATTGTTAAGGTCTCGTTTACCATACCTGTTAAGAGTCCAGCAGGATTCTATGACAGCCCGCCCGGGCAAGGCAGCCTCTGATGCCGGCCGATGCCAAGACCCCGACTGGCCCACCCGCGCCCATTCCGACGGTGCGGTCGTCGGCTGCCGCGGTCACCGGCGCCATCCGGCGCGCCGCCGCCTCGACCGGCGCCAATTTCGACTACCTGCTTGCCACCGCCAAGGTCGAGTCCAACCTCGATCCCAATCTGACGGTATCGACCTCCACCGCGACCGGGCTGTTCCAGTTTCTCGATCAGACCTGGCTCGGCGTGATGAAGACGGCGGGCCGGGCCTTCGGTTTCGAGCGCTACGCTGACGCCATCACGCAGACGAGCTCCGGCCGGTACGTGGTTGACGACCCCGTGCTGCGCGAGGAGATGATGAAGCTGCGCACGGACCCGGCCGCCAACGCGGTGATGGGGGGCGTGATCACGCAGCAGAACGCGGCGGTCCTGGCGAAGCGCATCGGGCGCCAGCCGACCGAAGGCGAGCTTTACGTTGCGCATTTCTTCGGGCCCTACGCCGCCTCGCGCGTGATCCAGCTTGCGGCCAACGATCCGAACGTGGACGCGGCCACGCTGTTTCCGGACGCCGCGCGCGCCAATCACTCGATCTTCTATGACCGGCAGGGCAACGCCCGCACGGTGGCCGGCGTTCGCGACGAGCTGGTTCGCCGCTACCAGGTTGCCAAAGGACACATGGAGGCGCGCTCCACGCCCGGCCTGGCGCCGACGGCCGTCGCGGCGCAGACCCCAAAGGCGCCCGCGAGTGTTGCGCCCGCGAGTGTTGCGCCCGCGAGTGTTGCGCCCGCGAGTGTTGCTCCGGCGCGCCGGGTCGCTGACACCGAGGGCGTGACCAGGGCATTGGCGGCCGCCCAGCCGTTGCCGCCGGCACCATCGACGGCGCAGGCCGCGGATGCGGCCGGCCCGACGTCGCGCTCCGCCTTCCATTCCTTGTTCGGCACCGAGACGCGGCGGGGCCCGATCTCGCCGGTGGTCGCCGAGCTGTGGACGCCGCGTGGTCCAACAGGTGGCAGTGAGAGTGGGACGCCGCTCGACCGCCTCTATCAGGAGCCGCGCCCGGGTACCAGAAACGGCGGCTCATAAGGTCGTCCGGTCGCGCATTGAGGGTCTGCACAAATGATCCGGCTCCGGGCTCGCCGCCGCAAGACCGCGCGGTGCGCGGGCGTCATGGCTTTAATAATTCATCAATAGTCCCAAAGATTTATGGTGAACGCTTTGTTAAGTGTCCAGGCGTAGGATGACGCTTGTACCCGTGCTGCCCAGCGGCACTTTCTCGTAGCGTCGGTGTCAAGCCATGATTGTTCGTCAGTTCCTGCAGTGGGTGCGTACCGCTGGCGCCGCCGAGCGGGCGGAAGCGACCGCCGCTCTCGCGCGTGCCTATCTCTATTCCGAACTGTCATCTGACGATCGCGCCGCCACCGAGGGGGCGCTGATCATGTCGCTGGACGATCCGTCGCCTTTGGTGCGCACCGCGCTCGCGCGCGCGCTCGCCTTCAGTGAAATCGCTCCCCTTGCCGTGATCCTCGGCCTCGCCGGCGATCAACCGGAGGTCGCGGGCTGGGTGCTGCAGCATTCTCCGCTGCTCGTCGACGCCGATCTCGTCGATGCGGCGGCGACCGGCCGCACGGCGGCCCAGCTGGCGATCGCCAACCGCGCGGACCTGGCGCCCGCGGTTGCGGCCGCGCTCGCCGAAGTCGGCGCGGCCGAGGCCTGCCTGGTCCTGATCGAAAACCCGAGCGCCGAGATCGCGCCGCTCTCGCTGGACCGGATCGTCGAGCGCTTCGGACATCTCGCCGCGATCCGCGAGGCGATGCTGGCGCGCGCCGACCTGCCGGCGCCGACGCGCCAGGCGCTGGTCGCCAAGCTGTCGGAGACGCTCGCGGGGTTTGTGACGGCGCGGGAATGGCTCGAGGCCGAGCGCGCGGAGCGCATCGCCAAAGATGCCTGCGAGAAGGCGACCGTGACGCTCGCGGCGGTCTCGCCGCGCGGTGAGGTTCAGCCGCTTATCGAGCATCTGCGCGAGAGCGGACAGCTCAACGCCGGTCTGATCCTGCGCGCCTTGCTGTCCGGCAATGTCAACCTGTTCGAGCACGCGCTCGCCGACCTTTCGGGGCTTCCACTCGCGCGAGTGAGCGCGCTGGTCCATGACCGGCGCAGCTCGGGTCTGCGCGCGCTCTACGAGCGGGCAGGGCTGCCGGCCTCGACCTACGCGGCGTTCCACGAGGCGGTGGAAGCCATGAAGGAGGTCGGCTTCGTCGAAAGTCCTGACGGCTCTGTCCGGCTGCGGCGCCGGGTGGTCGAGCGCGTGCTCGAGCGCTGCGCGGACGGGGCCATCGAGGACGTCGAGCCGCTGCTCACGCTGCTGCGCCGCTTTGCGGCCGAGGCCGCGCGCGAAGAGGCCCGCGCGTTCTGCCAGGAGCTGGTGGCGGACGACGGCGTTGCGCTGACCTACGAGCCCGAGCGCGCGGCGGCCTAGTGCCGCCGATTTGAAGTTCCTGCACCACCTGCAGCAAACTCT
>DAIUEP010000032.1:0-28231 GCA_036845065.1 Xanthobacteraceae bacterium | reverse complement strand
CGATCGCCAGCGCGACCTCGCGGTCGCCAAGCCGCACCACGCGGTCGCTCTCGCGGACGACGACCTGCCCCGACCGCTGGCCCGAGATCCTGCGCTTGCGCTCGCCCAGCACATGGTCGATGGCGGCCGCGACCGCCGCGAGCACGCGCTGCGTCTCGCCCTCGGGCGCGACCTGGTGGAAGCCCTTCGGAAATTCCTCCGCGATGAATGCGGTCGAGAGCGTCCCAGCCTGCCAGCGCGGGTGCTGCATCAGGGCGGCGAGGAACGGGATGTTGTGGCGGATGCCGTCGATGGTGAAGGCGTCGAGCGCGTCCGCCTGCGCCGCGATCGCCTCCGCCCGCGTCGGCGCGTGGGTCACAAGCTTGGCGATCAGCGGATCGTAGTAGACCGAAATCTCGCTGCCCTCGCCGACGCCGGTGTCGGTGCGCACCGTAACGCCGCCGTCGACGCCAGAATGGGGGGGCCGGTAGCGCGTCAGCCGGCCGATCGAAGGCAGAAAGTTGCGGTAGGGATCCTCGGCGCAGACACGGGTCTCGATCGCCCAGCCGGAGAACGTGACGTCGCCCTGTTTAAGCTTGAGCTTTTCGCCCGCGGCGACCCGGATCATCTGTTCGACCAGATCGATGCCGGTAACGAGCTCGGTCACCGGATGCTCGACCTGCAGCCTGGTGTTCATCTCGAGGAAATAGAAGCGCTTGTCCTGCCCGGCGACGAACTCGACCGTGCCGGCGGAGTCGTAGCCCACGGCTTTTGCCAGCGCGACCGCCTGCGCCCCCATCCTGGCGCGGGTCGCGGCATCGAGCAGCGGCGAAGGGGACTCCTCCACCACCTTCTGGTTGCGGCGCTGGATCGAGCATTCGCGCTCGCCGAGATGGATCACATGGCCGTGCTTGTCGCCAAGCACCTGGATCTCGACATGGCGGGGGTCGACGATGAACTTCTCGATGAACACCCGCTCGTCCCCGAACGAGGATTTTGCTTCCGAGCGCGCGCGGGCGAAACCTTCTGCAACCTCGGCGCGCGACTGCGCGATCCGCATGCCCTTGCCGCCGCCGCCGGCCGAGGCCTTGATCATCACCGGGTAGCCGATCGCGTCCGCGATCTTGACCGCCTGCGCGTCGTCTTCGATCACCCCGAGATGGCCGGGAACGGTCGAGACCGAGGCCTTGGCGGCGGCCTGCTTGGCGGCGATCTTGTCGCCCATGGCGGCGATCGCCTTGGAGTTCGGGCCGATGAACACAATGCCGGCCGCCTCCAGCGCCTGCGCGAAATCGGCGCGCTCGGACAGGAAGCCATAGCCGGGATGCACAGCTTCGGCGCCGGTCTGGCGGCAGGCCGCAATGATCTTCTCAATTGAGAGGTAACTTTGCACCGCTGGCGGCGGGCCGATGGGGACCGCGGCGTCCGCCATGGCGACGTGGAGCGCGTCCTCGTCGGCCTCGGAATAGACCGCAACCGTTGCGATCCCCATCCGCCGCGCCGTGCGGATGACGCGGCAGGCGATCTCGCCGCGATTGGCGATCAGAATGCGCTTGAACATGCCGCCGAATGCCTTCGAGCCTGGATGAAAGAGTGGCTTCGCGGTGGGGGGCCTGTCAATGCAAGCAAAAAGCCCGCCGGGCGGACCGACGGGCGCTTCGGAACGTCCAATTTTGGGACAATGTCAGGAGAGCGCAGCGCGGCTTGCCACGCGGTGGCTCGCGAGCCACGCCAGGATGACGGCGTCCACATCGGGCGAAACCCGCGTGTTCTGCCAGTCGGCCAACCGGACCTCGAGCCAGGACGGTTCGGCCACGATCGGCGAATTCACGATGGCGTGCTCCAGCTCGTTGAGGTCGGCTGCCGGCAACTGGTACATCATTGACGCACTCCCTTCCCGTTCCCGGGAATATTTCGGCGACCGTTTACGACAGGTTACACGAGCCCCAGATGGCGGCGGCACCGTCATTCCCCCATCCGGACATTAGTCGAGGGAAACCCGGGCTTGGTTCAAAACGAATCACCGCCAGTCTGGATCAAGTGAATCATGACCACGCAGCGCGACGCGCTAGCGGCGCACTGGTGGCGAAGTTGAGGCAGACGAGAAATTTTTTACCATCCGCCGGAGTTATCCACAGCCCTGCCCCCGTTTGCTCGCTGCGGCTCGGACCGGGCAGGTCCACGGCAGCTCCATTCGGCTTGGCGCCACCAGGTCGGGCCGACGCGTGCCAACCCCCATTGGCTCTGGCCCCGGTCCCGCCTCCACGGCCCCTCCTCGCGACCGGCACCCCCAGCCTTGCGCTCACCGGCGGACGCTTCAAGCTCGCCCATTCCCCAAACCCACGCTCGCGGAGCATCGACGTTCATGACGCGCTCGTCCCATCTCCAGGGCCGCGTCCACGCTGACGTTCCCAAGGCGCGGCCTGGATGCCTATACAGCGATGGCCTATATAGGCGGCAATCTTCCAGACAATGAACACGCATGAGACGGAGGTGTGTGATGACGCTTGCACTCAATGACACGGCGCCGGATTTCGAGGCCCAGACCACCGAAGGCAAGATCAGGTTCCACGACTGGATCGGCAATTCCTGGTGTGTGCTGTTCTCGCATCCGAAGGATTACACGCCGGTGTGCACCACCGAGCTCGGCTACATGGCCCGGATCAAGCCGGAGTTCGACAAGCGCGACGTCAAGATCATCGGCCTCTCGGTCGATCCGGTCGAGCAGCACGCGGGCTGGGCGAATGACATCAAGGAGACGCAGGGCTTCGCCCCGAACTACCCGATGATCGGCGACGTCGACTTCAACGTGTCGAAGCTCTACGGCATGCTGCCGGCCGCCATCTCGGGCGACCCTGCGAAGCGCACCGCCGCGGACAACCAGACGGTGCGCAACGTGTTCGTGATCGGGCCGGACAAGAAGATCAAGCTGATCCTGGTCTACCCGATGACCACGGGCCGCAACTTCGACGAGGTGCTGCGCGTCATCGACTCGCTGCAGCTCACCGCCAAGCACAAGGTGGCGACGCCGGTGAACTGGAAGAACGGCGACGACGTGATCATCGCGGGCTCGGTGACCAACGACGACGCCAAGAAGCTGTGGCCGGACGGCTGGAAGGCGCCGAAGCCCTATCTGCGCATTGTGCCGCAGCCGAAGGGCTAAGGCGGCCGCAGCGAGGTGCCCAACGGCTCTCTCCCGGCGCGGGAGAGAGCCGTTCGATTGATGTGGCGCGCCACGACCGTGGAGCCGCGATGAAAGTGCTCGTCAGCGCAACGCTCGGCAAGGCGCAGTTGCAGCGCCGCCTCGCCAAGCAAATCGCCGACCAGGCGGTCTGGGTCGAGGATGGCGACGCCGCGATCCGCGAGCTGCCGTCGGCCGATGCCCTGATCTGCCCGGATCATTTCTATTCGGCGGCGCTTGCCAACGCGGTCCGACGCGATGCACCAAAGCTGACATTCATCCAGCTCCTTACCGCCGGCTACGACCACGCCAAGAAGCACGGTGTGCCCGGGCACGTGACCCTGTGCAACGCCGGCGAGGCCTATGCGCCCGCGGTCGCGACGCATGCGATCACGCTCCTGCTGGCGCTGCAGCGGCGCATCCCGACCGTGCTCGCCAACAACGCGCGGCACGCCTGGGATCGCGCCTTCACGGCGCAGCTCACCATGCCGGCGGCGAGCACTGTCATCGTCGTTGGGCTTGGGCCGATCGGCCGTGAGATCGCGCGGCTCCTGCGCGCGTTCGGCGCGCGCGTGATCGCGATCACGCGCAGCGGCCGCCCCGACGCGGCGGCCGATGAGGTCCTGCCGGCGAGCGATCTCGCCGAAGCGCTGCCGCGCGCCGACGCCATCGTGATCGCGGCGCCCTATGACGAGACGACACGGCACCTGATCGGCGCGCGCGAATTTGCCGCCTGCAAGACGACCGCCGTACTGGTCAACATCGCGCGCGGCGGGATCGTCGAGCCGCGCGCATTGGAGGCCGCTTTGCGCTCCGGCACCCTCGCGGGCGCCGGCATCGACGTCACCGATCCGGAGCCGCTGCCCGCTGACGATCCGCTGTGGGACGCCCCCAACCTGATCGTCACGCCGCATTGCGCCGGCGCCTGTGGGCCCTCGGGCGGCGACCGGCTCGCCGAGCTTGCCTGCGCCAATCTCGCTCGCTTCATGCGCAACGAGCCGCTGCTGCACGTGGTGACGCTCTAAGGAGACCACGATGAAGATCGCGCGCTTCGAGCATCTGCACGCCAATGCCGGCTGGCGGGTGTTCTCCTTCCTCAAGATCGTGACCGACGAGGGGCTTGTCGGCTGGGCCGAGTACAACGATGGCTATGGCGCCGGCGGCCTCACCGCGCTCATCCGCAAGTTCGCCGACGTCGTCATCGGCATGGACCCGCGCGAGGTCGGCCGCAACAGCGCGACGCTGCATGCGATGACGCGGCTGGCGCACGGCGGGCTCAACGCGCAAGCGATTGCGGTGATCGAAAACGCCTGCCTCGATATCAAGGCGAAGGCGCTCGGCGTTCCCGTCTATGCCCTGTTCGGCGGCCCGTTCCGCAGGCGCATTCCGCTCTACTGGTCGCATTGCGGCAGCCGGCGGGTGTGGCGGCGCGACCTGTTCGAAGGCCAATGGGGCTATCCGCCGCTGCGCAGTCTCGACGACATCACGGCGCTCGGCCGCACCGTCATCGAGCGCGGCTTCAAGGCGCTGAAGACCAATCCGTGCGATCTCATGCCGGGCTGGACCAAGTTCAGCTCCGGCTTTCGCCCGATGCCGGGCTTTCTCGATCGCCGGCCGGACAATCGCGTCATCGGCGAGATCACGCAGCTCCTGCGCGCGTTCCGCGATGGCATCGGGCCCGACACCGGACTGATGCTCGACCTCAACTTCAACCAGCGCACCGACGGTTTCATCAAGATCGCGCGCGCGGTCGAGCCGTTCGGGCTCACCTGGCTCGAGATCGACACCCACGACCCGGAGGCGCTCGCGCTCGTGCGCCGCTCCTCGCCGACGCCGATCGGCTCGCTCGAGTCGATCCACGGCCTGCGCGAGTACCGGCCTTTCCTCGAGCAGCGCGCGGTCGATGTCGCGATCATCGACGTGCACTGGAACGGCCTGTGGGAGGCGGCGCGGATCGCGACGCTCGCCGACGCCTACGACATCGACGTCGCGCCCCACAACTACGAAGGCCACCTCGCCAGCATGGTGAGCGCGCACTTCTGCGCCGCCGTGCCGAACTTCCGGATCATGGAGATCGAGATCGACGATGTGCCCTGGAAGGATGAGCTGGTGACGCACATGCCAGTCATCGAGAACGGCGAGCTCGTGCTGTCGGACCGGCCAGGCTGGGGCACCGAGGTGAACGAGGCTGCGGTCAAGAAATACGCGCCGGCCAGCAGCATCTGATCCCCTCTATCCTGCTGTTTTTTGCGGGGATTGACCAAAAGCCAGGGGGTCTGCGCCAAATTGTTGCCGCATCCGGCCGGCACTCCTCAGGTATCTGGATCGGGGGATTCATGCGGCGTCTGGCGGCCATTCTTGTCATTCTGTCGACCACGGCAGCCGCCGCGGACTATCGCATCACCCGTGACCATGGCGGGCTGGTCGATGAATACAAGACCAAATACACCAAGATCAGGGATCGCGGCGAGCGCGTGATCATCGACGGCATCTGCAATTCCGCCTGCACGCTGGTGCTCGGCATCGTGCCGCTCAACCGTATCTGCGTCACCCCGAAGGCGAGCCTCGGGTTCCACCAGGCCTACATCGACAAAGCCTGGACCTTCGGCTTCAAGGTTATGAGCGACGCCGGCACCGCCGACCTGATGTCCTACTACCCGAAGCCGGTGAAGGACTGGATCAGCCGTAACGGCGGACTTACGCCCGAGATGAAGCGCGTGAAGAACGGCCCCGATCTGTGGGCGATCATCGATCCCTGCCCGGACGAGTTTTGAGAACGACACAAATTGTAGGGTGGGCAAAGGCGCTGGCATTGCCTCTTCGCACGAAAGATCTCTCGTGCGCCGTGCCCACCTGCGACTGCCCCACTCGCGCAGACTCCGTTGGTGGGCACGGCGCACGATAGGCTTTGCCACGTTGACATGCACTGCCAGCGCCTTTGCCCACCCTACGCCTCCCGCAACGCTCTCGCCGCCTCGACCATCACCTTGAGCTTCTCGCGCGCGAGGTCGCGCGGGATCGTCATCAGGCCGCAGTCGGGCGCGAGCAGCACGCGGGTCGGATCGAGATGCTCGAGCGCGCGCGCGATCTTGCGTTTGACGCTGTCGAGCGACGGCGCCGGCGTATTGCCGGGATCGATGCAACCGAACACGATCAGCTTGCCGCGATAGGGTTTGAGAATCGCCGGGTCGTAGTCGCTGCGCGCGAATTCGACGGTGAAGCCCGAGATGCGGGTCTGCATCAGCCGGTCGAGCAGCTCTAGATATGTGTAGTGGTGCTGCAGCGCGGCGCCGCCCGGATAGCCGTAGCAGAGGTGAACCACGGTCGGGACCGTCACGCCCTCGAGGCAGCGATCGAGCGCGCGCGCGCCATAGTCGAAGACCTTCTCGTGATAGCGGGTCATCGCCGGCTCATCGAGCTGGAACATGTCACAGCCCGCCGCCTGCAGATCGAGAAGCTCGGCGTTGACCGCCGCGGCGACATCCATCGCCAGCTCGGCCTCGTCCTTGTAGGCCTCGTTGAGGGCGCTATCGATCACGGTCATCGGGCCGGCAAGCGCCATCTTGATCGGGCGGGACGTGTACGCCTTGGCGAAGCGCACGTCGTCAACGGTCGCCGGCCCGCGGCGGGCAATCTTGCCGGTGATGCGCGGCACCACGCGCGGCTGGTGGCGGCGGCGATAGACCTCCTTCTGCGCCTGGTTGACGAGATCGACGCCATCCCAGGTACGGGCCATGTGGAAGATGAATCCCTCGCGGCGCTGCTCGCCGTCGGTGAGAAGGTCGAGGCCGATCGCCTCCTGCTCGCGCAGCGTCACGATGGTGGCGTCGTCCTGCGCTTCGCGCAGCGCCTCGCCTTCCAGCCGGAAGGTGACGCGGTTGCGCTCGGTATGAGCGAGCCAGTGCGGCCGCGGGAAGCTGCCGATGCTGGTGGTGGTCAGAGGCCCGAATGTCATTGTCGTTCAATATCCCATGGCATCGCTCGCCCAATGGGGCGCGCTACTTCTTGTAAAGGCCGTCGATATAGCCGCTCTTGTCGAGCTCCGCGACGAAGCTCGCGTCGTAGAAGTCCTCGGGCTTGTGCTGGCGCATCTCGCGATAGTCGTAGATCTCCATCATGGTCTTGATGCCCTCGACCGACGGATAGGGCTTGGCCGGCAGCTGCACAGCCTGGGCGTAGATCTGCTCCTGCGCGCGGGCGTCGCTGATGCCGTACCATTTCGCCATGGCGGCGAAGGCGGCGTCCTTGTCGTTCCTGATCAGCGCCAGCGCATCGACCGTCGACTTGACGAAGCGGGCGGCCGTCTCGCGGTTCTTCGGCAGCCAGTCCTTGAGCGCGTTGATGCCGGAGCCGGGCATCGGAAACTTGTAAGCGCCGGTATCGACCAGATCGCGGTAGCCCTGGTGGATCGCCTCGCCCACCGCGATCTCGTCGGCCGCAAAAGCGTCAACCCGGCCACTCTTGATCAGCTCGCCGCCCATGCCGCTTGCCATCAGCGAGATGTCGCGCACGGGGTCGAAGCCCATCTTGCGGCTCCACAGGATCAGCACATAGTGGCTGAGCGCCCCGACGCTGGAGAAGCCGATCCGCTTGCCCTTGAGGTCCTCAGGCCTGGCGATCTCCGGACGGCTCATGATGTGGAAGCGCGACACCGGATCGTTGGTGGCAAGCACGATGCGCTGCGGCGCGCGCGCATCCGAGGTCATGCGCACGATGGTGGGGCTGCCGCCGCCGATATTGATATCGCCGACTCCGGTGCCGACGAATTCCTTCGGCACCACCAGACCGGAGCTCTGCCGAATGAGCTCGGCTGCCCGTGGCGTGATGTACTGCTTGGCGTCGAGCCCGTTACGCCGGTAGATGCCGGCCTCGGCCGCCATCACGAACGGCAACTTGGTCAGCGAGACATCGCCGAGCTCGATGCTGACGGGCAAAAGTTGCGCATGCGCGCCCGGCGCCGCGACAGTGGCGACGGCAGCCAGGAAGGCCGCCCCGGCGAGACGGCGTTGCATGATGGAACCTCCTAACAACTCGATTGAGTGGGTAACCTTAGAGGGTAGCCTTGCGGACCGGCTCAAGCCCCGTCAAGCCGCGCCGGCATCGGCGCACCGCAGCGCCGGGAATCGCGTGTCCCGTTTGAATTTGTCAACGACAACTTGCGGCCTATGAACTCCACACTGTCATCAAGGCTACGCCCGACTCACGCTACAATTGATCGCTACATTCACGCGTTGCAGGAGCACTCATGAAAGCGCCGTCCCTCGTCACCATGAACAAGCGTTGCGCCTATTGCAACGAGCCGTTCCGGATCACCGAGCAGGGCATCGAGGCCCTCACGGCAGGCGATCAGCTCGTATGCAGCGAGTTCTGCGCGCAAGCGCTGCGAGAGGAGAGCCAGTTCCTGCAAAAGCGCGCCTCGTGAGCGACCACGTCAAGCGGACGGCCGGAAGGCGCTGAGCAGCTGGTCGATCTCGAGCCCGCGCCGATAATCCGGATCAATGAACCGCGCGCGCACACACCCGTCGGTGCCGACCACGAAGGTCGCGGGTATCGGCACCACCCACGAGTCGTTGCCCTGGTAGCCGGGGAGATCGTGGCCGCGGCTCGCAAAGAAGTCCCGCAGCTCGGCGCCGAGCCAGATGGCGAGATCGAGCGACATCGCATAGCCGTTGTCGAGATCGGTGAGAATCGGAAACGGCAGGTCGAGCTCGTCGATCATTTGCGCGGTGTATTGCTGCCGGTCCGGCATCACCGCGACGATCTTCCCGCCCGCCTGCCGGACGCGCGGATAGGCCTGCGCCAGCGTCTTGGTATTGATGCGGCAGTAGGGGCACCAATGGCCGCGATGAAAGATCAGCGCCACCGGTCCGTCGCTGATCACGTCATCCAGGCTGACCATGCGGCCGGTCTGATCGGTGAGCAGGAACGGCGGCATCGGATCGCCCGGCTGCGGACCAGCGGCGCCGGCTTGGTGGCGCTGCAGCCGCTCCACCAGTTGATCGATCAGACCAGCATAGGCCGGGTTAAGCGCGCGCGAGACCTCCGCAAAGCGTGCCAGCCGCTCGTTCAATGATGCGTCCAGGTCGCAGCATTGCCGAAAGGTCTCTTCCAAGATTTCGTTCGGCGGTCGGTTCATCAGGCGATCTCAGCGGCGGCGGACCAATCGGGCGCTCACACTGAAACACATATCACGCGGTGTTGGGAACCGGTACTCGGGGACGCCCGACGCACGGATCTGCCAAATTCACTATTGCGACCCCGCAAGGCCCAGTTGCCGAATGAGGTCGCCTGCACGCTGCATTTCGGCTGCCAGGAACGCCCGCAAGTCTTCCGGCTGTGGACTCGACACCGGCTGCAGGCCGAGCATCGCGAACTGCCGCTGTACCTCCGGTTGTGCCAGGATGGCGTTGACCTCGCGGTTGAGCTTGCGCACCGCATCGTCGGGCATGCCGGCGGGCCCGAGCAGCATGTGCCAGGACTTGATGTTCCAAGACCTGGCATCGAAACCTGGCACGCCCGCCTCGTCGAGCGGCGGCAACTCGGGGGCGGCCGCGAGCCGGGCCCGGGTCGAGACCGCGAGCCCCTTGAGCTTTCCGTCGTTGATCAGCGCCAGGCACGCGCCGGCATCGGAGAACATCATCTGCACGCGCCCGGTCACGACATCGCTCAAGGAGAGCGTTGAATCGCGATAGGGCACGTGTGTGAGCGAGATGCCAGCCAGGCGCTGGAACAGCTCGCCAGCGAGATGGTTCGAGGCGCCATGGCCGCTCGACGCGTAGGTGAGCACGCCGGGTCGTTGGCGCGCCGCGGCGATGAGATCAAGCACGCTGTTCGCCGGATTGGCCGGATGGGTGATCAGCAGGAGCGGCACGTCGGTGGTGTGGGCGATCGGCGTGAAATCGCGCATCACGTCATACGGCAACTGCTTGTAGAGTGTCGGATTGATGACGAGCGCCCCGCTCGGCGCCAGCAACAATGTGTGCCCGTCGCGGGGCGCGCGCGCCGCCGCGCCCGTGCCGATGACGGCGCCGGCGCCGGGCCGGTTCTCGACCACGAACGTCTGATGCAGCCGAGCCGTCAGCTCGCGCGCGATCAGGCGCGCGACGAAATCGCCCGATGAGCCCGCCGCCAGCGGCAGCACAATGGTGACCGGACGCACGTCCTGCGCGCCCGCGGCCGACACAACGGACCCGAGCGCAAGCAGAGCCAACACGAGATTGCGACACCAAGCGATGCTCATCGGGCTCCCCCTGCCCGGCTATTTGCAACAGACAGTCATTTACAACAAATCCACGGGAACTAGCCACCCGCGCGACCAAAAACGGCAGACCGCCCATGATCAAAGACAAGGTGCACGGCCCACGTGACAGGCTTATTGGTAGCATGGGACAGTAATGGGAATTCTGAGCAACAGACGATGAATGATTGCCGGCTCGCCGTCGATATCGGAGGGACCTTTACGGATGTCGTGCTGGAGACCCCGAAGGGCTTCTTTTCGGGCAAGGTGCTCACCACCAGCGAGGCCCCGGAAGAAGGGGTCATCCGCGGGATCACGCTCGTTCTGGGCAATGCCGGCGTGGCGCCCGAGCGCGTCAGCCTAACCATCCACGGCACCACGCTCGGGACCAACGCCATCATCGAGCGCCGTGGCGCGCGCACCGCGCTGATCACAACCCAGGGCTTCAGGGACACCATCGAGTTCGCGTTCGGGCACCGGTTCGACCAGTACGATCTTGAAATGGTGCGGCCGGCGCCGCTGGTCGCCCGCCCGCTGCGGCTCGAAGTGCCGGAACGCCTGGCCTCGGACGGCAGCGTGCTGCTGCCGCTCGACGAAGGCGCGGTCCGCACGCTCGCCCGGACGCTGCGCGAGCAGGCCGTCCAGTCGGTCGCGGTGTCGCTCATTCACGCCTACCGCGAGCCCAAGCACGAGCTACGCATCGGCGCGATCCTGCATGAGGAATGCCCGGATCTTTACGTCAGCCTGTCGCACCAGGTCTGCCCGGAGATCCGCGAATACGAGCGCACCTCGACGACGCTCGCCAACGCCTACATCCAGCCGCTGATGGCGGGCTATCTCAGCAATTTGGGCACGCGGCTCAAGGACATGGGCCTCTCTGGCCCGCTGTTGATGATCATGTCGAGCGGCTCGCTCACCGCCGTCGAGACCGCCATCCGGTTTCCGATCAGGCTCGTGGAATCGGGGCCGGCCGGCGGCGCCATCCTGGGCCAGCATCTCGCGAAGGAGCTGGACGCGCCGCAGGCGATCGCGCTCGACATGGGCGGCACCACCGCCAAGATCATCCTGCTCAACGACTATGAGCCGCGGCACAGCCGCTCGATGGAGGTCGCGCGCGTCTGTCGCTTCCTGCCCGGCAGCGGCCTGCCGCTGCGCGTGCCCGTCATCGACATGATCGAGATCGGCGCGGGCGGCGGCTCGATTGCGGAGCTCGACGTGCTGCGCCGGATCAAGGTCGGGCCCGAAAGCGCGGGCGCCAATCCCGGCCCGGCTTGCTACGGGCTGGGCGGACGGCGGCCGACCGTCACCGACGCGGACCTCGTGCTCGCCAAGCTCGACGCCAGCTCGTTTGCGGGCGGCACCATGACGCTCGACGAGGCCGGCGCCCGCGATGCCATCGCGCGCGAGGTCGCGACGCCGCTGGCCACCGACGTCGCCACCGCGGCCGCCGGCATGATCGAGATCGTCGACGAGAACATGGCGAACGCCACCCGCGTACATGCGGCCGACAACGGCGACGATGTCGAATCCCGTGTGCTGATCGCGACCGGCGGGGCGGCGCCGCTGCATGCCGCGCGCATCGCCCAGAAGCTGCGGATCGACACCGTGGTGGTGCCGACCGGGGCCGGCGTCGGCTCCGCCTACGGCTTTCTCAAGGCCCCGATCGCCTACGAGGCCGTCAACTCGCATCTCGTTTCGCTCAGTCGCTTCGACGCCAAGCTGGTGAACGCGATCTTTGCCGAGCTGCGCCGCGAGGCCGAGACGATCATTCACCTCGCCGGCCATCGCGACGACCTGGCCGAGCGCCGTTTCGCCGACATGCGCTATCGCGGCCAGGGCCACGAGCTCAATGTCGAATTGCCGGCGCGCGACTACGCCGACTCCGATGCGGCGACGCTGCAGGAGCTGTTCGATCAGCAATACCGCAAGACCTACAGCCGCACGATACCGAACCTCGGCGTTGAGGCCCTGACCTGGATGCTGGTCCTGGTCGGCAAACGCAAGGATGCGACGGCCGAAGCCAAGCCTGCCTCCGGACCCGCCGGCCCTGCTGCAATCGAGCGGACGAAACCTGTGTTCGATGGCGAGATCGGCCAGTTCGTGACGGCGTCCGTCATCCGCCGCGACGCCATGCGCCCGGGCGACACCTTCGGCGGGCCGGCGGTGATCATCGAGGACCAGACGACCACCTATGTGCCTTCGGCGTTCGAAGGACACGTCAATGCGCACGGCCATCTCGTGCTGACCCGGCGGACCGCGTCATGAGCAGCGACTTCCAGAAAATCCGCAACCAGGTGATGTGGGACCGGCTGATCGCCGTGGTGGAGGAGCAGGCCCGCACCATGATGCGGGTGGCGTTCAGCACCGTGGTGCGCGAGGCGGGCGATCTGTCGGCGGGCGTGTTCAATCCCGCTGGCCAACTCCTCGCGCAGGCCGTCACCGGCACGCCCGGCCACATCAACTCGATGGCGCGCTCGGTGAAGCACTTCATGCGCGAGATCCCACCCGATCAAATGCGCCCGGGCGACGCCTACGTCACCAACGATCCCTGGAAAGGCACCGGCCATCTGTTCGACCTGACCGTGGTGACGCCTGCCTTTCTTGGTGGACGGCTGGTCGCTTTGTTCGCCTGCACCGCGCATGTCGCCGACATCGGTGGCAACGGGCCCGATCCCAACTCGCGCGACGTGTTCGCGGAAGGCCTGTTCATTCCGATCATGCCGTTGTGCAGCGAGGGCAAGATCAGCCCGTGGCTGATGAACCTCCTGCGCGCCAACAGCCGCGAGCCCGACCGGCTCGAAGGCGACATCTATGCGCTGGTGGCAAGCAACGACGCGGGCGCCAACCGGCTCCTTCGCATGATGGAGGAATACAAGATTGCCGACCTCGATGCGCTCAGCGAGCATATCCTGACGGCAAGCGACCAATCGATGCGCGAGGCGATCGCGAAGCTGCCGAAGGGGACCTGGTCGCATGCGATGCGGATCGACGGCTTCGACCAGCCGCTCGACCTCCAGGCCACGCTGACGATCGAAGACGACATCATCCGGATCGATTTTGCCGGCACGTCCGGCGTGTCGCGCTACGGCATCAACTGCCCGCTCTGCTACACCGACGCCTACACGAGCTTCGGCGTCAAATGCCTGGTGGCGCCGCGGCTCGCCAACAACGCCGCGGTGCTGGCGCGCATCAGCGTGACGGCGCCCGACAACTGCATCGTCAACGCCTTGTTCCCGGCGCCCGTCACCGCGCGTGCGGTGATCGGCCAGATGCTGCCCGACGTCGTATTCGGCTGCTTCGCGCAGGCGATGCCGGGCGAAGTCCCCGCCGAGGGCACCGGCGCGAGCTGGAGCCTGCGGCTCGGCGCCGGCCCCGGCATCACCGGCAACGCCGCAGGCACAGCGACGCCCTTCATGTCGCAGACGTTCCAGAGCGGCGGCATGGGCGCGCATCCCAAGCTCGACGGCCTCTCGGCGACGCCATTTCCCTCCGGCGTGAAGGCGATCGCCGTCGAGGTGACCGAGGCGATCACGCCGCTGGTCGTCTGGAAGAAGGAGCTGCGCGCGGATTCCGGCGGCGCCGGGCGGCTGCGCGGCGGGCTCGGCCAGGTGATGGAGATCGGCAGCCGCGAGGACGCGCCGTTTGCGATCTTCGCGCGCTTCCAGCGCGTCGACTATCCGGCGCAGGGCCGCGGCGGCGGTCAGGACGGCGCGGCCGGCATCGTGCGGCTCAAGTCCGGTGCAACGCTCAAGTCGCGCGGCAACCAGGTGATCCCCACGGGCGACCGGCTGATCGTCGAGATGCCGGGCGGCGGCGGGCTCGGCAACGCGGCCGAGCGCGATCCCGCGCTGGTCGTTGAGGACATCCGCAACGGCTATGTCAGCCGGGAGCGCGCGCGAGAGGTCTACCGGGTCGTAGTGCGCGATGATCTGGCGGTCGATGCGGAGGCGACAAAGGAATTGCGCCGCGGATGAGATGCGTTGCCATAACATTACCACCGCGCGTCGGATGATTGATTGCAAATCGACCGTTTCCCGCTGACCACGCCTCTTCAATTGGATATCGTCGTCGCGGACGTGCGGCGGGGGAGGCTCCGATGCGGATCAATACGACGCAAGTGCGCGACAAGCACGGCGAGCAAGCGGGTCGCAGCGCGCTCCTCGGGCGCATGATCGCCCCTCTGGCCGTCGCGCTCTGCCTCGCCGCCGCTTCGGCGCACGCGCAGGACAACGCGCTTGAGAAGTTCGTCGGTCGTTGGGACGTGCGCGTCAAGACGCTGCAGCCGCAAAAGCCCGAGCTGACCTATACCGAGACCTACGAATGGGTGCTCGGCCGCCAGTTCGTCCGGGCGAGAACCGAGGGCAAGACCGACGGCACCGAAGACATGATCATGGCCGGCCACGACCCGAAGACCAACGGCTATCCGTTCTGGATGTTCTCGTCGAGTGGCAGCTACATGTCCCTCGCATCCGGCACCTGGGACGCGCGCAGCCGGACCATGGAATGGAAGAGCCCGCCCCTTTCCGACGTCTCCTACCATGGGCGCTGCACGTTCACCGACGAGAACAGCCGACGCTGCACCTTGATCCTGAAAAACTGGTTCGGCAGAGTGCTGCTCGAGCAGGAGAGCAGCGCGGTGCGCCGCAACGATTGATCGCTGACCATCAGCGCTTCGCCATCCGACGCCACACCTGAGCGATCCGATGATTGAGGAGCTCACCCCCGAGGTCGTCGCCAGCTCGCTGCTCCTGATCATCGTGGTCGCGCCGATCCTCACGCTGCTGCTGTCGGCGCTGCTGCTCTGGGGCTATCGGCGGGCGGTGACCCGCGCGATGGATACCGCCGCAGCATTCGGCGCATCGGCGCCGACCTCACCTGCCGCATCATCGCCCGCTTCTGCCGACGTCGCCCATGGCCCCAGCGGCGACGATCTCTACCAGGCGGCGATCGCGGGACCGCGACGCCACGCGCTACGCTACGCCGTTGCCGGCCTCGCCTTCGCGCTCGTCTTCGCGGTCGCAGCGCGGTTCGTCTATCCGCTCAGGCTCGATCTGCCCGGCTTCCTGATCGGGGTCTGGATCTATGCCTGGCCGATCGCGCTTGCGCTGCCGCTGATCGTGCCGGGCCGGACGCGATGGTGGGCCCTGAGCGCCTATGGGGTCGCGTTTCTGCCTTTGGGCCTTTGGGCGGCGCTGGTCGCCGATCTCCCCGGCCTGCAGTACGGCGGGGTCGATCTGCCGGCACGCTCGTCGATGACGCCGGAGGGAATGATCAGGCTCTGGCTCGGCGCGAACGGCGTGCCCACGCTGCTGATGGCAATATGCCTCACCCGCCGGGTGCGCGCCGTCGCCCCGCTCGTGCTCGCGCTGGTGACGACGATCATCAGCGGCACCTGGTTCGCCTTCGTCGCGTTGTTCTCGCGCGGCGGCGTCAACGCCGCCGTCCCGGTGGCGGTGGCGCTCGACCTGCATATCTACTGGCTCATCGCGGCGACGGTCGTGGGCTCGCTCTTGGGCTTCGGTGCGCTTGGCTGGGCGCTGGCGCGCTGGATCAGCTCGGCCTACCAGCGACGAAAGCTCAGTGATCAGTCGTTGCTGCTCGATGCGCTGTGGCTCTTGTTCGCGACCTGGTACGCGATGTGGCTGGTGCTGGGCGGGCTCATGTGGGCGGCCACCGCAGCGGCGGCGCTGATCGCCTTCAAGCTCGTGCTGGCGGCGGGCCGCAGGTTCCAGACCCGCACCGCGACCGTGACACGCGACCTCACGTTCCTGCGGGTGTTCGCGCTCGGCCGCAAGAGCGACGTGCTGCTCGACAGCGTGGCCCGGCATTGGCGCCACATCGGCAGCCTCCAGATGATCACCGGGCCCGATGTCGCGCTCAGCACGGTCCAGCCGCACCAGTTCCTCGATTTCCTCAGCCGCAAGCTTGCCCGACATTTCGTGCGCGATCAGGCCTCGCTCGCGCGCAGCCTCGCGGAGCGCGATCGCGCGCGTGATCCGGACGGCCGCTTCCGCATCAACAACTTCTTCTGCCATGCCGATTCCTGGCAGGCCGCGTTGCCGCGCCTGGTCGAGAACGGCGAAGCCGTGCTGATGGACCTGCGCAGCTTCTCCGCCACCAATGCCGGCTGCATCCACGAGCTTGAGCATCTTGTCCACAACGTGCCGTTCGGCCGCTGTCTCCTGGTCGTCGACGACACGACCGACGAGGCTTTCCTCATGCGCACCCTGACGGCGACCTGGGAGGCGCTCTCCCCGACGTCACCGAACTACCGACGACCACTGGAGAACACCGCCGTGCATCGCTTCACGCCCGGAACGGCGGCGATGCGCGCCCTGCTGCGGCAGCTGTGCGAGGCCGGCGCGCGGTAACGGCGCGCTCGACGCAGTCGGGACGCGGGGCTTGACGGGGCCAGGCCCTTCATATAGCTAATAAGTTATGGAACGCCTTGGTTATGCACATCAGCCTCGGAACCTCGATGCGGTCTTTGCCGCGCTCGCCGATCCGACACGGCGGGCGATCTTGTCGCGGCTGGCGGCCGGCGAGGCATCGGTCAATGAGATCGCCGCGCCGTTCGCGATGAGCCAGCCGGCGGTTTCCAAGCATCTGAAGGTGCTGGAGCGCGCGGGGCTGATCGAGCGGGATGTCGACAAACAGCGCCGGCCGGCGCGCCTGAAAGCTGAGCCGATGGCGGCGGCGGTGCGATGGCTGGAAGAGTTCAGGCAGTTCTGGTCGGCGAGTTTCGATCAGCTCGACGGCTTGCTGGCGGAGTTGAAAAAGCCGAAACGAAAAGGGGCCAAGCGTGGGTGAGTTGCCGACTTATGTGCTGGAGCGGGTCTTTGATGCGCCGCGTGCGCTGGTGTGGAAGACCTGGACCGATCCGGCGCTGCTGCCGCGCTGGTATGGGCCGAGGGTGGAGACGATCATCCATCGCCTCGAGCTCAAACCCGGCGGGCTGTGGCTGGTCGAAATGAAATGGGGCAGCAAGTCCAACTATCAACGGGTTGAATACACCGAAGTTACTCCGCCAGCGCGGCTGGTCTGGCTGCATTCTTCTTCGGATGCCGACTGGAACATCATCCCTTCTCCCATGATGGCAAACTGGCCGCGTGTGCTGCGCACCACGGTGACATTCGAGGACGCCAACGGTCAGACCAAGTTGCGCCTGACCTGGGTGCCGCATGAGGCGAGCGACGCTGAGATTGCTTGTTTTGCCGCCGCGATCGCCGGCATGGACAAGGGCTGGGGCGCCGGCATGAAACTGCTCGCAGAGCTGCTGGCGGAATTGCAGGCGTGAGCTGCTGAGGTCGCGAGCCGCGGAAAAATGCGAGGCATCGGCGAAGTGAAGTGATGTGCGCTGCGTCGCGCAATTTCCATTGACGAATCAATACCAAGGGTCGCGAGCGATTGGTTGCGCCCACGCACTTGTCCACAGTGTTGCGTTCCAGATCAATCGGACCCATGATGCGCCGCAGTAAATTGCCCGGGCGCGCAAGGATTTCATCATGGCAACAACATGGACACAGGCAGTCCTCACCATCATTGCTTGTTCAGCCATTGCTGGCCTATGGGCGGTCTTCAGGCCTGATCTCGTGCGCGACAACGATGGGCGCAAGCTGCCGTCGAGCCTCACTGCGCGCGTGTCTTTCACCGTTCTGTTCGTCTTGGCTTACTTGGCCATGGCGGCAGCCTTCCTGTTCGGCGGCTTTTTCATCAAGTCCATCAGCGAGCTGGTGGGGCCTGTGCCGAAGTTCCTGCAGGAGTTCGACAACCAGGCATTTGTGCTCGCGCTGTTCGCCAGCTTTGGCCTCTATTCCTTCGCGCCGTTTCGAGAAGTCGAGCGCAACGTCCTGTCGTGGATGCACGACACACGGCATCTGCGTGGTGAGCTGGAAGCGCTTGCCTCGCATCTGGAAGACTGCGTTTTCAACATCTCGCCCGAAGAGCACAACCGAAACTTGAAGAACCTCGAGACGTCGGAGATCTACATCACCGACGACGACGCCAGAAGCATCAATCTCGAATCCGTCATCGCATGGCGCAAGACCGCATCCTTGCTGCGGCTGGTGCGTGAATGGAACGCCGCCGGCCCGCGCGTTCTCAGCCAAGAGGAAATCGACCTTCTGCGCGAGATCGATGGAGCCCATGCCCGCAAGACACGCCTTGCGATGGACATCATCCGCATCTTCGACAGCATGCGTGAAGGCGATGTCACCGCCAGCGCGCTGTCGGCGGTGTCGGAAATGCTTTCCCGGGTCTCGCACGGCAATCGCGCCGGCGTTGCCCAGTTGGAAGCGGACGCGCAGGCCAAGCTCGGAGGCGAACCCGCTCCAGCAGGCGAGCGGCGGCCCGTCCGCATCACGGCAGAGCAGCTGCAGCAATACCTGAAAAAGATCGAGAGCTACTTCATAGTCGAATACAGGCTGCTCTTGACCCGCGTGACCAGGTTGGCGGCCAAATCGATCGTCCGCGCCGGCGATGCCGCCGACCATCGCCTGGATGAGCTCAAGGCGGCTGGCTTCGAGGGCCTCGGCAGCATCCGTCCGTTGAGCACGCACCGAATACTCTGGCTGTTCCTGGCCGTCGCGGTCGGTGGATTCCTAGTCTACTATTTGCTCTGGTATGACATTATGATTCAACGCGTGCGGGAACTGCCGGGTCGCACCTTCACGGAAGAGCAGATCGCAGTCATTGGCCAGACCACGCTGATCGGCATTGGCTTCTTTGTCACCACCATCGCCTTTGCGGGCCTGATCGGCGCGCTGTTCGGCTCGACCAGCCCCAACGCCCGCGCCAAGGAGACGCCGTGGGGCAAGTATTTCTTGGCGGGGCTCATTGCCGTCGTCGTGTACTTTCTGATGCAGTTGATCCGGGAAGCCGTCGTACACGCGAGCGGATTGAGCGACGCGCTGTCCCTGATGCGGCCGAGCACGTGGATCACCCGCATCAGAGCGAACGCCCCCTGGTGTGCGCTGCCATTCTTCATCACCATCGGCATTTGCTGGCTGGCGCGCCAGAAACCTTGGCAACCACTCGGCGCGCTGGGCGAGAACGGGACGGCTTTGCTGCAGCGCCTGCTGGACGGGCTAGTGATCGCCGTGTTGATGCTGCCGGCCTTTTCGATCTCCGTCAGCGTGCTGGTGATGAGCGGCTCCCGACTGCCGGACGTCCTGCGGTCCCGGTTCGATCCCCCCGTGATGGCCATCCTGGGCATACTCGGCTTCATCGTCGGAGCCACAGTCGTGCGCGACGCCCGCATGTCCGCACATACCCGGGTCGTCCTGCCCAAGTTGCGCAAGAAAGCAGAGGCCAAGGCGCCCCTTGCGGTGGCAAGCCCCGCCGTGCCTGGCCAAGCTTAAGCAAGAAAAGCGTCGTCAGCCGACCGGCTGCGGCTCTCCGTCGGAGGGGCGGCAGACCGCTCGCGCTTGCCGATGAACCCGCCCACAACCCACCCGGTGAGCCAGATCACGCCATAAGCGAGCGGGGCGGCCAGCAGGAAACCAACGATGAACCTCCAGGCCTCGGGGTCAAGAAGGCCTATCACCCACAACCAGAGCCCGTACAGCACCGGCAGAACCAGGAGAATGGCTAAGGCCACGCCAGCGCGATGGCAGCCGGTCCTGACACGTTGCGCGCGCCAGTCGGGTACATGCAGGGAATGTCTGATCGTATTGTTCACGACGGACATGCGATCGATGAGATCGCTTGCCAGTTGCCAGTCGATCGCTAGGACCACCTTTTCCGCGCCAGCCTCAATTGCGACACGCACGCTCGACGGCTCGTCGGCAACCCTGACTTCGGTGATCTTGTCCACCTTGTAGTCGGCCATGCGCGTTCTCCGATCGCAGGAGGGCAGCCGCAGTCAGCCTGATGCCAGCCCGGGATTGGCCTGCATCGAACGTCAGGACCGGATCGGTGCGGACGGCGCAAATCAGGTCGCTCGCCTTGCGGCGCCGCGACCTGACCTGGAAGCCCTCTAGTGCCGGGCTAGATCGTCGTCAGCGTTCGCAATACTCGCGCAGGGCGTTGATGGTTTTCCGGTCGGGTATACCGTTCACCTCCAGCCCCTTGTCACGACCGAAGCGCGACCCCTGGAACCCTCGCAGACACCTTTCGGTCTGCGGGCCGCACGCGCCATCGACCGTGATTCGCCGGCCGCAGGCATCGCAACCGTTCATGCGCTGCTGAGCCTCGAGAATGCGGGCGCGCGGAAAGTCCCCGCATTCCCTGCCTGTTGGATCGCTCGGCTCCTCCGCGGTGGCGGGGCCGCCACCGCACGGGCGCGCCTCAATGGTACAGCGGATAAACCAGCTACCGATCGTTCCCGGCCTGGCCGGCGAACAATTCGAGTTCTTGTCCTGGGCCTTGTCCCAGAGCATCCATTGGCTGCCATATTTGGCGCTGACATCACGCTGCCAGTTGGCGATGGCATCCGCCATGGCCGCGCCTTCGCCGCGGACCTCGCGTGCCTGGGTGAACGGCCTGAATTTGGCTTTTCCAGCCGCATTGAGCAGAGGCTTGCACTCTTCGCCCTGGGCGCGCGCCTGAAGCGGATCGCCATCGGTTTGCGCGCTTGCGCTCAACGTCAGCATGGCCGTCATCAGCGCCGCGACAGCGCCTCGCCAAAGTATGGATTTCGGAGTCATCGACACCACTCCCTCACATGGATTGAAAGTCGTCTGCATTCACAGCACTACGAACTCACAGCACTACGAACTCACAGCACTAAGTCTGCACTCACAACAAGTCTGCACTCACAACACGACATAGCGGGCCGCACACGACCCATCGCAGCAGATCAGTCAGATCAGATTTGCTACGGCCAGCCTGCGCCTCAGCTGGCCTCAACCTGCCGCAATTACCTCCTGGGCGCCGCGCACGTTAACCAGAAATCTGTTGCCATGACAACGCCCAACGAGCCGAGCGACGCCGCACAATTCGTCCGTGCTTCACCTTTGCGCAATTGATCGCGCGCTGAGCACGCGGATCATGTTGGCGATGGCGGGCGCCTCGCGTGATCGTCACGACGATAAATGCAGGCGCGCCAAATACGTAGCCGTGGCGGCGCAATCATTCGATGGACCGGCAGATGCGTTGTGACGGCCACGCTGCAGCGCGGATAGCGCAAGCCGAGACCAACGCGCGATCGTCGCAATGCCTGCCCGCCGCTCGCAGCACGCGTGCAATTCCGGGGAGCAATTGTGTTGCCTTGAATGAGGCTCACCAATTTTCCCTTCCCGTCTGAACCGCTCCCTTGAGTGCTGCGACTAACGGAGTAGGGAACGGCAGGAGGGAAACATGTTGTCAATCACGCTTTTGAAGTCCGTCATGTTCATCGCCGGGCTCGTCCTCACCAGCATATTTTTGCAAGTGGCGATGTCCTACGGCAAGCTTCCCCTGGTCATCGGGCAGTGACCTGCGGCTTGATCCGGGACACCGAAGGCGCTCCTGATAACGCCGACTTTACGCGCGCCTCGGCCGCCACAATTGATAGTAACCCGTTGATTTGATTGGCGCGCTCGGAGAGATTCGAACTCCCGACCCCCAGATTCGAAGTCTGGTGCTCTATCCAGCTGAGCTACGAGCGCTTTGTGGGCGTCACCGCGTGCGCGGCGCCACCAATTGATCAATCACCTCGGGCACCTCAACGCCCGCTCCATGCGGATGATATCCTGGAGGCGGCGGCGGATGTGGGGCGCGAATTGGATCTGCGCCTCGTTATAGATGTAGCAGCCCTCATTGCCGAAATACTGAATCGCCTGCTGCGTGCGGAAGCAGTAGCCGGCCTGCTTGTAGTAGGTGTTGCGCTCCACCCACAGTGCCCCGCAATCCTGGGCGCCGGCGACAGGCACTCCCCAGGTTGCCGCAACGACCAGGCCGGCCACGGCCGTCAACATCCAGCGCATTCGATCATCCTCCTGCTTCAACCCCCGGCTGCGAGCCGTCGCGCTCGCCGCCTCCTGGACAGCATACAGCCGCGTATGCGATTTGGAAGAGACGGCCTGCAGTCAAGACGGGGAATGCAATGGCGGAATGGGAGCCGATGGGATTCGGCAAGCTCATGGGCTTCAAGCTGATCATGCGATCGCCCGAGCGCAGCGAGGCCGAGCTTATGATTCGTGACGAGCTCTGCAACCGGCGCGGCGTCATGCATGGCGGCGCCGTGATGGGCTGGGCCGACACCATGGGGGGCATGACCGCGAGCGCCGCGCTCGCCAAGGGCCAGGTCACCGCCACCATCGAGAGCAAGACCAATTTCTTCGCGCCGATCCCGAAGGGCGACACCGCGCGCGCGGTCTGCACGCCGCTGCACTCGGGTCGCACCACAATCGTGCTGCAGACCGACATCACCCGTGGTGACGGCCGGCTTGCCGCCATGGTGATCCAGACCCAGATCGTGCTGCCGGCCGAGCCGCGCTGATCAATGGCGGCGAAGGGCCGCGCGGCAGGCACGGACACCGCCAGCGTTCTCGCTTATGATGGACGCAGATCATCGGAGGCGGCCATGTGGCGATCGACCTGTCTGATCACGGCAGCGCTGCTCGCGACCACCGCGACCGCCTTGGCCGAGCCGGTCGCTGATTTCTACGGCGGCAAGCAGATCAAGTTCGTCATCCGCTCGGGCGTCGGCGGCAGCTACGACTCCTATTCGCGCCTTCTCGGTCGCCATATCGGCAAGCACATCCCGGGCAACCCGTCGGTCGTGCCGCTGAACATGCCGGGCGGCGGCGGCATCCGCGCCGCCAACTACGTCGCCAAGGTCGCGCCGCAGGACGGCACCATCCTCACCATCGTCAGCCAGGGCCTGGTCATCGATCAGGCGTTGGGCCTCAACGCGAGCTTTCAGGCCGACCTGCGCGATTTCCATTGGATCGGCAACATCAGCGCGTCGAACCAGGTGTTGGTGACCTGGCACACCTCGCCCACCAGGACGCTCGCCGACCTGATGCGGCGCGAGACCGTGATCGGATCGAGCCAGGCCGGCTCGATCTCGGTGCAGATGCCGGCCGTGCTCAACAACATCGTGGGCACCAAGATCAGGATCGTGTTCGGCTATCCGGACGGGCGCGACATCAATCTCGCCATGGAGCGCGGCGAGGTCGAGGGCCGCGCCACCAATCCGTGGTCGAGCTACATCTCGACCGACCCGCAATATGTGGAGAACAAGCTGATCATCCCGATCATCCAGATCGGGATGCGGAAGGAGCCCTATCTGCCGGACGTGCCGCTGATGCGTGATCTTGCCAAGGACGCAGCCGGCCAGGCGGTGCTCGACTTCATGTCAAAGGCAGTGGCGTTCGGCCGCCCGATCGCGACCACGCCGGGGGTGCCGACCGAGCGCGTCAACGCGCTGCGCCGCGCCTTCGATCTCACCCTCAAGGACCCGGCGTTCCTGCAGGAGGCGAAGACCCAGCGCGCGGAAATCCAGCCGATGACCGGCGCCGAGCTTGAGACCATCGTGCGCGATATCATCGGCTCGCCGCTCGAGTTGCGCGAGCGCGTGCGGCTCGCGATCCAGCCCACGAATGCGAAGGAGATTCCCGGCAAGCCGGGCGGGAACGAGTAGCCGCGCTCGCTCCGCAATTTCCGCGGCACTCATGGCAACGTAAAGGCAAACAGCTGATCGGACGTGCCGTTGCCGCCGACACCTTGCGCGCCGCCGACGAACAACGCCTCGTCGCCGATCGCCGCCCCCGCGATACCGTGCCGCGGCAGCGGCAGCGGCGCGAGTTTCACCCAGCGATTGGACTTCACATCAAAGCCCTCGTGATCGGTCAGGCTGCCGGTCGTGGTCTCGCCGCCGAGCACGAGGATCATGCCCTTGTAGACCCCCACTGCAAGCGAGCTGCGCGGCCCCGGCAACGGCGGCGCCACGCTCCAGCGGTTGGTCGCCGGATCGTAGACCTCGTGCATGTCGGTGGTCTCGGCCGGCTCGCCGAAGCGCCCGCCAATGACGTGAATCTTGCCGTCAACCGCGGCGGTCGCCGTATGGTCGCGCGCCTTGGTGAGCGGCGCGGCGTTGCTCCAAGTGCCGCTCGCCGGATCGAGCACCTGGTGCGTCGCGACCGTCTTGGTGTCGGTGCCGCGGCCGCCGAGCGCATGGATTTTTCCGCCGACCGCCGCCAACGCGACCGAGCCACGCGGGTTTGAGAGCGGCGCGAGCGTGCGCCAGCTGTCCGCCGCCGGATCATATTCGAATGCGCCGGCGACCGCGTCCTTGTGCTGCGAGCCAAGGAAGCCGCCGACCAGGTAGATCTTGCCGTTCGAAGCGACCGCCGTCATGTGGTTGGCGCCGCTCGGCAGGTCCTTGCGCGCCCGCCAGGCATTCGTCGCCGGGTCGTATTCCTCATTGCGCGTGAGATCGTAGCGCCCACCGCCGACGCTGCCGCCAAACACATAGAGCTTGCCGTTGACCGAAGCGGCAGCAACCTCGTTGCGGATGGCGGGCATCGGCTTTTTCACGGTCCAGGCCCCGGACCCTTGCGACAGCGCCGGCACCGCGGCGCATAGACTTGCGAGCGCGGCGCCCGCAACCAGCACATTTGCTGCCATACCGCCGATTTTCATAAGAGCCTCCCCGATGAATCGTTTGTTGGCCGTCACGGCAGATTGAACATGATCAGTTGATCGGTATTGCCGGTTCCGCCCGGTTGCAGCGCGCCGCCAACGACATAGACATTGTCGCCGATGACGGCGGCGCCATGGCCGTGCCGGCCCGACGGCAGCGGGGCGAGCGTCAGCCAGCGCTGCGCCTTGAGATCGAACGCCTCGTTTTCGTCGAACGTACGGGCGCGGATTTCTCCACCGGCGACGATGATCATGCCGCGGTAGAGCGCATAGCCCATGGCGCTGCGCGGCGTCGGCAGAGGCGAGCCCGCCGTCCAGCTGTTGGTTGCGGGATCGAAGATGTCATGCTGGCCGGTGCGCTCGTCGGACGTCGACATGCGCCCGCCGATCACGTGCACCTTGCCATCAGCGGCGACGACGGCGAGGTGGTCGCGCGCGAGCGGCAGCGGCGGACCCTCGGCCCAGGTGCCGGTCGCCGTGTCGAAAATCTCGTGAATGGAGTAGCTCACGTGGTCGCGCAGCCGTCCGCCGATGACATGAATCTTGCCGTTGATGGCGGCCGCGCCGGCTGCGCCGCGCGGGCCTTTCATCGGCGGCAGCCGCCGCCAGGTATTGCTCGTGGGATCATATTCCAGCGCCGCGTCAGAGGCGCCCGCATGGATGACGCCGGCGAAGCCACCGAAGGCGTAGAGCTTGCCGTTGACCGCCTCGACGGCAATGTGGTCAAGCGGCTGCGGCAGGTCCGCCAGCGCGCGCCAACGGTTGGTCGCCGGATCGTATTCGTCAAGCCGCGTCACCGATTTGCCCTTGTCGCTGCCGCCGGGCGCATAGAGCTTGCCGCCGATCGTGACGGCGGCAGCCTCGTTGGTGATGGCCGGCCGCGGCGCCTTGACGGTCCAGGTGCCAACGGACGCCGGCTGCGCCCACAGCGGCGTCACGAGCGGCAGCGCAACCGCAATGGCCGACGTGAACCCGCGCATCTCATCCTCCCCTGGGAGCTTTATCGTTGTTGAAGGTCGATTATAGTCGCTTCGCAGGTCACCGCTACGGCCGACGGGGACTTACGACAGGAGGCGTGAATGGACGTGCGTGCGGCAGTTGCGTTCGGGGCGGGCAAGCCGCTCGAAGTTGCGACCGTGAAGCTCGAAGGCCCGCGAGCGGGCGAAGTGATGGTCGAGATCAAGGCAACCGGCATCTGCCACACCGACGAATACACGCGCTCGGGCGCAGACCCCGAGGGCCTGTTTCCCGCGATCCTCGGCCATGAGGGCGCTGGCGTGGTGGTGGAGGTCGGCCCCGGCGTCACCTCGGTGAAGAAGGGCGACCATGTCATTCCGCTCTACACGCCGGAGTGCCGGCAGTGCCCCTCCTGCCTGTCGCGCAAGACCAATCTCTGCACCGCGATCCGCACGACCCAGGGCCAGGGCCTGATGCCCGACGGCACCTCGCGCTTCTCGCTCGACGGCAAGACACTGCATCACTACATGGGCTGCTCGACCTTCGCCAACTTCACCGTGCTGCCGGAGATCGCGGTCGCGAAAATCCGCGAGGACGCCCCGTTCGACAAGGTCTGCTACATCGGCTGCGGCGTGACGACCGGCATCGGCGCCGTGCTGAACACTGCGAAAGTCGAGCCCGGCGCCAAGGCGATCGTGTTCGGGCTCGGCGGCATCGGTCTCAACGTGATTCAGGGGCTGCGGCTCGCCGGCGCCGACATGATCATCGGGGTCGACATCAACAACGACCGCAAGCCGTGGGGCGAGCGCTTCGGCATGACCCATTTCGTCAACCCGAAGGACGCCGGCGGCGACCCCGGCTCGGGGACCGGGGCAGGCCTCGTCGCCCACCTCGTCAACATGACCAAGAGCGGCGCCGACCAGATCGGCGGCGCCGACTACACCTTCGACTGCACCGGCAACGTCACGGTGATGCGCCAGGCGCTCGAAGCCTGCCATCGCGGCTGGGGCGTGAGCGTGATCATCGGAGTGGCGGGCGCGGGGCAAGAGATCGCCACGCGGCCGTTCCAGCTGGTGACCGGCCGAGTGTGGAAAGGCACTGCCTTCGGCGGCGCACGCGGCCGCACCGATGTGCCCAAGATCGTCGACTGGTACATGCAGGGCAAGATCGAGATCGACCCGATGATCACCCACATCATGCCGCTTGACGAGATCAACCGCGCGTTCGACCTGATGCACGAAGGCAAGAGCATCCGGAGCGTGGTGGTGTATTAGCCTGGGGACCCTAACGCGCGAGGAGGGATCCCGATCATCAGGAATTTTGTCTTGGGAACAGGCGATCAATTGCACTGGACCGGAATCGCGTATCCGAATAAGCATGATACCTGTGAACAGGCTTCCGGTTCGCAAATTCCGCGGGGGGCGCTTATAAATATTCAATTGGGATCCGGGACCGGGTTGGGGAAGGGGATCGAGTGAAATCATATCTGGTTGGATGCACCGTGCGGGCGGTCGCCTGCTTGATGTTGTTTGCCGGCGTCGCATCGGCCGCGAGTGCTCAGGCCAATCCCGCAACGATGCGGTTTGAATGGAACACGGACGTGGCGTCGTGTGGCGCTCCGCCTTCCCACACTTGGATTTCGGCAGTCGGTCCCGTGACCGAGACGACCGCGGCCGATTTCGAGGCATTTGCCGGCCGCAGTGATTTACGCGGGGCGGTGATCGTGCTCGATTCAGAGGGCGGGTCGGTGCTGTCGGCGCTCGACCTGGGTCGAGCAATCCGCCGCCGCGAGATGACGACGACCGTAGGAAAGACAACAAAGGTCATGTGCGCGGATGGCACTGTATCGCATTCGACCCTGTCACCGAAGGCCGATTGCGAATCGATGTGCGCGTTTGTCCTGCTCGGTGGCGTACATCGTTACGTGCCGACCGAAGCACGTGTACTCGTCCACCAGATATGGCTCGGGGGCAAGAGAAAGCGCTCGCTCGAGAATCAATATACGGCCAACGAGGTTAGCCTCGTTCAGCGCGATCTCGCTACTCTCGCGCGCTATACAATCGAAATGGGCGGCAACATAGAATTGTTAGAGACTGCTGCGCGTGTGCCGCCCTGGGAACCTTTGTATCCGCTCTCACGTGATGAGCTTCGCCATTTTGCTGTTGCGACCGAAGTGCCGTCGTTCCGGCTGAGCGCTTTGGCTGCACCAATTCCGACCGAGAGCACAGCTTCTCAGCAAACCGAGATGCAGGCGCCACGACCGTGAATGGTGCCGCCCGCTCATGCGGCATGCTGGGACTTCATTTGTG
>DAIUEP010000031.1:14547-28580 GCA_036845065.1 Xanthobacteraceae bacterium | reverse complement strand
TAAGTCGCTTCAGGAGGTGCTGGCCGCGAAAGTGACGGCGCCCTACGACGCCAAGATCGCGGGCGGGACGGATACCAGCGCCGTGCGCTTCGTCACGGCAGTGTATCAGGAGCTCAAGAGCGGCGGCGGGCGGTAAAGCTCTCGCGTCAATTCCGCTTGGCGCTCCCGGCTGGCTGCGCGGGGATCAGCTCAAGAAGCGCTTCCGCGAACGCGGCGGGTGCTTCTTGCGGGACGTTGTGTCCGATCAGGGGAATGGTCCGGTGCTGCACCGGGCCGGTGAAGAAGCGCGCCCGGCTTGCGGCAGGGGCGGGCGACGCAACGCCGTCGCCGGTTCCGGAGACCACAATGGTCGGTGCGGCAATCGGAGGCAGCGCCGCCAGCCGCCGCTCGATTGACTCCAGGTCAGGATCGCCAGGCGCGTAGCCGTAACGGTGGCGATACGAATGAATGACCACATCGACGAAATCCGGATTGTCGAATGACGCAGCGGTGCGTTCGTAAGTGGCGTCGTCGAACTTCCAGTTGGGCGACCACAGCCGCCACAGCAGTTTGCAGAACTCGCGCCGGTTGGCTGTAAGGCCCGCGCGCCCGCGCTCGGTATGGAAATAGAACTGGTACCACGCACGATGTTCCTGTTGCGGCGGTCGCGGCTTTGCAGCCGCCGCGATGTCCTGGATGGAATAGCCGTTCGCCAGGACCAAGCCGCGCACGCGCTCCGGCCACAACGCCGCCAGCACGCAGACGCCACGGCTGCCCCAATCAAAGCCGGCGACGGTCGCGCTCGGCAGATTGAGGGCGTCCATCAGATCAAGCAGGTCTCGCCCCATCGCGGCCTGCTGGCCGGATCGTGGCGTATCGGCCGACAGGAATCGCGTCGGTCCAAAGCCGCGCAGGTAAGGAACGATGGCCCGACAACCCGCGCCGACCAGTCGAGGCACGACGTCATCGAAGGCGCGCGGGTCATAGGGGAAGCCATGCATCAGCATGACGGGCGCGCCCAACTCAGGCCCGCTGTCCTCGTATGCGATCTCCAAGGTTCTGGTGCGGGCAAGTTTCAAAGCGGCCGCTCCTGCAGCGCGCTGAACCGGCTGCTGCGCCTGCGTCGCGAGCGGCCACCCGGCGGCGCTTACGAGGCCAACGATGAATTCTCGTCGTCGCATGCGAAGGCCCGAGGCTGATCTCGCAATGCAAGCCTATCGCGTCTCTTGTTGAATGGAAACGGGTGCTGCATGGAATTGGTGTTGCATGGAAACTGGAAAGTGCCGTTCGAACGTCGCGACGGTCAATGTCTTGAGCGTGCGCTCACGCTTGCTTTGCTCAATGCATCTTTAGACGCGCAATGTTACCACGCTGCCGCAATCAAGAGCACGCGACTGGTCAATCGATGCGGAAAACGTTATCGTTCGAACAATTCGGCATTTCCCGTTGAACTCGCAATTCCAGTTGCACTTCACACAAGGGAGGTCCGATTTGGGCAGGAAACGACAAGCAGCCGCGCTGTTGATGGCGGGTGCATTTCTCGCAACGGGTGGCGCCGTATGGGCGCACCACTCATTTGCGATGTTCGACCAGGAGCATCCGATCGAGATTGTCGGGACGGTCACCGAGTTCCGCTACTCGTCACCGCACATCTACATTTACCTCGAAGTAAAGGGCCAGGACGGCGCCGGCACGGTCTGGCTGCTTGAGGGCGGCTCGCCGAGCCTGCTCCTGCGCGACGGATGGACCGGCTCGAGCATCAAGCCCGGCGACGAGCTGCGGATGACCATCGATCCGCTGCGCAGCGGGGCGCCGGGCGGCGCCTGGCAGGCGACCCGGATCAAGTTCAAGGACGGACGTCCGATCGTGGCGCCGAAGTAGGTGCGATCATCGTCGCACCCGCCTGCCGCCTCATCGCAGGGAGGATCGTCATGCTCTACCGAAGCCTGATCGGTGTCGCCACCTTGGCGGTGATGCTCGCGGTGTCATCTGCCGTCGCGCAATGGCCGCCGGATCTGACGAAGTATCCTGATTGGAGCTACCAGTGGTACCGCGTCGGTCCGATCGGTCAGTACAACCCGGCCGCGCCGCGCAACAACCAGGGCGCTCCGCTGACGCCGGAATACCAGAAGATCTTCGAGGACAATCTCGAGGACGTGAAGCAGGGCGGCCAGGGCACCGACCCGACCTATACCTGCCTGCCCGACGGCATGCCGCGGCTGATGAACGTGATCTTTCCGATGGAGATCGTGGTCACGCCCAAGACCACCTATCTCCTGATCGAGTATCTGATGCAGCAGCGCCGCATCTACACGGATGGCCGCACCATGCCGCCCGATACCGAGCCGTCATTCGGCGGCTATTCGATCGGGACCTGGCACGACACCGATGGCGATGGCAAATATGACGAGCTGCGGGTCGAGACCCGCCACTTCAAAGGCCCCCGCGTGTTCGACCCGACCGGGCTTCCGCTGCACAAGGACAACAAGACCGTCGTGCAGGAGCGCTTCTTCATCAGCAAGGACAATCCGGACATTCTGCACGACGAGATCACGACCATCGACAATGCGCTGACGCGGCCTTGGACCATCCTCAAGAGCTACCGCCGCGAGCGCAACGCGATTTTTTCCGAGGGCTACTGCGCGGTCGACAATCCGCACGTGAAGATCGGCGGCGAGAACTACATGATCGGAGCCGATGGGCGGTTGATGCCGGCCAAGAAGGGTCAGCAGCCGCCGGACCTGCGCCATTTCAAGTGATCGCCGTCATGGGGCTGAGGCACGCGCCCTCACGCCCCTTTGAGCCGGCGCGTGATCTCGCCGCGCAGCATCGCGAGCTCTTCCGGCGAGCGCGGCGAGCGTGGCCGCTCGATCGGCATTTCGGCGATCACGCGGGCGGGACTGGACGACAGCAGGAACAGCCGGTCGGCGAGCGCGATCGCCTCCTCGACATTATGGGTAACCAGCAAGGTCGTGACCGGCTGCCTCGTCACCAGCTCGGCCAGCTCGTCGCGCAGCCGCATCGCCAGCGCATCGTCGAGCGACACGAACGGCTCGTCGAGCAGAAGGAGATCGGGGTCGACCGCAAAGGCGCGCGCCAGCGCGACGCGCCGCGCGAGCCCGAGCGACAGCTCGCCCGGATAGTGGTGCCGATGCGCCGCCAGGCCGAGCGCGCCAAAGAGCGTGGTGAGGCTGGCGTCAGTGGCATCCGGCGCGGCAAGCCGCACGTTCTGCTCAAGCGTGCGCCAGGGCAGCAGACGCGGCTCCTGGAACACCATGCCGAGCCGGCCATGGTCGGGCAGCCCGACGCGGCCCTCATAGTCGTGGTCGAGCCCGGCGATGATCCGCAGCAGCGTGGTCTTGCCACAGCCGGACGGGCCGACCAGCGCGCCGACCTCGCCCTTGCCGAGCGAGAAGGCGAGCCCGGCGATGACGCGCAGATTCCCGCCCGTGGCGGCGCTAAAGGCCTTGTGCTTGATCAAGACCTCAAGCCGTCCTGGGACGCCAACGGGTGACATGTCGTTCAAGCGGCTGCACCAGGAACGTTTCGATCACCAACATGACGGCGATGAAGGCGAGAGCATAGGCGAGAATTCTGGTCACGTCGAATAGCTGGAACGCGGTCCCTATCTCGAAGCCCACCCCGTTGGGACGCCCGAGCAGCTCGACGATGAGCACGATCTTCCACACCAGCGATAGCCCGGAGCGGGCCGCCGCCGCAAGATAGGGGGCGAGCTGCGGCAGCACCACGTGGCGCATGCGCACCCAGGGCCCCATGCGGAAGACCTGCGCCATCTCGTCGAGCCCGCGGTCGAGCGAACGGGCGCCCTCGCGCACCGTGACGGTCGCGATCGGCAGCTTGTTGAGGGCGACCGCCGCAATCGCGGCGGTTTCGGTGAGGCCCGCCCAGACATAGGCCAGCACGATGATCACCAGCGCGGGCAGGTTGAGTAGCACCACCAGCCAGGGATCGCCGAGCCGGTCCGCGATCCGGTAGCGGCCCATGAGCAGGCCGATCACCGAGCCCACCGCCATCGCCAGCAGGAAGGCGACCGCCACCCGCAGCAGCGTCGTTCCGAGGTTGAAGGCGAGTGCGCCGGATTGCGCCTCGCTCAGCACCATCAGCGCGACCGACTGCGGGTCGGGCAGCATGCGCGGCCCGGCAAACTGCGAGCCGATGTACCAGGCGACGAGCATCAGCACGAGCGAGAGGAGCCGCAATCCCACGCCTACTCTCCCGGCCGGTAGAAGGTGCCGCGGTCGAGCTCGCGCGCGGGGCCCACGAGCTCGACGCCGCCGACCTCGGCCAGCACGCTATAGAGCGCCCGCGCATCGGCTTCCTCCTCGGCGATCGGACGGCGGAAGATGCCCTCGCCGTAGCGCTGGCGGTAGATCGCAAGCGCGGCCGGATCGCGCACGCCGATGCGGGGTGCGAGCCGCTGCCACTCTGCGTCGGAGGAGGCGAGGATCTCCTTGGCTTGGCGCACCGCGTCGAGAAAGCGATCGACGGTCGATTTGTTCTTGGCGCCCCAGCCGCCATCGAAAGTGTAGCCGACGATGGCGACCGCCGCCTTGGCGCCGAGCTCCTTCATCACCTGATCGATCGCGATCGCGCGCTTGAAGCCCTTGCCTTCAAGATCGGCGCAGAAATTCCAGAAGGTCAGCGTTGCGTCCTGCTCGCCCTGCAGCGCCTTTTCGGACAAGAGCGGCGGGGCGCCATAGATGATCGTCGCCTGCCGTCGCAGATCGAGGCTCGAGCGGCGGGCAAGACCCTGCAGCAGCAGCCAGCTCTTGTCGAGTGGTCCGCCAGCGATTGCGAGCTTCTTGCCGCGCAGATCGGCAACGCTGCGGATGGTGGAATTCGCCGGCACCATGACGGCGCCGACCGTGCTCGACGACGGATAGAACACGAGGTTGTCGCCGAGCGAGCGCTCGCGCGCCACCCACAGCCAATCCGATAGCATCATGTCGGCCGAGCCGCCCTTGATGGCGATCTTGCCGGCCTCGGTCGAAGCCAGCTCGATCGACTGGATATCAAGGTTCGCCTTGCGGTCGAGGCCGTGAGTCTTGAGGATATCGAGCTCCCAGGCGAGCGATCCGGTGCGCTGCACCGCGACCCGGATGCGGTCGGCCGCGGAGGCGGTCGATGCGGCGAGCGCCAGAATGGCGGTGAGCGACAGGCGCAGCAGCTGGGTTCTCATCAATGCGCTCCATGTTGCGGTTGTGGACCCGACGGCCTCACGACGGTGGGCGGCGCTTCCGCCACTGCCTGTCCGGTCACGATGATCTGGCCGATCATCGAGGGGTGCGGCGTGCAGATATAGGTATAGGTGCCCGGGCGGTTGAAGGTGACCGACGCGGACTCGCCCTTGACGAGGAGGCCGGTGTCGAAGCCGCCGCCGTCCGAGGACGTTGCATTGTGTGGTTGCGCGCCGTTGTTGGTGAACGTCACCTTGGTGCCGGCCGTGACCGTGGTGCGCAGCGGCGCGTAGGTGTAGTCGTCGATCTTGATCTCGCTCGTGCGTGCCACGGGACCGCTGAAACCGACCACATTCTCGGGCGGGCGTGGAGCCGCGAACGGCTTGAGCCGATCGCCGGGCGAGCCTTTGAGCGAAAACACCCAGATCATGTCGCCGTTGGCCGAGGTGGTCTGGATCGAGACCCCGCCTGACGCGATCGCGACATATTGCGTGCCGTCGATCTCGTAGGTGATGGCGGGCGCATCGGCGCCGGCGCCGGTCTGCCATTGCCACAGGAGCTCGCCGTTCCTGGCGTCATAGGCCTGGAACTGGCCGTCCGGCTCGCCGTGGAAGATGAGGTCGCCGGCGGTCGCGAGCGCGCCGCTGCCTTGCCCGATCGAATAGGGCGTGCGCTTCTGCCAGGCGATCTTGTTGGTGCGAGAATCGACCGCGGTCAGGGTGCCGCCGTATTTGGCGCCGATCGGCGGCCCCACCGTCTTGCCGAGGCCGCGCAGGATGCGGCTCTGCGGCCGGTCGGCGGCGGTGACGTAGAAATAGCCGGTTCGCGGGCTATAGGCCATCGGCGCCCAGTTCGGTCCGCCGTTGCCGCCCGGCGACATCAGGATCGGCTCGTCGTAGATCACCCCGAAGATGCATTTGGTGACCCACGGCTCGAGCGCCTGCGGGCATTGCGGCATGACGGCGTCGCCGCGCGGGATCGGCTGCGTCGGCGAGGACGCCACCCGCGGGTCGACCTCGACCGGCTTCTCGTCGATCCCGATCAGGGGCTTCCCGTTGGTGCGGTCGAGAATATAGATCCAGCCGGTCTTGCAGGCCTCCGCGATGCCCTTGCGCAGCTTGCCCTCATAGACCTGGTCGAACAGCACGACCGGCGAGGGACAGTCGAAGTCCCACAGGTCGTGATGCACCTGCTGGAAGTGCCAGGCGTATTTGCCCTCGAGGGTCACCGCCACGATCGACGCGGAGAACAGGTTGTCGCCTGGCCGGTCGCGGCCCATGCCGCCAGCCTCTGGGCCGGGATTGCCGGTCGAGAAATAGATGAGGCCGAGGTCGGGATCGATCGCCGGCGTCTGCCAGACCGAGGCGCCGCCGACCTTCCAGGCGTTCGCCCGCTTCGGGTCGGGATCGTCCGGCTTCGGCCAGGTGTCGGAGCCGAACTCGCCGGGCGCCGGCACGGTCCAGAACCGCCACTTCTCCTGGCCGGTCTTGGCATCGAGCGCGAACACGAACCCGCGCGAGGAGCGGTCCCCGCCGGATATGCCCGAATAGAGCACCCCGTTGTGGTAGAGCGGCGCGGCCGTGATCGTGTAGCCATCCTGCCAGCGCGCGACCTGCGTTTTCCAGAGAAGCTTGCCGGTCTTGGCCTCGAGCGCGACGACGTTGCCGTCCAGGTAGCCCAGAAACACCTTGCCCTCGGCGACCGCCACGCCGCGGTTGTCCCAGCCGCAGCAGACCGTGCTGATGTTCTGATCGATGCCGGAGCGGTGCTCCCAGATCAGCGCGCCAGTCCGGGCATCAAGCGCGAAAACGTCGTCGTTGCCGGTGGCAAAATACATGACGCCGTCCTTGACGATCGGCGTGCCCTCCATCGAGTACTTGGCGCCGAGCCCCGAGCCCAGATGCACCACCCAGGCGCCCTTGAGGTTCTTGACGTTGTTGCGGTTGATCTGGGCGAGCGTCGAATAGCGGGTATTGCCCCAGTCGCCGCCGATGGTCAGCCATTCCTTGCCGGCCGGTTTGCGCAGGTCGGGGGCGCGCTGGGCCAGCCCCGCCGACGGTATGCAGATGGCGCAAGCCAGGACGGCCAGCCAAACAGGGCGCATGGCGCTCCTCCCCCCGCAACGGCGGTCGTTCTGCCGGTTCGCGGCCTTGATCGGCTCGACCGGCAGCCTCCGCGTGATTGGTCAGGCAAACGATGCCACAGCTTGCGGCGGTTGAAAACGCCGCGATGTCGCATGGTCTGGGGGCGGGGCGGTCGGACATTGATGCCCCTCCTGCCAGACGATAGGCTTGTGCCCCGATGGACCAGCCCAATTTCTTAGGCGATTACGACACGCTTCTGGAGCTTGTGCGCAATCGTGTCAGCGTGCGCAAGCTCAAGCCCGATCCGATCCCCGACGAGTACGTCGACAAGATTCTGGAGGTTGGCCGCTGGGCGATGTCCGGCGCCAACGGGCAACCCTGGGAATTCGTGGTGGTGAAAGACCCGACGATCAAGCAGGAGCTGTTCCGCGTCTACGTCGAGGAGAACGCCGACTTCATCTACTGGATGGAGCAGCAGCGCGACTTCAAGCTGCGCCATCCGGCCTATCAGATGACGCAAGAGGCCGCGGTCGAGAAGCAGCGCAAGGGGCAGGGCTGGTCGCAGGCGCCGGTGCTGATCGTGATCCTGGGTGACGGGCGCCGGCAGTGGGCGACCGTGCAGGGCGCCCACACATTCGGGCGCGGCCAGTCGCACCTCACCGATGGCCTCGCCAACACCGCCATGATGATGCATCTCGCCGCCGCCGCGCTCGGGCTCGGCAGCCAGCACAACACAATTCACATCGAGGAGCCGTTCAAACGGGTGCTTGGCGTGCCGGCGCTGCTCACGTTCAATCTGATCATGCCGATCGGCTATCCCGATGTTCCGGCCCGTTCGGGCGTGCGCCGGCCGCTCGAGGACATGGTGCACCGAGAAACCTACGACATGTCGAAATACATGAGTAACGAAGATGCTTTGAGATATCTTTATTCTCTTCGTGAGAAGACAGTGCCGGTGTATCGCAATTCCTACATCGGCGGTGCGGAAAAAGCCCAGTCGTGACGCCGGGGCAGGCGGCGAGTTGCCCTCGCGAAACGGGTTCGGTTTGTCGAAGCGCTGCCGCGCGCAATTCTGGAGACTAGACAATGCGCACTGACTCAAGACGAAGCGTGATTTCGAGACGCAGCGTTGTAGCGGGTACCCTGGCTGCGCCCATGATCCTGTCGACGCGTGAGGCCTTCGCGCTCGACAAGATCAGGTTCGGCAAATCAGTGCCCAACTCGTTTGCCTTCAGCACGGCCGAGATTGGGATCGATGCCAATATCTGGCAGCAGGAGAATGTCGAGCTCGCGGTGTCAGCGTTCCGCGGCGACGCGCAGATGCAGCAGGCGCTCACAGCTGGCGCGGTCGACATCGCGGTCGGCTCCGGTCCCGGTCTGGGCTTCCGCGCCAAGGGCGTGCCGGCGATCGGGGTTGCCGCCATGTACGGGCCGCCCGCCAACCTGGCGCTCACGGTGCTCTCGCGCTCGCCGATCCGCACTGTCGCCGATCTCAAGGGCAAGAGCATCGGCGTCACCACGCTCGGGTCGCTTACCGACTGGCTCACGCGCAAGCTGTCGCAGCAGCAGGGCTGGGGCCCCGAGGGCATCAAGGTCGTCCCGCTCGGTGCTGTGCCCGCTCGCCTTGCCGCCATGGAGCGCGGCGAGCTTGACGGCATGGTGATTGAATCGGCGACCGGCTATGAGCTGGAGGAGCAGAACAAGGGTCGCAACATTCTCCTGTTCGGCGACATCGAGAAACACTTCTACACCCATGTCATCTTCGCCACCGACGAGATGATCGAGAAGCGCCCGGAGCTGTTGCGCCGGTTCCTGCGCGGCTGGTTCAAGACCGTGGCCTTCATGAAGGCGAACAAGGACTTCACCGTGAAATCGGGCGCCAAGGTGGTGCAGGTGCGCGTGAGTGTCGCGGCGAAAGTCTATGATACGCAGATGGCCTATTTCTCGACCGATGGTGCGTGGGATCCGGTGGCCATCGACGTTATCCGCAACTCGCTCAAGGAGCTCGGCATCCTCGACTCCATTCCGGAGGCGAAAGTGATCTATAATGACAAGTTCGTCCCGGTAAAGCTCTGACGTGACTGCCGAGCGCCAGCAAGCCCAAGAACAGACCAGCGCCACGCGCGATGACGCACCAGGTGTCATCGCGGTCGACCATGTGTCGATGTCCTTTCAGGGGCGTGACGCATCGCAAACCGTGCAGGCGCTCGATGACGTTTCGCTTGATGTTCGCAAGGGCGAGTTCGTCTGTCTGCTCGGCCCCTCGGGCTGCGGCAAGAGCACGCTGCTGAGCATCATCGGCGGCCTGCAGCAGCCGACCGCGGGCGCGGTGACGATTGCGGGGGTGAAGGTCGACCGGCCGCGCCCGGGCGACGTCGCCTTCGTGTTCCAGGACAGCACGTTGCTGCCCTGGTACACGGTGCTGGAGAACTTTCGCCTGGCGCTGAAGTTTCGGGGCATCGCGGACGCGAGCTGGCGCGAGCGCGCGATGCATTCGCTCTCCGTCGTCGGCATGGAGCAGTTCGCCAACCACTATCCCAGGCAGCTGTCGGGCGGGATGAAGCAGCGCATCAATCTGGCGCGCGGGCTGTGCGTCGGCACGCAGGTGCTTCTGCTCGACGAGCCGTTCGCGTCGCTCGACGAGCAGACCCGCATGGTGCTGGGCGAGGACCTGTCGATGCTGCTTGCCCGCACCGGCAAGACCATCGTGTTCGTGACCCACTCGCTGGCCGAGGCGGTGTTCCTGGCCGACCGCATCATTGTGATGACGGCGCGTCCGGGCCGGATCAAGGCCAGCATCAAAGTGCCGCAACCGCATCCGCGCTCGCCCGATTTCATGCTGACCAGCGAGTTCGGCGCCATCCGCAACGACCTCTACGCGCTCTTGCGTGACGAGATCAGGGCCACCGTCGCGCGCATGCGCGAGGCGCGCGACGCGCACGGGTGAAGGGCGATGAAAACGTTGGTGTCGTCCCCACAAACCCGCTGCGGCGTGTGCAGCCCCTGGAAAGAGTCGAGACGATGCCCCAGGCACCATCCCTCCCCCCGCGAAGCGGTGGGGAGGGTGGCGCGACGCCAAGGGCGACGCGCCGGGTGGGGGGAGATTCAGTCAAGCAGGGTTAAGCCAAGAGTGCCCCCCACCCCCGACCCCTCCCCACCACTCACAAGAGCTCGCGGGGGGAGGGGAGCGGAGAGGCCCTGCGCCCCTCACATCGAGAGCGCGTTTGATGCGGCCTGATCGGATCATCGTTCATTCGATCCAGCTCGCTCTGTTCGCGAGCGTGTTCGGCGCCTGGTACATCGCCACGAACGCCGGCGTGCGGTCGCTGCTGCTGCCGCCGCCCGAGCTGGTCTGGCGCGAGATGCAGGTGCTGTGGACGACGGGGCGGCTGTGGTCGGCGGCGGTGGTGACCCTCAACGAAATCTGGCAGGCCTATTCGATCGCGGTCGTCGCGGGCGTTGCGGTTGGCTTCCTGGTCAGCCGCTCGCGCGCGCTGGTGCGCATCTTCGAGCCGGTGCTGACCGGCCTGTTCGCGGTGCCGCTCACGCTGTTCTTTCCGCTGTTCGTGGTGTTCTTCGGCATCGGGCCGGAATCGAAGGTCGCCTATGCGGCCACTCAGTGCTTCTTTCCGATTGCGCTCAATACGATTGCGGGCTTTGCCAACGTCGAGGAGCTCTACCTGCGGGCGGCGCGCGCCATGGGAGCCTCCAGCCTCTCGCAGTTCCGCTATATCTATCTGCCGGCGGCGCTGCCGGTCACGATCACCGGCCTGCGTATCGGGTTCTTCATCTGCATTGCGGCGGTGCTGGGCGGCGAGACGCTCGCGGCGCTGTCGGGGATCGGCAAGTCGATCGCGCTCGCCGCCGAGCTGATGGAAACCGCGCGGCTGTTCGCCTGGATCGCCTACGTGGTCACCCTTTCGGTCACGCTCAACCTGCTCGCGCTCGCCGCCGAAGCGCGCGGCGACGAGGATTGACGCCATGAGCGCACCGCCATGAGCACCACGCAAGTGCGCTTGATCCGGTTGGCGCTGATCGTGCTGTTGTTCGCGATCTGGGAGCTCTACGCGCGCTTCGTCAGCACGTCGTCGCTGGTGGCCGGCCCGAGCGACGTGGCGCTCGCGTGGTGGCCCAAGGTGCTCGGTGATCCGGGCGTGCGCACGGCCGTGCTGGTGACGCTCGTTGAGCTTGTGGTGGCGTTCGCGCTGTCGGTCGTCTTCGGCATGCTGATCGGCATCCTGGTCGGGCTCAGCGACCTCGGTCGTCGCAGCGTGTACCCGGTCGTGCTGCTGCTTTACGGCATCCCGCAGGCGATCATGCTGCCGCTGTTCGTGCTGGTGTTCGGGATCGGACCGGCGGTCAAGATCGCGTTCGGCTTCAGCCACGGCATTTTCCCGGTGATCGTCAACACGCTCGCCGGAATGCGCAACGTGAACAAGCTGATGGTCGCCGGCGCGGCCGCCATGGGCGCGACGCGCCTGCAGCAGGTCCGCTACGTGATCTTCCCACACATGGTGGCGACGGTGTTCGCTGGCCTGCGGCTCGCCATGACGCTGACGCTACTCGGGGTCGTGCTGGCCGAGATCTTCGTGTCGCAGGGGGGCATCGGCTTTTACACGCTCGCCTATTCCGAGACGTTCAACCCGGCGGCCCTGATGGCGCTTGTCTTGACCCTCGCTCTCATGGCAATTGCCCTCAATGAGCTGGTGCGCCTGGTCGAGACGCGCTTCTCGCGCTGGAAGGACTAAGGGGCACTGGAAGGATCAAGGGTCAATATGAACGTTGTTGGCGTCGATATCGGCGGGACCTTCACCGACCTGGTCGGCTGCGTCGACGGCCGTATCGTCACCTCCAAGACCTCGACCGTGCCGGCCGATCCGACGCGCGGCGTGGCCGAGAGCCTGAGCCTTGCAGGCTGCCGCGTGCCCGCGCTCGACGAGCTGCTGCACGGCTCGACCATCGCGATCAACACAGTGCTGGAAAAGAAGGGCGCCCGCACCGCCCTGATCACCACCCGCGGCTTCCGTGACACCTACGCGATCGGGCGCGGCAATCGGATCGAGGCCTTCAACCTGTTTTTCCATCGGCCGAAGCCGCTCATCCCGCGCGAATTGACCTTCGAGGTCACCGAGCGGGTGAACGCCAAGGGCGAGGTGATGGTCGCGCTCGCGCCGGACGAGGTCGCAAGCCTCGCCGCGTTGCTCGGCACGCTCAAGATCGAAGCCGTGGCGGTGTGCCTGCTGCACGCCTACGCCAATCCGGCGCATGAGCGGCGCATCGGCGAGATCCTGCGCGCGGCCGATCCCAACCGCTTCGTCACACTGTCCCATGAAATTGTGCGCGAGTATCGTGAATACGAGCGCACCTCGACCACTGCCATCAACGCCTTCGTGGGGCCGCGCGTGCAGGGCTATCTGCGCCGGCTGGAGGGCTTCCTGCGTGGCGAAGCGTTCGGCGGCAAGATCAACATCATGCGCTCGAATGGCGGGGTGATGTCGATTACGCTGGCGCAGGAGCAGCCGGTCTCGATGATGGAATCAGGTCCCGTCGCCGGCATGATCGGCGCCGGACGGCTCGCCGGCATGCTCGGCCTCGAGCGCGCCATCGGCTTCGACATGGGCGGCACCACCGCCAAGGCCAGCCTGATCACCAACGGCGCGCCCGCGATCGAAGAGGGCTATGTGATCGGCGGCGAAGCCTCGGGCCAGCCGATGCAGCTCCCGGTCGTCGATATCGTGGAGGTCGGCGCCGGTGGCGGCTCGATCGCCTGGTGCGATGCCGTCGGCGGCATCCATGTCGGGCCGCAGAGCGCGGGTGCCGATCCGGGGCCGGCCGCCTACGGCAAGGGCTCGCTCGACCCGGTCGTGACCGACGCCGATCTCATTCTCGGGCGCATCAACGCCGAGCGCTTTCTCAACGGCGCCATGCGGCTCGACCGCGCCGCCGCCGAGCGCGCGGTCGAGGCGCGGCTCGCGGGTCCGCTGCGGCTCTCGGTGCCGGAGGCAGCCCTCGGCATCGTGCAGATCGCGGACGCCGCCATGTCGCTCGCGGTGCGCGCAGTGTCGATCAACAAGGGAGTCGACCCGCGCTCCTCGGCGATGATCGCGTTCGGCGGGGCGGGGCCGCTGCACGCGGTCGCGATCGCGCGCGAGATTTTCATCCCGAAGGTGATCGTGCCGAAAGTGCCGGGCACCTTCTCGGCGCTCGGCATGCTGATGGCGCCCTGGCGGCAGGATTTCGTGCGCACGCTCTATGGGCTCCTCGGCGCGCTCGACGAGCGCGCCGTCATGGGCGTGTTCGACGAGCTGGCGGCCGCCGGCCGCCAGCAGGCGGCGCGCGACGGCATTCCGGAGCGCGATGCCGTGTTCACTTTCATGGCGGATCTGCGCTATGTCGGCCAGGAGCACACCATCGCGATCCCGGTCGCCGACCCGAAGCTTCTCTGCCGCGAGATCGCGCCGCTGCAGGCGATGTTCCATGCCGAGCACGACCAGCGCTACGGGCAGGCCGCGCCCGACGAGCGGCTCGAATGCGTGAACGTGCGGCTGGTCATCACCGCCGGCAAGGCGGATACATTGGCGGAGAGTTGGCTGGCGCAGGCCTGGCAGCCGGAGCCGCCGGTCGCTGAGCAAGCGCGTGATGTCGTGTTCAGCGACGCGGCGCGCCCGGTGCGCACGCGGGTGATCTGGCGGCCGTCGCTGCAAGCGGGTACGCGTATCGACGGCCCGGCCGTGATCGAGGAGCCGAACGCGACCACGCTGATCCATCCGGG
>DAIUEP010000031.1:0-14447 GCA_036845065.1 Xanthobacteraceae bacterium | reverse complement strand
TCGACGGCCCGGCCGTGATCGAGGAGCCGAACGCGACCACGCTGATCCATCCGGGTGACGTCGCGACCGTGACCGAGGCTGGCCATCTCGTTATCGACGTCGACCTTGACCAGGCAGGCACCCCATGAGCCGCAACGAAGCCCATCCGATCACGGTCGAAGTGGTGCGCAACGCCATCGTGGCCTACGCGGACGAGATGGGGAACGCGCTCTCGAAGGCCGCCTACAACATGATGATCTACGAGGTGCGCGATTTCTGCTGCGGTCTGATCGACACGCAGGCGCGCATGATCTCGCAGAACCGCGGCGGGCTGCCGATCTTCCTCGCCGATCTCGGCGTCGCGGTTGCCGACGGGATCGCGCGCTACGGGCTCGATGGCTTTGCGCCCGGCGATGTGGTGGTGATGAACCAGGCCGAAGTCTGCGGCCAGCATCTCAACAACGTGGTGGTCTATTCGCCCTGCTTTCACAAGGGCGAGGTCGTGGGCTTCGCGGCCAACCGGGCGCACTGGGTCGACATCGGCGGCATGCACCAGGGCTTCGGCTCGACCGCCGCCAACGACATCTATTGCGAAGGACTGCAGATCCGCTCGCTGAAGATCTTCGAAGCCGGCAAGCGCAACGAGACGCTGTGGCAGATCATCCGCGACAACGTGCGCTATCCCGACGCGAGCCTCGGTGACCTGCGCGCGCAGATCGCCTCCTGCCAACTCGGCGCGCGCCGCTATGGCGAGCTGATCGCGCGCTATGGCCGCGAGACGGTGGAGGCCTGCATCGCCAAGGTCTGGGACCAGGCCGAGCGTGCCGCCCGCCAGGTGGTGGAGAAAATCCCGGACGGCGTCTACGAGGCCGAAAGCTTCCTCGACAACGACGGCCGCAATCTCGACCAGCCGCTGCGGGTCAAGGTCGCTGTCCGCGTTGCGGGCTCGCAGATGACGGTCGACTTCAGCGAGATGAATCCGCAGGTGCCATCACCGCTCAATTCCGGGCGCTCCGGCGGCATCGCGGCGGCGCGCGTGGCCTTCAAGGCGCTGACTTCGCCCGACCTCGATGTCAACGAGGGCTGCTTCCGTCCGCTCAAGGTGGTGCTGCCCGACGGCACCATGCTCAGCGCCAAACCGCCCGCCGCGCTCGGGCGCTGGAGCATCGCGCTGCCGACCGTGATCGACACCATTCTCAAGGCGCTCGCGCCCGCGGTGCCGCAGCTCGTGCCGGCCGCGCACAAGGGCGACATGGGCGGCTGCTCGTTCTTCGGCTTCCGGCCGGACGGCTCGCGCTATCTGCTCATGAACATCTTCGGCGGCGGCTGGGGCGGGCGGCCGACCGAGGATGGCGAGTCGGCGAGCGTCTCGGTGTGCCAGGGCGACGTGCGCAACACGCCGGTCGAGCTGCAGGAGATCAAGTATCCGGTGCTGATCGACAAGCACGCCTTGAGGAGCGACTCCGGCGGCGCCGGCCGCTTCCGCGGCGGGCTCGGGCTTGAGGTGAGCTACCGCATGCTGCAGGCCTGCAAGGCCAACATCAATTGCGAGCGCACGGTCGATCCGCCCTGGGGCCTGCATGGCGGCGGGGCGGGTGCCACCAACTCCGCCATCGTGCGCCGCGCCGACGGCTCCGAGCAAGTGGTGCTGAAGGGGACCGAGATCCCGCTCGCGGCCGGCGACGTGGTGACCTTCCTGACCGCCGGCGGTGGTGGCTATGGTGATCCGCGGGAGCGGACTGTCGAGGCGCTCAAGCGCGACGTCGCCGAGGGCCTGGTGACGCCCGAGGCGGCGATGACGCTTTATGGTGCCACGGCCGTGAAGGAGCCAGCCGAGTAAGCCGATGATCTACGACGACCGCAAGCAACGCCTGCTCGCCGCGATGGCTGATGCCGGCATCGACATGCTCCTGGTCTACGGCAATGCCTGGCAGGGCGACTATCTGCGCTTCACCACCGACTTCTCGGCGTTGGAAGGCCAGGCGCTCGCGCTGGTGCGCGCCGACGGTCATGTCACGCTCTATCTCGACAGCCCGCTGGAGGTCGATCGCGCCGAGATCGACTGCCCGGACATCGACGTGGTGTATGCGCAAAGCCTGATGACCGAGGTCGACAGCGCGCTCGATCGCTTCCGCAATCAGCGCATCGGCTCGGCGCCCGGGCGGCTCATCCCGCGCCGGCTGGCGGCGCGCGCCAAGGATCTCAATCTCGCCGACCAGACGGCGTTTCTCGACCGGCTGCTGATGCACAAGCTCGACTCCGAGATCGCCGCCATGCGGCGCGCCGCCAGGCTTGCGGATGACGGCTATGCAGTGTTCCGGCAGGCGGCGCGCGTCGGCCGCGCCGACTACGAGCTGATCGCCGAGATCGAGGCGTTCTTCCGCGCTCATGGCGTCGATCACAATTTCCAGATCATCGGCGTGGGCGGCCCGGAGGTGCGCGGCATGGCGCCGCCGTCGGGCCGAAGGCTCAAGCGTGGCGACATGGTGACGACCGAGCTCACGCCGCGCGTCGACGGCTACTACGCGCAGATCTGCCGCACGCTGGTCGTCGGCGAGGCCAACGCCGAGCAGAGGAAGGCGCACGCGCTTTGGCTCGAATCGATGGAGGCCGGCATCGCGGTCGTACGCGACGGCGTCACGGCGGCCGACATCGCGCGCGCCGAGAACGACGTGTTCCGCGCGCACGGGCTCGGCGAATACACGACCAGCGAATATACGCGGGTGCGCGGTCACGGGCTCGGCCTGTTCGTCGACACCAAGCCGCACATCCTCGAGGACGTGACCACGCGCATCGACGCGGGGATGACCTTGATCGTGCATCCCAACACCTATCATCCGGTGGTTGGCTACATGGTGCTCGGCGACTCGCTCGTGGTCACGCATGACGGCTGCGAAGTCGTCACTGCGACACCGCGCGAATTGTTCAGCGTGCCAGTTTGATCGGAAGTCATCATGCGCCGCGGTTTGATGGGATGGGACCAGGCGGAATTGCCCAAGAGTGCGCTCGCCGCGCGGCTCGAGCGGCTGCAGGCCGCGATGGCGCGCGACGGGCTCGACGCGCTCCTGCTCTATACCAACCTGGTGCGGCCGGCGGCGGTGTGCTGGCTCACGGGGTTCACGCCCTATTGGATCGAGAGCCTGCTGCTCGTTCCCAGAAGCGGCCCGCCGATGCTCGCGACCGCGCTGTCGAAGCGGGTCGCCGACTGGATCAGGACCACCGCCTGGCTTGACGAGATCGTCAACACGCCGAAGCCCGGCACCGCCATCGGCCAGCGGCTCGCCGGCTGCCGACGCGTCGGCGTTCTGGAGTTCGATGCGCTGCCGGCCGGGCTCTATGACGACGTGGTGACGGCCGCGCCCGCGGTCGAGCTCGTGGATGCAAGCGCGATGTTCGCGTCGGTGCGATCGGGCGTCGACGACGCCGAGCGCCGGCTGATCGAGCGCGCCGATGCGCTTGCGGTCGCGGCGCTCGGTCAGGTGGACGGAGCTGCCGCCGATGCTGGCGCGCTCGCGGGCCTCGTGGAGAAACACGCGCGGCTTGCCGGCGCGGAAGAAGCCTATATCGCAATCGCTCCCGACCTCGACCTCGACCGGCGGCTGATCCAGGTCTCGGGCCCTGTGCCGCTGGCGCGCCGCTTCGCGGTGCGCGCCTCGATTGCCTACAAGGGCGCCTGGGTTCGCCGGACGCGGAGCTTTGCCCGCGATCCGCAGGGCGCGCGCGCGATGGCGAGCGCGGACGCGTGGCTGACGGAGCTAGCATCCTATATTAGTGTGCGTGATACGCTCGCATGGCAAATCGCTATTGCGCCTGTCTTGCTTCGCGCTGCCGAGGTGCTCCGACGCAGCTGGATGGCGGAGAGCTGCAAGGGCAGCTATCCGCTCGAAGTTGTCGATTCATCGCGATCGCCCAGTAGGGAAACGCAGGTTGCCGGCACGTTCCTCGTCCTCTCGGTCGAGCTTACGGTCGACGATGTCCCCTGGCTCGGCGCTGCCCCGATGTTCGTGCGCGCATAGACCCATCCGCCGTCATGGCCGGGCTTGTCCCGGCCATCTACGTCTTGGCAGCAGTTCACAAAGGAAGACGTGGATGCCCGCGACAAGCGCGGGCATGACGAAGGAGAGGTCAAAAAGAGACCGGCTAGAACTTCACATTCGCGAACGCGCGCACGCCACGGCCGGGCATCAGCACCTCGTCCTTGGTGTAGGACACCGAGTTGCGGATGTCGTCATTGAGCAGGTTGGTTCCGCTGACTCCGACCACCACCTCGCGCAAGCTATCGCTGGTGAGCCGCGTCGGCTTCCAGCGATAGCTGATCTCGGCTCTGAGATCGTTGTAGCCCTGGGTCGGCGTCTCTCCCACCAGCGCGATATTGTGCTGCGCAAAGGCGTGCAGCAGGTTGACGCGCGCGAGCCAGGCGCTGTCGCGGTAGAACAGTCCGCCGCCGATGCGCACCGGCGGAATGCGCGGCACATTGGTGCCGTCCGTGAAGGTGGCGCGCACGACATCGAACTGGTTCTCGATGCCCCACACGCCGGTCCACAGCGGTGCGACCTCGTACTGGCTTTGGAACTCGACGCCGCGGAAAGTGGCGTCGCGCTGGGAATAGACGGCCTGCTTGAGCTCCAGCGGTCCGGCCGGATCTGCAGCGTCGATGCAGGATGCCTCGTCGCAAGTGTTGCCGGTGAGCCGCCGGAAGATGAAGCCGTTGAACCTGGTGTAGTAGCCGGTGAGCTCAAAGCGAAACGGACCGGTGGCGCGCCGGATCCCGGCTTCGATCGAGTTGGCGCTTTCGATCTTGAGATTCGGGTTGCCGATGTCGAACGTGGTCGTGGCGTCGTGGGGGCCGCGGGAGAACAGCTCCGCGGCCTTCGGCGCGCGCTCGACATGCTGTGCCGTGATGCTGCCGACGAGATTCCACGGCAGGTTCTGAATGAGCCCAATGCTGGCGCTCTTGGGCACGAACTCAGGACTCCGCCCGATCGAGGGGCCGATGCTGCCCGGGATGGCCGCATCGAAGATGAGCGAGTTGAAGTCAGGCACTGTGCCATTGTAGCGGACGTTCTCGATGCGGCCCGCGATCTGCGCCTTGGTGGTCTCGCTGAACTTGAACTCGTTGAAGATATATCCGGCCACTCTCCTGTTGTTGTTCGGGTCCCACAGCCCGTTGAGGGGGCTGCCGGGGTTGTCGGGGCTCGGCGCGGTAAGCTCCTGATGCCCGGCCTGCACGCCGATCGCCGTCGTCATCTCGGCAAAGCGAAGGTTGAATGGCTTGAGCGTGACCTCGAGCCGGCCTTCTTGCTCCTTGTTGGTGAAGGTCTGGCGGACGCCGAGGCTGCTAAGGTCGAGCGGATCGTCCAGCCCGATCTCGTTGTGCTTGTAGTCGGTGACGCCGCCCCAGAACCGGACCACGTCGATCACATCGGTCGGCGAGCGCCACTCGGCCTTGCTGAGCACCTTGGTCTGCGTCGCGTCGATGCGCGTGTTGTGGTTCTCGCCGTCGATGCCCGGGATGTGATAGAGCGCGTTGTTCTGCATCACCGCGACGCCCGCAAAGCCGCCGTCGAACAGATACGAGCCGCCCATGGACCAGCCATTGGTGCGCAGCGAGGAGTTCGGCTGCCGCCCGTTGAAGGCACCCGGCTGCGTGGCGCGTGGCGCGTCAGCGGGATTGGGCGGAACCAGATAGGGATATTTGGGCACGCGATAGTCGTCGCTCTGGCGGCCGGAAACGTCGGCGTGGAAGGCGAAGTTGCCCTTGCCGGCGTCGAGCAACAGGCCACCATTGAGGCCATTGTCGAAGCTGGTCGCATTGCCGCGCGCCTCGGCGCTGACGCAGCCTGCTTGGTCGAGGGCGGGCGGCGCCTTGGCAACGATGGGGCGCGGAGTGTCGCCAGGACGGCAGGGCAGCGCTTCGGGAATGCGGTTGTTCTCCGAGGAGACGACGCCGCCGATCGCCTGCGACCCGTAGCGCAAGGTCGCGGGTCCGCGGATCACCTCGACCTGGTTGCTGGTCAGCGGATCGACTGGAACGAAGTGATCCTCGCCGAGATCCGATGCGCCGCCCCCACCGACACCGTTCTCGACAATGCCGACGCGATTGGAATCGAGGCCGCGCACGATCGGGCGGCTCGACGCGCCGGGCGCGAAGCTCGAGCCGGTGATGCCGGGCTTGCCGAACAGAAGGTCGCCCAGAGTGGCGCTGCCGTTGCGCCTGATCTCCTCGGTGCGAACGACCGTGACGGTCGCAAACTGGTCGGTAATCACGGGCAATGTCCCAGCAGCCGGGGCCTCTGGCGCGGGTGGTGCAGCGGGAGCCGCGGGCGCGGGCGCCGCGGGTCGGGCCGCTTGCTTCGGCTGCGCTGGGCGCCGCGCAATGGGACTCGGTGCCGTCACGTCAACCGGCGGCAGGTCGACCTGCGACAAGGCAACATCGCTGATGCTGCTCAAAGATAGGAACGTCGTGCTGCCCAGAAGCAGCGCATAATTGAGCCGGATAGACATGTTTTGATCCCCAACATCGTCAATGCGTGTTGCAGCCCTTGAAGCGCTGCGCCCCAAAGCCAGGGCATTGCCCCGCAAAGCACGGCGTTGCCGCTGGCGCAGTCGATCTCAGGCGAGGGGAGGTCCGCGGGCGCGGACGCGAAGCGGCCGCGAGGAAGTCGGCTCAGATGCGACCGTGAAAGAGAGACGCGCGGCTGCCACGGGATCCGGCAGCGGCAGCGAGACAGCTGCCGGCGGCACCCCGGCGCCAGCCATGTGGATCAATGCGCAGGTGGCGCAGTGGTCGATGAGCGGCTTCAGCGGAACGCGTGGCCCGTCGGGCGGCGCCGCCAGACCTTGGGTAGTCAGCCTAAGCGATGCCGCGGGGCCCGTACTCGCATGCACGTGGCCGAACGTCAGCGCAAGCTGGAGCGCCATCGCAACCAGCGCGCACCACGCTCCCGCTCGCACATTCGCCCGGAACCCACGCATGTCGCGTCAAGTCCTGTGTGTCACTTCAGGTTGAAGCGGATCGGCACGGTCACGCTGATCTCGCCCCCAGCAAAGACGACCGGCGGCGGCGGAAACTGCGCGCGTTGCGTGAGCGAAAGCGCCTCCTGGTCGAGCGCAGATGACCCGGAGCTGGTCACGAGGCGGGTTGAAAGCACTCGTCCCTGACGGTCCATGTTGAAGGCGATCTTCGCGACGCCTTGCTGGCGTTTGGCACGCGCCTCCGACGGATAGCGCTTGTTGCGCTCCAGAATGGCGCTGACCTCCTTTTGCCACTGCGGCAACAGGTTCGAGCCGCTGGCGTCCTGTCTTCCCTCCGTCGGCGCCGTTGTGGGCGCGGGAGGCGGAGTGTCCTCCTCCACGGGCCTCGCCACCTGTTGTTTGGGCTCCGGCAGCATCGCGACGTCACTCGGCGCCTCGATCTTTTCCTCGAGGTTTTCCTGGGGCTGCTCCGTGGGCTCGGTGGGCGTGACGTCGCTTGGTGCGACCGGCACGTCCGCGAGCTCGATCACGATGGCGGCCCCCTGCGCGCTATCCTCCTCGGACGGCGCCCTGAGCAGGACCGCCGCCGCGATCGCGCCGTGAGCGAACAGGATGATGGCGGCGCACACCACCCAGCGCAGCAAATCGGTCCGATCCTCGCGGCTCAGCGTGATCATGGTGATGTCTTCTCCAGCCCGACCAGCGCCACTTTGAAATATCCGGCGGCGCGCAGGAGATTCATCACCTCCATCACCTCGCCGTAGGGGACGACCTTGTCGGCGCGCAGAAAGACGCGCATGTCCTTGTCGCCGTTCGTCGCCCGTTCGAGCGCGCCGCGCAGGCTTTCGCGCGCAATCGGCTCGTCGCCGAGCGCGAGCGACAGGTCGGGCTTGACGGTCAGGAACAGCGGCTTGTCCGGGCGCGGCTGTGGCTGCGCGGTCGACGACGGCAGGTTGACGACAATGTCGACGGTCGCAAGCGGCGCCGCCACCATGAAGATGATGAGCAGCACCAGCATCACGTCGATGAACGGTGTGACGTTGATCTCGTGCACTTCGGCGAGCGTGTCCTCGCCATGATCGAGGCGAATGCTCATGGGTTCACTCGGCCGCTGACAGTGTGTGCTTGGATGCGGTGATGCCGGCATCCTGCCGGTCGAGATCGCGGCTGACCCATCTCAGGATTTCGGCCGCAGCGTCCCCGACGAGGTCGCGATAGCCCGCGATCTGACGCGTAAAGACGTTGTAGATGACGACCGCCGGGATGGCGGCGGCCAGGCCGAGCGCGGTCGCCAGCAGCGCCTCGGCAATGCCGGGCGCCACCACCGCGAGGTTTGTCGTCTGCGATTTCGAAATGCCGATGAAGCTGTTCATGATGCCCCAGACGGTGCCGAACAGCCCCACGAACGGCGCGGTTGCTCCGATCGTCGCCAGCACGCCGGTACCCCGCAAGATGCGGCGCGCGGCGGCTTTTTCGATGCGCGCGAGGCTCAACAGGATCCGCTCCTTGATGCCGTCCTTGTCCGGTGCGCTCTCGGAGAGTTGCAGCTCGGTGGCGGCTGCATCGACCAAGCGGCCCATGGTGCTCTTGCGCCGTGGCAGCCGCTGCAGCGTGTCCGCTTGCCGCGCGGCGAGCAGCCCCAGGTCCGCGCGCAGGCGCCGCTTGGCCGCGATCAGCTCGATCGTCTTGGCAAGCCACACGGTCCAGGTGGCCACCGACGCAAGCGCAAGACCGATCATCACGGCCTTCACGACGTTGTCGGCCGCGATGAACATGCCCCATGGGCTGAGATCACGCGGCAGCGTGGCGACGTCGACCGGATTGCCAACGGGGGGCTGCTCCTGCGCCGCCGCCAGACCAGCCGCGAGCAAGACCACGAGCGCAGGCACGACGCTGCCTGCCGATCGCCAGCAAGCCCGGAACTGCTGCTGTAAAGCATTGATGTTCATGATCGCATCCTCAACGCCACCCGTGACCCGCGGCGTGCCGGTTGCGCGAAAAGGACAACGCCGCTTAGACGAGGCTTCGGCGCCTGCGCGTCAAGACGCGGCTAGGCCGAAGACCTGCGAACCGATGATGTCAGGCGACGGGAGGTGCGCGGGCGTGGAAGGGCAGCCCGGAATAGGCGCTCGACTTGGCCGCGATGCGGACTGTCAGGCGCGCCCGGCTGGACAGGTGCTGCGCCGGAACCGACGGGAGCTCCGCGGTCGGCAATCCCGCCAGATGAAGATTGGCGCAGATGGTGCAGTAGTCGCCCACGTGCTTTGACGGGACGGGCGGGGCCTCCGGCAAAGCGGAGACGGGCTCGGTGGCGGACGCTTGTGCTGCTGCCGCTGCGGCCGAGCCCACAATGTGCAGGTGCCCAAACGACAAAACGAGCTGGATTGCGAGCGCCAAGAGCGCGCACCACGATCCAAATCGCACATTCCGCCGGAACCAGCGCATCGATTCACGACCCGTTTGGGGGCCTAACTAAACCTAGCATCGCACGCACTAGAAACCATAGAGAATGCATGACTTTGAACATTTTGTGATCGTTAGGGTCAGGCTGGCGGGGCGGCAATCTGCAATTGACGAACCGCTCTCACCCCCCTAGTTTCCGCGCCACATTCGTCGGCCGACGCGCGCGCGGGGGCCCTGGAACGCGAAGCGAGCTTGGAGCCATGAAAGTCCGTAACTCATTGAAATCGCTGCGCGGTCGTCATCGCGCCAACCGCCTGGTCCGGCGCAAGGGCCGGGTCTACGTGATCAACAAGGTCCAGCGCCGGTTCAAGGCTCGGCAAGGCTGATCGGGCCCGCGGCCCCGCGGCCGGGGTCGCGATTTTCACGCCAGTTTGACCAAATACCGCCTTTGCGAGGCCATGGTGGAAGCGTTAAGCTTCCGGCCATGACAAAGCGATTCCATGCTCTCTTCGTCGCCACCCTCCTCGCAACCCTCCCGGCTACGAGCGCGCTCGCGCAGGCCCCCGACGCCAAACCGCCGGAAGGCGTCGAGCCCAAAATCGCGCCGGAACCGGATCCTAAGCTGGTCGATCCGCAGCCCAAGCTGGTCGAGCCGCCGGCCAATCTGCCGCGCCCGCAGACCGGCGATACCAAGATCAACATCGACAAGCTGTTCGAGGCGCTCAAGATCGCGCCCACCGAGGAAAGCGCCAAATATGTCGAAAACCGAATCTGGGCGCTCTGGGTTGCCGCCGGCGGCGACACCAGCAACCTGCTGATGGGCCGCGTCAAGACCGCGATGGATAAGAAGGAGTTCGACCTCGCGCTCAAGCTCCTCAATGCCATCATCGACCTCAAGCCCGACTACGTCGAGGCTTGGAACCGCCGCGCGACGGTCTATTTCAACAACAAGGACTACGTCAGCGCGATCGCGGACATCCGCGAGGTGATCGCGCGCGAGCCGCGCCACTTCGGGGCGCTGTCGGGGCTCGGCACCATCATGCAGGAGCTCGGCGACGACAAAGGCGCGCTCGAGGCTTACCGCCGCGCGCTCGCAGTGCATCCCAAGCTCGAAAAGATTCCCGAGCTGGTGAAGAAGCTGACCGAGAAGGTCGAGGGCCGCGAAATCTGATTGCGGCTGCACGTTGGATTTGGTTGTGATGGCCGGGCTTGTCCCGGCCATTGTCATTTCGGGCGGATGTCATTTCGGGTGCATAGTGCGTGGATCGCGATTGCACTAACATTACGGCCACGACAACGGGAGGAATTCATGCGCCTCGCACGGGCTGTCCTGCTCGCGCTGCTGCTGATGCCGGCCGCAGCCTCTGCACAATCGCAGAAACCGATCCGCATCATCGTGCCGTTTGCGCCGGGCGCCTCGGCCGATGGCATCGCGCGCGCGATCGCGAACGGCCTTGGCGAGCGGCTGGGCAGGACCGTGGTGGTGGAGAACAACGTCGGCGCCGGCGGATCGCTCGGCCTCGTCACGGTCGCCAAGTCGCCGCCCGATGGCGACACGCTCGCGGTCGGCGCGACCGGCGCGCTGCTGATCAATCCGCATCTGCCGAACTCGACCGCGCCGGATCTCCTGCGCGATCTGGCGCCGGTCGCCAAGCTGATCGAAGTGGGCGTCATCGTGGTGGCGCATCCGGCCGCGGGCCCGACGAGCATCAAGGAACTGATCGCGCAGTCGAAGGCGCGGCCGCAGGGCCTGAGCTACGGCTCGACCGGCGTCCATACCGGCCAGCACATCACCATGGAGCTTCTCAAGAAGGCGACCGGCGCGAACCTCACGCACATTCCCTACCGGGGCAGTGCGCCGGCCGTGGTCGACCTCATCGCCGGACAGATCCCGCTGGCGGCGGTCGACATCACGTCGGCCTATCCGCACGTCGCCGCTGGCCGCCTGCGCGCGCTCGGCATGGGCGAGGTGAAGCGCTCGGCCGCCGCGCCGGAAATTCCGACCATCGCGGAAGAGGGCGTGCCGGGCTTCGGGCGTGCCGGTGGCTTTATCGGCCTGTTCGCGCCGGCCGGCACGCCGCCTGCGGTGGTCAAGAAGCTCTCGGCCGAGGTCGCCGAAATCCTCAAGACTCCGGCCGTGCAGGCCAATGTAAAGACGCTGACCGCCACCGTGGCCTACGAGGACGACGCCACCTTCGCGAGCGCCCTGGCGGGCGAATCGGCGCGCTGGAAGGTCGTGCTCAAGGACCTGTTCCAGTAGCGGATTTCCGACTACACAAAGCCCGCGAGCCGTGAGACTGGAGAACAACAATGCCGCTGATGAGCGGAGGTGACGCCGTTGTCCGATCGATCCTTGGCCACGGCGTGTCGACAATCTATTGCCTGCCCGGCGTGCAGAGCGATCATCTGTTCAACGCCATGTTCGATGCCGGCGAGGCGCTCAAGGTCGTGCATACCCGGCACGAGCAGGGCGCCGCCTATATGGCGCTCGGCGCGGCGCTCGCAACCGGCAAGCCTGCCGCCTATTCGGTCGTGCCCGGCCCGGGATTTCTCAACAGCACGGCGGCGCTCGTGACCGCCTATTCGACCGGCGCGCGCGTGCTTGCGCTGATCGGGCAGATCCCGAGCCGCGCCATCGGCAAGGGCCATGGGCTGCTGCACGAGATCCCCGACCAGATCGGCATCCTGCGCACGCTGACCAAATGGACCGATCGCGTCACGCGCCCGCAGGACACGCCGGCCCTGGTGGGCAGGGCGTTCCAAGTGATGCAGTCCGGCCGCCCGCGTCCGGTCGGGCTCGAGCTGCCGCCTGACGTCCTCGCTGCCAAGGCCGAGGTCGATCTCATGCCGCAGCTTGCGCCCGAGCCGGAGCCGCCGCTCGACGACGACGCGATCGGCCGCGCCGCTGCGCTCCTCGCCAAGGCCGAGCACCCGGTGATCTTCGTCGGCGGTGGCGCCAACGAAGCGGTCAGTGAGGTGCGCACGCTGGCCGAGCGGCTCACCGCGCCGGTCGTCGCCTATCGCCGCGGCAAGGGCGTGCTCGACGAGCGCCATCCGCTCAGCCATGTGTTCGTGGGCGGACACCGGCTCTGGCGCAGCGCCGACGTGGTGCTCGCGGTCGGCACCCGCCTGCAGTTGCCGATCTCGACCTGGGGCGTCGACGACAAGCTCACCATCATCAAGGTCGATATCGATCCGGCCGAGATGGATCGCCTGCGCAAGCCCGAGATCGGCCTCGTCGGCGATGCCGCCGCGGTGCTCAGGCGCATCGCGGCTCATCTCGGCCAGCTCTCGCCGATGCGGCCGAAACGCGTCGAGGCCAGCCGCGCGCTGAAGGCGCAGGTCGCCACCGACCTCGCCGTGCTGGCGCCCCAGCTCGGCTATCTCAAGGCCATCCGCGACGTGCTGCCGGACAACGGCGTCGTCATCGACGAGCTGACGCAGGTCGGCTACGCCGCCCGCAACGCCTATGAGGCGCGCGCGCCGCGCACTTACATCTCGTCCGGCTACCAGGGCACGCTCGGCTGGGGCGTCGCCACCGCGCTCGGCGCCAAACACGCGCTGGGCGGCGTACCGGTGGTCGCGATCTCGGGCGATGGCGGCTTCATGTTCAACGTGCAGGAGCTTGCGACCGCGGTGCGGCACCGCATCCCGGTGGTGGTCGTCGTCTTCAACGACGGCGCGTATGGCAATGTGCGCAACATGCAGCGCGACCTGCACGGCAACCGGCTGATCGGCTCCGACCTTGCCAATCCGGATTTCGTGCGGCTCGCCGAGAGCTTCGGCATTGGCGGCGCCCGTGTCACCGGGCCGGAGGCGCTGCGGCAGGCGCTCGAGACCGCGCTCGCCAGGAACGAGCCGGCGCTGATCGAGGTCCCCTGCGGCGACATGCCGAGCCCCTGGCAGTTCATCGAGCTGCCGAAGGTGCGGGGATGAGGGAGCGAACAGCGAGTGGCGAATAGCGAATAGTCAGTCAGGTCGTTTTCCGCTAGTGACTCTTCCCTACTCGCCATTCGCTATTCGCCACTCTCCTGGACATCACCTGCGTGACCCGTTTTCGCATGCTGCTGACCGGTGTCGGTATCGCTCTGTCGCTGTGCGCGCTGCTTGCGGCCGCCACGATCGTCGGCGCACGCATGATCGCACGAGCCCATCCGCCCGCCGGCCGGTTCGTGGAGGTCGGCGGCGGGCGGCTGCATGTGGTCGACATCGACGAGCGCGCGCAGCGCTCCGATGACGATCCGCCGGTGGTGCTGCTGCACGGTGCGAGCGGCAATCTCGAGGACCTGCGACTGGCGCTCGCCGACCGCCTCAAACAGCGGCATCGCGTCATCCTGATCGATCGCCCGGGCCATGGCTGGAGCGAGCGAATAGCGGACGACGTCTCGCCGGCGCGCCAGGCCGCCATGGTGGCCGAGGCGCTGGAGCGGCTCGATATCGGACGCGCCATCGTGGTGGCGCACTCGCTCGGAGGGTCAGTAGCCACCGCGCTCGCGCTTGACGATCCAGGGCGCGTCGCGGGCCTCGTGCTGCTGGCGCCTGCGCTTTATCCGTGGTCGACCGGCATTGCTTGGTACTACAATCTCGCGACCATTCCGGTTCTCGGGCCGCTGTTCGCGCATACGTTTGTCCTGCCGGCGGGCGCCGTGCTGATCGGACCGGTCTCCGGCACAGTGTTCGCGCCGCAGGCTGCGCCCGCCGACTACGCCGATCGCGCCGCCATCGCCCTGGTGTTGCGGCCGCAGACCTTTCTCGCCAACGCGCGCGATGTGGTGGGCCTCAACGCCTTTGTGACGCGCCAGGCGCCGCGTTACGCCGCCATCAAGGCGCCGACCGTGATCATCACCGGCGATCGCGATACCGTGGTGTCACCCGAGATCCATGCGCGGGCCTTGGCCGCCAAGCTGCCGCACAGCAAGCTTGTCGTGCTCGATGGCGTCGGCCACATGCCGCATCATGCGGCGCCGGACCGCGTGGTCGCTGCGATCGACGAGGTGGCCGCGCAGGCGGCGGCCCGCGTGGCGCCGTGACTCTCTCAATCCCCCGGCGCGTCCTGCCCGACGAATGCGATGCGCAGCATGTTGGTGGCG
>DAIUEP010000030.1:18833-30077 GCA_036845065.1 Xanthobacteraceae bacterium | reverse complement strand
AGGCGGCAACAGATATGTTCAGCCTAAAGCCACCGCGTCACATTCCGACTCTACCCTCCGGTGGACAATATAGCCCAGACCAAGTCCAGCCCATGAATGTGCGTCCACCTCAATCGACGCTCAAACGCCATGGCCGGCACAAGGTGCCGGCCATGTCGAGTGCGAGAATGGACGGAGTGCGGAGGATGTCCGCACTCAAGTGCGTATCAGCCGCCGCCCTGCTGCTGGGGCGCCCGCGCCGCGGCGGGTCCGACGATCCGGTCGAACTCGGCCTGTGGTCCGGTCGGACCATGGATGGGGGCGTGAGTCACGACATCGAGCTTCAACCGCTTGATGTTGTTGTAGAGCACAATCATGTTGTTGCTGATATTGGCCGGCGCGGGCGATCCAGCCGGAGGCGGGCCGCCCATGTCCGCGCTGACGAGCAGCTTCTGCTTTGGCAGATACGCGATCGTCATGTTGTCGCTGTGATTGAGGCCTTCGACGGTATACAGCTCGATGGTCTGATTTCCGTCGCTGATCGTGTAGGTGTCTGTATAGGTTTGCAGCATTCGCTGACCGGGACCGGTCGGCGCAAACGGCCGCTGCGACAGCCGGTCGGGCAGAAGCGTCCGTGGCTGCGGAGCCAGCACGACATTCTTGTAGAGCTCTCTGTTCTTGTCCTCGGTGATGGCCGTCGCGCCTTCCGCCACGTAGGCGCGCAGCCCACCCAGATGGTCGAAGTGGTTGTGGGTGTTGATCACATAGCGGATCGGCTTGTTGGGGAACTGCTTCTTGACTTCCGCAATCACGGCCAGCGAGCGCTGCTGGTCGAGCGGCGCCTCGATCACTGCGACGTAGTTGTTGAACTCGACGGCGATGCTGTTGTGCGAGCCGCCGCCCATATGCACGACGCCGTCCGCAAGCTTGGTCGCGACCACGTTCGCAGTCGTGACCGGCGGCGCATTGCGCACGTTGTCGGGAACCGCCTGCGCGGTGCCGGCATTCACCTTGATCTCGCTGAACCGCACATCCATCCAGTTATGGCCACCCTGGATCAATGGATGATCGCCCATATGGGCGTGAACGCGGTGCGGCATCTTCACGCTGTTGCCGACGTCCTTGTAGTCGCTCCAGCGCAGCTCAACCATCTTGTCGCCGAGCACCGGGTCGGCAAACCAGGTGACCACCCGCTCGAGCAGGTTGTCGGTGTTGAACTCGCCGGTCACCCGGCGGGTGCATTGCGGTTGCGGCCGATCGCAGACCTTGGTCGTGAATGCGACGACCTTGACCGTGCGGTTCTGCCGGCCGAAATACCGTTCGGTCGCCGCCGCATTGTTGTCCGCCAGCGCTGCCTGGATGAAGCTGGCCGGGTGGAGCGAAAGCCTGAGCTGGCGATCCGCGCCGTCCCGTGGGTTGATCGGGGCAGCCTGGCCTTGCGCGTTTACGTTCCAGCCAAGACCGTTGTTGACGAATTCCTTGAAGCCCTGCTCGCCCTGGACCGGAAAGCCTGCTCCGCCGCCGCGCAGGGGATTGTTCCCCTGAACCCGTGTGTACTCCCAGCTCGCGGACTTGCTGCCGAGGTCAATGTTTTCGCTATAGCTCTTCAAGTCCGTGCGCGGCAGATCGCCCTGGGCGAACTGCTGGCCGGGGTAGCCCATCCACCCGGTGCCGGAAGCGGTCCAGCCCTTGAGGAAGCTCGCTCCCATCGCCTTGTCGGCGGCTTGCAGCAGTGCCTTGGCAGCAGCCTGGTTTGGGTTCGGCTGTTGCGCCATTGCCGGCCCGATCATCAAGGCCGATAGTCCAAGCATGATTCCCAGTTGGTTTTTCATGTGCACGCACTCCTCCCTGAAGTGGCCCAAGTGCTTCCGAACGATTGTTGTGCTTCCGAACGATTAGATCGATGATAGTCCCGAGATCGGTAAGCCATCCTTGGGACGTGTGCTTGCTCAGGACTTTAACAAACTATCGAACCGGCAAGCGGCCGTAAAGCGGGCGTAAAGCTGCGGTTGCGCTGCGCTCAAAGAATTGAACGATGGTCGGCGCGTGACATCAACCCGGGCGTCGATGCGGTACGGTTGTCCGGGGCTGCGAACGCCCCGAGCTCGCGGATGGTGTGCGGCGCTGCAGCAAGAGCGGGCGAGGGCGCGCTGCGAGCGACAGTGTCAGCGCTGCTGCTGTTGGCAATGAACCACACAGTGGGCCTTCTCCCGGCCTCGCTTCTGCGGTTCAGCGCCAACCTTCCCGACCTCACGGTTCTGCCGCTCGACCTGCGTATTTCGTCCTGGCCGGTCGGAATGATGACGCGGAAGAACCGCACGCTCATGCCGGTCGTGAGGCACTTTATTGATTGAGCCCGCGAGATTGATTGCGCCCGCGAGATTGATTGCGCCCGCGAGGTCGCGAAACCAGCGACTGGAGCTCAAGCGCCACGTGGCCGACCCAAAGCTTCCATTCGAAACCGCAAGTCCGCGCGCTAATACTCGGGCGCGCGCTCGGGCACCTGGGCGTCCGCGGCCAGATTGTCGAAGCGCGTGACCGAAGCCTCGAACTGCAGGTTGACGGTGCCCGTAGGCCCGTGACGCTGCTTGCCGATGATCACCTCGGCCTTGCCGTGCGCGGCTTCCATATCAGTCTGCCACTTGATGTGCTCGTCGGTGCCGGGCCGCGGCTCCTTGTTACTCAAGTAATATTCCTCGCGGAACACGAACAGGACGACGTCGGCGTCCTGCTCGATCGAGCCTGATTCACGCAGGTCGGAGAGTTGCGGCCGTTTGTCCTCGCGGTTCTCGACTTGGCGCGAGAGTTGCGAGAGCGCGATGATCGGGACCGTGAGCTCCTTGGCCAGCGCCTTGAGGTTGGTGGTGATCTCGGTGATCTCCTGGACGCGGTTTTCCGCAGAGCGCCGTGTGCTGCCTTGCAGGAGCTGGATGTAATCGATCACGATGAGGTCGAGACCGCGCTGGCGCTTGAGGCGGCGGGCGCGTGCCGCAAGCTGCGCGATCGACAGGCCGCCGGTCTCGTCGATGAACAGCGGCAGGTGCTGGATCTCGATCGACTTGTCCTTGATCACCTCGAAATCGCCTTGCGTGATTTCGCCGCGCCTGATCTTGCTCGAGGAGATTTCGGTCTGCTCGGAGAGGATGCGCGTGGCGAGCTGCTCGGCCGACATTTCGAGCGAGAAGAAGCCCACGCGCCCGCCATTGACCGTGGCGATCTGGCCGTCGGCCTGGACTTCGCCGCGCCAGGCGCGCGCGACGTTGTAGGCGATGTTGGTCGCGAGCGACGTCTTGCCCATGCCGGGCCGGCCGGCAAGGATGATGAGGTCGGATTTCTGCAGGCCGCCCATCTTGTTGTCGAGATCGCGCAGGCCGGTTGCAAGCCCGGACAGTTTTCCGTCGCGTTGATAGGCATGCGACGCCATCTCGAGCGCGGTGGTGAGCGCCGTCTCGAAGCGCAGGAAGCCACCGCCGTAGCGCCCGGTCTCAGCGAGGTCATAGAGACGCCGCTCCGCGTCCTCGATCTGCTCGCGCGGCGCGAAGTCGACCGGCGCGTCGAACGCCACGTTGACCATCTCCTCGCCGATCTGAATGAGGTCGCGCCGGATCGCGAGATCGTAGACGGCGCGGCCATAGTCCGAAGCGTTGATGATCGTGGTCGCCTCGGCGGCCAGGCGGGCGAGATATTGCGGGACCGTCAGGCCGGCGATGTCGGCGTCGGCCGACAGAAATGTTTTCAAGGTCACCGGCGAGGCAAGCTTGCCGGTGCGGATCAGGCTGCGCGCGATATCGTAGATCTGCTGATGGATCGGCTCGAAGAAATGCACCGGCTCAAGAAAGTCGGAAACGCGGTAGAGCGCCTCGTTGTTGACCAGGATGGCGCCCAGGAGCGATTGCTCTGCCTCGATGTTGTGCGGGGCAGTGCGATAGCCGGGCTTCGACTCGTCCTGAATTACGCGGGCCGTCGATTCGAGCTGCGTCATGATTGCGAGTGCGCTTCCAATCCGTCGAAGTGAGGTTCAGGTAACACCGCGCACCGATTCGCGGCGATGCCTCGCCGAGGCTGTCCCCGTTACCCACCGATCGCAAGTAAGAACTGCGTCACGCATCGGCGAGACTTGACCCAAGATGTGGTGGCCCGTGAGCAACGGGCGCCTAGTGCCCCGTTTCCGAAGTTCGTTATACGTCGCAGCAAACTCTTACACGAACTTCGGAAACAAAGGGGCACCGGCAACTCTATGATTCTAGTGCCGCTTTTCGATCTGAAGTTCCTGAAGAGTTTGCTGCACGTGGTGCAGGAACTTCAATTCGGCGGCACTAGTCATTCGCCGGCGAGCCGCAACGGCGGGCGCTGGCGGAGTTCCCGCGCCCGCAACTGCGCGGTTTCTCGCGTGATGTAGTCGCGCGTCATCGGCACCACGCCCTGCCGCTTGGTGAGCTGCAGCTGGAACACCATCATTGCCTGCTCGCGGAATGCCATTTCCGAGGCCGCGAGGTAGAATTCCCACATCCGTACGAAGCGAGCATCGTAGAGACGCTCAACCTGCTCGCGATGAGCCAGGAAACGCGCGCGCCACTTCTTCAATGTCTCGGCATAGTGCAGACGCAAGATCTCGACGTCGGTCACCAGCAGGCCCGAGCGCTCAACCGCCGGCAGCACTTCGGAGAGGGCCGGAATGTAGCCGCCCGGGAAGATGTATTTGGCAATCCAGGGGTTGGTGACGTTGGGGCCTTCCGAGCGACCGATGGAATGCAGCAGCATCACGCCGTCATCATTGAGCAGCGCGGCGCATTGTCGAAAGAACGCGTTGTAGTGCCCCACACCGACATGCTCGAACATGCCGACCGAGACGATGCGGTCGAAGTGTCCGGTCACGTCACGGTAATCCTGTAGCCGAAAGTCGGTCCGCTCCGACAGGCCACGCTCGGCCGCGCGCAGGCGTGCGACGGCGTGCTGCTCCTGCGAGAGCGTGATGCCGGTGACCTGCGCGCCGGTCGTTTCGGCGAGATAGGCGCCGAGGCCGCCCCAGCCGCAACCGATGTCGAGCACATGCCGGCCGGGGGCGAGAAGGAGCTTGGCGGCCAAGTGGCGTTTCTTGGCGAGTTGGGCGTCGTCAAGGGATTGGCCCGGCGCTTCGAAATAAGCGCAGCTGTATTGCCGGTCGGCGTCGAGGAACAGGGAATAGAGCCGGCCGTCGAGGTCGTAGTGATGCGCGACATTGCGTCGCGCCTGCGGGCGCGGATTGAATTGCAGGAGGCGGCGATAGAGATAGCGGATGAACCATTGCGGCCGGGCGAACAGCGGGGGTCTGCCGTCGCGCTGTTGGCGCAGGATAACAGCCAGAACATCAGCGATCGAGCCCTCTTCGACGACAACGCTGCCGTCCATGTAGGCTTCACCGAACCGCATCTCAGGATCGAGCAGAACGCCTCGCTCGGCGGCATGCGTGCTGAAACGAATCGCGACCGGCTTTCCGGTGCCGTCCCCCAGGGAAAACGTCGTGCCGCTCGCGGTGGTGACCCGCAGCGTTCCTGCGCAAATTGATCTTTGCAATATTGCTCGCAGCAACCGATCCATCGGCCGCATCCCACATGACCGTGCGCTCGCTCGCCCCGCCACGCCGCCGACATAATCCACCGGCATCGGTGCGAACAATTCGACCTGCCTCCCGGTTCCATGGCCGAATGCCGTCGGACAAGACCAATTAGAACAAACTTCGGTCATCCCGGCAATGTGCATTGCCTTTGGCATGCCATGCAGGGCAAGCTGGGTTGCAGGTTAGACCGAGTAGATAGATAGGGACCTGACCGGGACGCTAACACGATTGGCGCCGGGCGAGGGGTAAGGAGAGGATCCTTGTCGACTGTGCCGCGGCTTTTGTCATGGACTGTGGCTTGCCTCGCTGCTGCCTTGCAGGTCACGGCGGCCGATGCCCAGGGCAATATCGATGCGGGCAAGACGCCCGCGCAGATTTTTGGCGATACCTGTTCGGCCTGCCACCGCAGCGCGCGTGACCTTCGACGCGCCAGCGCTAGCTTCCTGCGGTCTCATTACACCGCAGGATCCGACGAGGCGGCTGCCATGGCCAGCTATCTTGCTGGCCTCGGCGGTAGCGATCCGCGTTCCGCCCAGCCCCCGACCCAAGCGCAGCCCAAGCGCCCACCTGCCGACGTCGCCAAGCAGCCCCGCCCGCCGGTCGAGCAGGCGAAGTCGGGGGCAGCGCCCGGGTCCGCGCAGGCGCAGCCCAAGAGCCGACCTAGCGCCAGTGCCAGCGCACAGGCACGTGCGGTTGCCGAAGAACGGCATCCCGAGCTGCCGCCACCACCACCCCCCGCTCCGGTGCTTCAGCCGTTCGAGGAGTAGGGGCGACGCGTGAGGCAGCCCGGACTTGACCGGGGCCTTATTTCTTCGCCTGCTCGGCCGGTTCGGCGCCTTCCGCCGGCGTCTCGCGTGCGCGCAGCGCTTCCGCGGCCTCCGGCTCGAAGAAGGCTTCGGCCTCGATCTCGGCAGCGTCCTCGCGCGCGACCGTGACATCCTCGCCGCGCGCGATGCGCTCGGCTTCGTCGGCGTTGCGGGCGACCGTGACGTTGATCGACACTTCGACTTCCGGATGCAGAATGACCGGGACCTTGTGCAGTCCGATGGTCTTGATCGGCGCATTGAGCGCGAGCTGGCTGCGCGACAGCGTGAAGCCCTTGTCGCTCGCGAGCGCCGCGATATCGCGCGGCGTCACCGAGCCGTAGAGCTGGCCACCCTCGGCGGCTTGCCGCAGCACGGTGAAGCTCTGGCCGTTGAGCTTGCTCGCCACCTTCTCGGCCTCGCTCTTGAGCTCGAGGTTGCGCGCTTCGAGCTCGACCTTCATCGTCTCAAAGCGTGAGCGGTTCTCGTCGGTGGCGCGCAGCGCCTTGCCGCGGGGGAGGAGATAGTTGCGGGCAAAGCCGTCCTTGACGCGCACGACCTCGCCCATCTGGCCGAGCTTGGCGACGCGTTCGAGCAGGATCACTTCCATGGTCAGTCTCCGTTCGTTGAGTTGGTATGCGAGGTGTTTCAGGAAATGGGGGGAGCCGGCGGTGGCGCCCGGCTGCCGGCGACGCGGGTGCGGACGTTGAAGGCCGCCTCTGCCAAGCCCAGGAATGAAGCCGCCAGCACTGGCCAGCCGAGGACGATGACGGCCCCATAGGCCGCGATCAGCAACACCGGCCGAAAGCTCAGGCCGCGCGTGAGCGCATGCAGCACCGCAAAGCCGAGAATGGCGTAGGCCATGAACAAGCTCGCCGCCGCGATGCGACTGAGGATCCCCGCCAGGTCGGGCAGGAAGGTGCCCGCGATCGCGATGGCCAGCAGGCCGAGTGCCGCCGGAGGCAGGGTGAGCGCCGAAAGGTCCGGCCACGGTCGCCGCAGCCGACCGGACACGCGGACAATGCGGCTCGCAAACCACAGATTGAAGACGCTAATAAGGGTGGCCAACACGGCGGCCGCCGGCGGGATCGCAGCGACCAGGATGTCGACCAGGCGTTCCATGTCGGCGCCGAGGGGAGGGCCTGGGGCGCGCGGCTGGATGGCGCGCTCGAAGGCGACACGCAATCCCGCCTGGAAGCTCTCCTTGTCGGTTCCGAAATTGGGGACCGCGATGATCACCAGCGCTGCACTGATGATCGCCGCCCACAGCACGAGGCGGCCGACCGGATACCATTCGAGCGTCATCGATCCGTTGGCGCCGACCGGGCGCGCGAGCAGCGCGAGATAGGCGAGCCACCACGCCGGCAATCCGACGCCGATCAGAAAGGCGCTGAAGAAATACAGGCCGAGAGTTGCGCCGAGCGAGGCGGCTGCGGTGAAGCTTGCGACCAGCCCAGCCCGGTGGCTCCAGCCCAGCGCCGCGATCAGGATCGGCAGCGGGGCAAGATAGAACAGGAGCGTCGCCAGGATCGAGCCCGATGCGACGGACGCAAACAGGAGCGCCGCGGCCGCGCCGGCGCCAAGCCCGATGAGTAACGTCTGCAACAGCATCGCAAGCTGTCCCGCTTCATCAGCGGTTAGAGACGGATCCAGGAATCGATCCAGGTCCGCCCCAACCATCGACCGGCTGCCTTATGGCGGTCGGCCTCGCATGTGCTTCCGCGCCGCAGGCGGAAGGCAGTCTCAATCCGCGTTCAGCGGATCACGTAAGGCAGCAGTCCGAGGAAGCGCGCGCGCTTGATCGCACGCGCGAGCTCACGCTGCTTCTTCGAGGACACCGCGGTGATGCGGCTCGGCACGATCTTGCCGCGCTCGGATACATAGCGCTGCAGCAGTCGCGCGTCCTTGTAGTCGATCTTCGGCGCGTTGGCGCCCGAGAACGGGCAGGTCTTGCGGCGGCGGAAGAACGGGCGGCGTGTCTGTGTCGGTGCAAGGCTCATCGTCGTTACTCCGCGCGCTCGGCTGTGGCAGCGTCATCTCTCGGCGGGCGGCTGTCGCGACGATGCTCACCACGATCACGATCACGATCGCGGTCGCGGAAGCCGCCGCGATCTCGATCACGGAAGCCGCCGCCACCACCGCGATCGTCGCGCTCGCGGTCGCGGTCGACCTTGCGCATCATCACCGAGGGGCCCTCTTCGAGCTCATCGACGCGCACGGTGAGGTAGCGCAACACGTCTTCGTTGAGCCGCTCCTGCCGCTCGATCTCGTTGATCACGGCCGGCGGTACGTCGAGATTCATGAAGGTGTAGTGCGCCTTGCGATTCTTGCGCATGCGGTATGACAGCGATTTGATGCCCCACTGCTCGAGCTTGGCGATCTTGCCGCCCATCTGCTCAATGACGCCCTTGAGATGGGTTGTCAGTTCCTCGACCTGCTGCGCGCTGGCGTCCTGGCGCGAGAGGAAGACGTGTTCGTAGAGCGGCATGGAATGCCCTTCCCTGGTTCAATGCTCACCCCGGCGCGTAGCCCTTCGAGCCCTTTCGGGAAAGGCTCGAATGCTCAGAAGGCGGAAACACCGGACGCCGGGCCACGAGGCCCTGCCGAAGGCTCCTTGAAAAGGGGAGAAAGCCTGCGGCCGTCCGTTCAGCTCCCGGCCGGGATCGAGCGGAAGGCTGGGTTTATAGGGTGTTTTGGCTAAAAGGCAAGGATTGTGGCACTGTCCGCGCGGGGTTAAGGCTTCAACCCCGTCCACGGCCCCCGACCCGCTGCAGCAGCTCGGCGAGCTTGACGGCGAGATCGGCGCCCTCGCGGATGTGGCGGGCGGTGTCTGGGGCGTTGCCCGCGCGCGTGCGCAGCCGGTTGAGCTCCGACAGCAGCATGTCCAGGTTGTTGGCCACGAGCTGATTCCGGAACGCCGGATCGGCCCGGGCGTGCACCAGGTCGTCTTCGGTCGCGAGCGTCACCTTGGGCATCTGCGGGGCCCTGTTCCTGCCCGTGCCGTCATACCTTCTGGCCATTGCCAGCGGGTTAGGAGGACGTTCGCGGGCTCGAGAAATGCCCCCGCATGGTTACCGCCGCCTTGACAGGGCGGTGAGTGCGGTGTCTTAGGGCGCCAACAATTGTTCGGACTTTTTCTTGGGGCTTCCTTGGGGCGGCGGGCAATGTCGATTGCGTTTGTGTTTCCGGGCCAGGGTAGCCAGGCGGTCGGCATGGGCAAGGCGCTCGCCGCAGCGTTCCCGGTGGCGCAGCAGGTCTTCGACGAGGTCGATGCTGCGCTCGGCGACAAGCTCAGCGCCGTCATGTGGGACGGCCCGGCCGAGCGGGTGACGCTCACCGAGAACGCCCAGCCGGCGCTGGTTGCGGTCTCGCTCGCTGCCATGCGCGTCCTGGAGGCAGAGGCAGGTATCGATCTCAAGCGCGACGCCGCGTTCGTTGCCGGGCACTCGGTTGGTGAATATTCGGCGCTTGCGGCAGCCGGCGCACTCACGCTCGCCGACGCGGTGCGGCTCGTGCGCATCCGCGGCCGCGCCATGCAGCAGGCGGTGCCTGTCGGCGTCGGCGCGATGGCGGCGCTCATCGGCGCGGAATTCGAGCAGGCTGCCGGAATTGCGGCGGAAGCCGCACAGGGCGAGATCGTGCAGGCGGCGAACGACAACGGCGGCGGGCAGGTGGTGGTGTCAGGCCACAAGGCCGCGGTCGAGCGCGCGGTCGAGATTGCCAAAGCCAAAGGCGTGCGGCGCGCGATGATGCTGCCGGTCTCCGGCCCATTCCATTCCGCGCTGATGCAGCCGGCCGCGGACGTCATGGCGGATGCGCTGGCCAAGGTGACGGTGAAGCCGCCGTGCGTGCCGCTGGTCGCCAACGTGCTGGCGAAGCCGACCTCTGATCCGGCCGAGATCGTGCGCGGCCTGATCGCGCAAGTGACCGGCACCGTGCGCTGGCGCGAGACCATCGCGTTCATGGTGGCTGCCGGTGTGACGACGTTCTATGAAGTCGGTTCCGGCAAGGTGCTGAGCGGTCTCGTCAAGCGCATCGCCGAGGGTGCAACCGGTACCGCCATCGGCACGCCGGACGATGTCACGGCGTTCAAGGTGGCGCGCGGTTGATGCTGCGGGGAGAGCGACGATGTTCGATCTGACCGGCAAGACGGCGCTCGTCACCGGCGCGAGCGGCGGGATCGGCGGTGCGATCGCGCGCGCGCTCCATGCGCAGGGCGCGACGGTTGCGATCTCGGGCACGCGCCGCGACGCGCTCGATGCGCTTGCAGGCGAATTGGCCGGCCGCGTCCATGTGCTCGCCTGCAACCTGGCCGACAAGGATGCGGTCGAGGCGCTGGTGCCGGCATGCGAAGGCGCGATGGGCAAGCTCGACATCCTCATCGCCAACGCCGGTATCACGCGCGACAATCTCCTGGTGCAGCTGAGCGACCAGGCGTGGGACGACGTGATCGCGCTCAACCTGACCGCGACCTTTCGGCTCGCCCGCGCAGCCGTGAAAACCATGATGCGTCGCCGCCACGGCCGCATCATCGGCATCACCTCCGTGGTCGGCGTGACCGGCAATCCGGGGCAGGCCAACTACACGGCGGCCAAGGCCGGTATGATTGGGATGATCAAGTCGATCGCCCAGGAATATGCCAAGCGTGGCGTGACCGCCAATTGCATCGCGCCGGGCTTTATCGCCACGGCGATGACCGACAAGCTTAACGACAAGCAGCGTGAGGCGATTCTGGCGCGGGTCCCGGCCGGCCGGCTCGGCAGTGGCGCCGACGTGGCCTCCGCAGCCGTCTACCTTGCCTCCGACGAGGCCGGCTACGTCACCGGACAGACATTGCATATCAATGGAGGAATGGCGATGTTCTAG